>NZ_JADCKB010000013.1 GCF_014982785.1 Ructibacterium gallinarum
GAAAGAATACAAATAAAAACAAAACTGACTCCGCTTGAAAAACGAAGTCAGTATATTGCTTAAATCTTTAATTTATCCTACCATCAAGGGCGTTTTTGTACTGTCCGCACAAATTGGGGCAGTCCAATAGTTCATTTCTATCCGGAGGATGTAAAATAAATTATAAAATAATACAGATCATACCGCCGCTGCCTTCGTTAATGATCTTTTGCAGTGTCTCTTGCAGCTTCATTTGGGCATCATCAGGCATACGGTAAAGTTTGTTATGAAGCCCTTCGTTAACAAGTTCATGCAAGGATTTTCCAAAAATATTGGATTCCCATATTTTTTTGGTATCATTTTCAAATTCATTAAGCAAATAATGAACCAATTCTTCCGACTGACGTTCGGTACCTACAATTGGACTAACCTCTGTTTCAATATCAGCTCGGATCATATGGATGGAAGGAGCGCTTGCTTTTAAGCGAACGCCAAACCGGCTACCTTGTTTTACAATTTCCGGTTCTTCCAGGGTCAATTCTTCAAGCGAAGGAGTCACAATTCCATATCCCTTTTGTTTTACCGCTGTTAAGGCAGGCGCAATTTTATCATATTCTTTTTTCATTTCAGCAAGCTTGCACATGAGTTGTAAGAGGGCTTCTTTGTCATTTATATCAAAACCAGACTGAGTTTTTACTGTTTCATAAAATAGTTTTTCTGGTATCATAATATGAATTTCTGCTGTGCCTTCTCCTGCGTCAATGCGAGCAACATCGGCTCGGTTGACATATTCGCATTCCTGAAGTTTGTCAGGAAGGTGCATCAGATCTGAAATTTTTATCATGTTTTCTGATGCTTGAAAAACAGCATCACAAAGGCCTGAACGAAGTGGATTGCCGGAAGGAAGCGTTAAAATCCAGCTTGGAATATCAATTCCAACTTCTTTTAATGGAAATTCGTACAGAATTTGCTGCATAACCAGGTCAATATCCTGTTCGCTTGCTTCCATACAATTTAAAGGAATAACGGTAACGCCAAATTTTTCTTTTATCTCCTGACAGCATTTTTGAGCTTGTGCGGAGTTAGGCTGCGTACTGTTTAATACTACCACAAATGGTTTATTTAGTTCCTGCAGTTCTCGAATAACGCGAGATTCGGCGTCTTGGTAGTCGCTTCGATCAATTTCCGTGATACTGCCGTCAGTTGTAACGACAATGCCTACGGTGGAATGGTCTGCAATGACCTTTCTTGTACCAATTTCGGCGGCTTCTGCAAAAGGAATGGGCTCATCCGCCCATGGGCTCATGACCATTCTAGGCATTTCATCTTCGATATACCCTCTGGCTCCTTCTACAATATAACCTACGCAGTCGATCATACGCATTTTAAAGCTGGTAGAATCTCCCACTGAAATTTCAACCGCTTCATTTGGAATAAATTTAGGTTCTGTTGTCATAATGGTGCGGCCGCCAGCACTTTGCGGAAGTTCATCCATTGCTCGGGCGCGTTTAAAGTCGTTATCCATTCTGGGCAGTACAACCAGGTCCATAAATTTTTTTATGAATGTTGACTTGCCGGTACGAACGGGACCTACAACCCCGATGTAGATATCGCCTTGTGTTCGATTGGCAATATCTCGATAAATATTATTGTAGCTATCCATACACATCCTCCTCAAAATTCGTACTTCATTTTATACCAGTATATTGTGTGCTTGTTTCCTTTATGCCATTTTTAAAAGATTTTTATCCTTTTTACTGTACTTCCTGTTTGACAAAAGACAGCCCTATACGTATAATATTATTATAAATTTGGATAAGGTATAGAGGAAGAATATATGAATAAAATCATTGGTATTACAGCGCATGTTGATGCGGGAAAAACCACTTTGTCGGAGCGGCTGTTATTTCTAAACGGAGCACTCCGCAAGGCAGGAAGAGTGGATCATGGTGATACGCTGCTTGATAGTCATTACATTGAAAAAGAACGCGGCATTACTATTTTTTCGGATCAGGCTTTATTTTCTTATGGCGGTGATACTTATACCTTGCTGGATACACCAGGACATACAGATTTTGCTGCCGAGACAGAACGGTGCCTTAAGGTTTTGGATTTTGCGATTTTGGTGATCAGCGGCGTAGAGGGAATTCAGGGACATACTTTGGCTTTGTGGAACGTATTGCGTCAATTCCATATTCCAACAGCGATTTTTGTGAATAAAATGGATCGTGAAGGGGCGGATGTGGAAAAAGTTTTTGAGGATATAAAAAACAGATTGAGTAAAAATGCATTTAAAATGTGTGAAAATGCAGCTGTATGGACAGCGCCTACGGCAGAATTTCTGGCAGAACGAGACGAAATATTGCTGGAAAAATATTTGATTGGTTCTGCTGAAGAGGAAGAGTATTTGAGTGCGGCACAGAAATTGTTTTGTGCAGGAGAAATTTTCCCCGTGTTTTATGGCTCGGCCTTGAATGGGGCTGGGGTAGAAAGTTTTTTGGGGGCATTTCATTTATTGGCACAGCCCTCCGTAATAGAAAACAAGGACGATGATTTTTCCGCGTTTGTATATAAAATACGAAATGACGGGAAAAATCGCCTTGCTTTTTTGAAAATATTGTCCGGTACACTGCAGGTGAAAGATAAAATTCTTTCACGGAATCGAGATGAAAAAGTGCATGAGATGTATCGTTTTCGGGGAAATAAAGCGGTAAGCATTTCACGGTCTGAAGCAGGAGAACTATGTGCTGTTACGGGTTTGAGCGTTAAATGCGGACAATATATAGGTAAAAATTCAGGAGAAGAAAATTGGCATTTTCGTCCGGTTCTGTTTTCTCGTGTGCGGTGCAGTGCAGCGGTTCCCGTTCAAACACTGCTCTCCTATTTGAAAATCTTGGAAGATGAAGAACCAATGCTTTCGGTGGAATATGATGCTACCCTCAATCAGTTGAGGGTTTGCTTGATGGGAACAGTGCAGATGGAAATTTTAAAAGAGTTAATGGAAACTCGTTTTGGAATGAAAATTGAATTCGAAGCGCCGGAAGTACTTTATTATGAAACCATTACAGAGCCTGTGATTGGTTCCGGACATTTTGAGCCTCTTCGGCACTATGCCGAAGTGCGATTACTGCTCGAACCCGCCCCGGCAGGAAGCGGGATTGTTTTTGAAAGCCGGTGCTCTGTGGATGTTTTGGATGTTTCTTATCAAAATTTGATTCGCACACATATCTATGAAAAAGTCCATAAAGGTGTTTTGACTGGAATGCCTTTAACAGACGTAAAGGTAGTGCTTTTGACGGGTCGGGCGCATTTGAAGCATACTGAAGGAGGAGATTTCCGCGAGGCGGTATATAGGGCAATTCGCCAAGGCCTTTTCAAAGCAAAATGCAGAGTTTTAGAACCTATATATCAATTTCGTATTGCCTGTCCATCAGAGTGCATTGGAAGAATCATGTCGGACATTCAAAAATATTGTGGTGATTTTCAGTCTCCGGAGATAGCAGGGGAGGAAGCTGTTATCACTGGAACGGCACCCGCTTCTGAATTTATGCAGTACAGCACGGAATTGGCAGAAATTACAAAGGGAAGAGGACATCTGTCTATGGAATTCGGCGGATATGTTCCATGTCATAATTCTGAAGAGGTTATAGAACGATTCCATTATGAACGGGAAAGAGATGTAGAGAATACGCCGGATTCTGTTTTCTGTTCTCATGGAGCCGGATACACGGTGAAATGGAATGAAGCGGATGCCGCAATGCATTGTCCGCTTCCTCGAATGCAAGAAGTCAATCAGAAAACGTAAAATATTTTGCTTAAGAATTCATTAAAAATTCCCCATCCATATCAATAAAGGATGGGGAATTTTCAGCCCAGGGTTTTCCAGGTTTTGAGAATGGGCATATTTTAGTTTGCAAGGGAGGTTTGGGTTTTATATAGCTTTGCATATTCTCCATCCAGTGCCAGAAGTTCTTCATGAGAACCTTTTTCTATAATTCCCTTGTTGCCAATGACCAAAATAACATCTGCAGATTTAATGGTGGAAAGGCGGTGGGCAATCACAAAAGAGGTGCGGTTTTTTAAAATTGCGGCAATACCCTCCATGATTTTGATTTCTGTTTCGGTGTCAATGCTGGAGGTGGCTTCATCCAGAACCAGAACTCTGGGGTTTTTCAGCATGGCGCGTGCCAAAGAAATCAGCTGGCGCTGGCCGGCGGAAAGCATGCTTCCGCGTTCGCTGACAGCGGTTTGATATCCGTTTGGAAGCTCTGAAATAAAGTCATGGGCATTGACTGCTTTGGCCGCGGCAATGACTTCTTCGTCTGTGGCCTCCAGTCGCCCGTATCGAATATTTTCCATAATCGTTCCGCTAAACACAAAACTGTCCTGTAACATAAAGCCAAGCTGTTCCCGAAGGGATTTGATGGTAACACTTTTGATATCAATACCGTCAATGGTGATTCTTCCGCTTTGGATGTCATAATATCTTCCCAGTAAATTGGCAACCGTAGATTTTCCGGCTCCTGTCTGTCCCACTAGAGCCACCATCGTTCCAGCAGGATAGGAAAAGGAAAGATTTTCTAAAATATTTTCGCCTTCCTCATATCCAAAAGTGACGTGCTCAAAGGCAACATCACCTTTTACGTCCGGCATCACAGTGGCGTTGGGCGCATCCTTGATTACAGTGTCTTCCTCGATTACCTCAAAGATGCGTTCCAGATATGCCATATTGGTCATAATTTGATTGTAAATGTTACTCATGTTGTTAATTGGTGTCCAGAAACGCCAGATATAGCTTATAATTGCGATAATGACACCGACACTAAGTTCTTCGCGGGCGATGGCGGCTGCACCAATAAAATAAATCACAATGACACTCAGCTCTGAAATGATGGTTGAGGTAGGCCAGATAGAAAATTCAATCAGTTTTGCACGCATCCATGCCCGTAGTGTATCGCTGGACAAGCGGGAAAAAATACGGCTGTTGGAACGCTCTTTAACAAATGCCTGTGTGATACGAACTCCGTTAATGCTTTCGTGAAGATATGCGTTTAAATTGGAATTTTTGTCGCTGTATGCCTGCCATGCCCGGCGGTGAATGGCTTTCAGTTTAATAATAAAGAATACCAAAAGTGGAAAGCCAATCAGCGAAATTAAGGTCAGTTTTACATTGATGGCAAACATGAATCCGAGAATAACAAACAAAGATACCATTTCCATCAGTGCATTGACCAGACCGTTGGAAAACATGTCGGCCAAAGAATTGATATAGTTGACAACCCGAACTAGAATTTTGCCGTGAGGACGGGTGTCAAAATATGTGACCGGAAGTTCCTGCAGATGTCCGAACATATCACAGCGCAAGTCATGAATAATGCTGTGACCCACATAATTCATCAATTTTGACCGTGCGCTTTGTGCCCAGATGGAAAAAATAAAAATGACAAAACAAAGGATCCCGATGAAAATAAGCCCTTTTACATCTTTGTTTGGAATTTTCTGATCCAGTGCGATCTGAAATAGATACGGTGTTGACATAGATGTAACTGTAGCAAGTAACATGATTCCAATGGTTAGGATAAATTCCTTTTTATATGGTTTAATATAGCTGACCGCACGATGAAGTTGCTCCTTGCTCATGTGGATTTTCAGGTCTTCATCGCTGTCGTATGTATTTACTTTTGCCATGCAGGTTCACCGCCTTTCTGTGCGTCTGCAAGTTCACTGAATTGATGTCGGAAGACTCGGGAATAGTATCCGCCAGCGTTTACCAGATCTTGATGCTTTCCTCGCTCGGTTATATCTCCATTCTCCAAAACCAGAATCTGGTCACAATCTTTTACAGAGGAAATCCTCTGGGAAATAATAAATACTGTCTTGTTTCCAAACAGTTCAGAAAGGTTCCACTGAATATCTCGTTCGGTTTCTGCATCCAATGCTGAAGTTGTATCGTCCAGTACCAGAATAGAAGGATTGTGAAGTAAAGCCCGTGCAAGCGTTAGCCGTTGTTTCTGTCCGCCGGACAAACCGACGCCGCGTTCGCCTACAATGGTGTCATAGCCTTCTGGCAGTTCCATAATAAAATCATGTGCTTTCGCTGCTTTCGCGGCTTTAATGATATCTTTATCCGTCGCCCAGCTAGTACCAAAGGCGATGTTTTCACGAATTGTGTTGGAAAATAGAAAAACATCCTGCTGTGCCACAGCGATACTGCCTCTTAAAGTATCCAAATCAATGTTTTTGATGTCTTCGCCGTCAATGAGGATAACCCCGTGATCTACATCATAAAACCGGCTGATCAAATTAATGATGGTGGATTTTCCGGAGCCGGCGGATCCAATCAATCCGATGGTTTCCCCGGCTTTGACATGGAAGGTCGCATCGTGCAGTGCGTGTTCTGCTCCGTCATAGCCGAAGCTGACACTAATGAAATCAATGTTTCCATCAATGCGTTTTTTGATTGGTGCGGCTTTGACTGGTTTAATTTCAGTATCGGTGTTTAAGAGATCAATGAGTTTGTCAGTTGAGGCCAGACAGTTTGCCACATCGTTAGCAAGAAATCCGTATTGCGTTAAAGGTCCGGTTATCATCCAGACCATGCCGTTAAACATGACAAGATCGCCCATAGACATTTTGCCTGTCATAACCAGAATGCCGCCGACTACAATATTATAAATGGTAAAAAGCATTTGAATGTTTGAAAGAAATGGCATGTAACGGCGCCAAATACGGTTTACGTTAAATTGTTCCAGTTTAAAGTTTTCACTTGCGATGCGCATTTTTTCCCGTTCCAGATCTTCCCGGACAAAAGCCCGGACGACTCGGTTTGCTTCAATGTTTTCCTGGGCAACTGTATTCAGCACAGCACGGAGTTCCCGAACTTTTCGGTATCTGGGTTTCACACTAAAAGCCAGTTTGACTGCCATGTATATTGCCAGTGGCATAACGATGGCGGCCATGACAAGAAAACTGACATCTGCCGCCGTCATCATAAAGCAAAGGGCGCCCAGAAAAAATACGGATTGCTCAATAAGTGTATAAAATACATGAGAGAAAAAATGCCGGATAAAATCTACATCGGCGGTCATACGTGTCATAAGATCTCCGGTCCTGGTTTTGTCAAAAAAACTGAATTCCATGGAAAGCAGTTTTTTAAACCCTTGATTCCGGACATCAAGCATGATTTTCTGACCGGTACGTTCAATGACATAATGGACATAATACCAAATGCTTACCCTTGCCAGTGTCAGACAAAAAAGAGCAATTAAAATGGGTATTAACAAATTATTTCGGCCTGCGACAATGACATCATCGACAATGACCTTGACCAGGTAGTTGTTGGTGAGCGGAATCAGTGAAATCACTACTCCTAAGGCAATAGCAGTGTAGTAGCGAACGCGCTGCCCTTTCAAAAGACCAAATAGAAATTTTACTGTTTTCATACCTACTTCCCTCCTCACGTAGTTATGTTACAGTTCTTCTATAGATTGTAATCACTTTGTTTTGAAAATCAATATTGAATAATTGATAATTTATATAAAAATTTTAACATTGCACAAAACTCATATTGGAATTTTAACATGATTGTAACATTCCGGTTGTTGCCGAAAGGAAGTTAGTTGCTTTTTGAAAAATTTGTGCTATACTAATAAGGAAATCAGAGAAAACCGAGGGAATGATATGGATTATAAAGAAACCATTGCTTATATTCACGCTATGCCAAAATTTAGCCGGAAATTGGGCAATACGATGTTGCGCCGCCTTCTAGAATGTTTGGGAAACCCACAGGATGAACTGCGCTTTATTCATATTGCAGGAACCAATGGCAAAGGTTCCGTTGCTGCTATGCTGGCAAAAATTTTATCCTGTGCTGGATTTAAAACTGGATTATTTACTTCACCTTATATTGAACGATTTAATGAAAGAATTCGTATTGGAGATCAGCAGATTTCTGACACAGAACTGTCCGAGATTGTAACTGGCATTCGAAATGTGATCGAGAAAGAAAAAACAGAAGTTTCAGAATTTGCTTTGGATACAGCGGTGGCATTTTGTTATTTTGCAAAAGAGAAATGTGATTTGGTTGTGCTGGAAACCGGTCTTGGAGGGCGTTTAGATGCCACCAATGTGATTTCCAAAAATCTGGTGACTGTACTGACTGCGATAGGGCTTGATCATACGCAGTATCTTGGGGATACAATTGAAAAAATTACAGCGGAAAAATGTGGTATTTTTAAGCCTGGATGCCCGGTAGTTTCTTCTCCGGGACAAGAGGTAGAGGTATGCCGCGTTATTAGACAATATGCGGATGAAAAAAATGTCCCGCTTTTTTTTGCAGCAATGCCGGAATGGGAAGATGAAAAGGTGCTTTACGGCGGCCATATATATCAATTAGGCCTGGAGGGAACTTTTCAGGCAGAAAATGCTGCGGTGGTTATAGAAGCCGTACAACAGCTTCGTAAGCAAGGGTTTATTATATCGGAAGAGGCACTTCGGCGAGGACTTGCAGAGACAAAGCATGTCGCAAGATTTGAAAGATTTGGGGGAAATATTATATTGGATGGGGGACACAATCCGCAGGCGGCTGAAAAGTTATGTGAATCCTTGCGGCAGCTTAAGAAACCGGTGTATTTTTGTACAGCAATGATGGAGGATAAGGATTATATACACTGCGCAGAAATTTTTGCCGAAATTGCCGCTGGAGCGATCACCACGCAAATTGATATGCCGCGATGCTGTCATGCCCAAAATCTGGCTTTTGCTTTTGAAAAATACGGGGTACGGGCTATTCCTGTCACTGATCCTGAAAAAGCTGTTTTAAAAGCCCTAAAAATGGCCGAAAAAAATGGAATTGTATGTATATGTGGTTCACTGTATTTGGCTGGAAATTTGCGGCCATTCCTGAAAAAAATGTTTACATAAAATGAAGAAAACCTGTCTGTTTGCTGCTTAAATACAGACAGGTTTTTTATGTAAAAATTTATGGTAAGAAAGGAAAAAAGAAACTTACTGCCCAATAAAGCAGAAGAATGGAATATCTGAGAAGAAAAGTTGCAAACTAATTTATGTAGAAAAATGAATTTAAGATGAAGGAGAAAAACAATGAAAAGATATTTCTTTCGCTTTACAGCAATTTTTATTGGTTTTTTGCTTGCGGCGTTTCCGTCTGGAGCAACCGCTGATACAAAAAAGCAACAATTATTGCAAGAAGTGCAGGTGAATGAAACGAATTTTCCAGATGCCCGTTTTCGGGAATGGATTTTAAACCGAAATAATTTAGATGGTGCCGGCACAGATGCGATTTTAACTTTGGAAGAAATTGAAAAAATTAAAAGTATTGATGTGTCGGGCTTGGCAATTGAAGATTTAAAGGGAATAGAGATATTTTCTGCTCTTACTACCTTAAGGTGCAGTCGTAATAATCTTCAGGAATTGCATGTAGATCAAAATACGCAGTTAACAGGATTATATTGCAGTTATAATCAGATCCGTGAATTAAACCTGGTTAGTAATACGCTTTTAAACAGCTTAAATTGCAGCTTTAATAAATTAAATTCTTTAGATCTTTCCGGTAACTCTCAGCTTACCGTGTTAAACTGTGAAAGCAATTATTTAGAAGAATTAAATCTTGCAAGTTGTAACTCTTTGATTAGTCTGTACAGTAGAAATAATTTGCTCAAACAGCTTGATCTAAACGATTGCATTAAGCTGGAAAGCATTGATACATCCAGCAATCAACTAACCTCTTTAGACATTCAGGCTTTATCGGAATTAAAGTTTTTATATGCAGATGTAAATCATTTGCAAGCATTGGATGCCAGTCAAAATCAAAATTTAGAGGATCAGGGTTTAGTAATTCGCGAAAATGATTTAACGGAAATCCACTTGCCAGTGCAAAATAAATTAATTATGCGCCCGGAAGATTATGCGCAGCAGAACCCTCAACAAGGATATGATTTGGTTGAATGGTATTTTGACAGTCTTGGAGGACAGAGAGTAGAAGGAGAATTTCAGGCAAATGGGCAGGTGCTTTATGGAAAACGTATGCCCAATCAATATACTGTTTATTTTTCCGGAAATAATGGAAGCGGCAATATGTCTTCCATTGCTGCCGTTTATGATCAGGAATTTACGCTTCCTCAGTGTACTTTTACTCGATATGGGCACAATTTTAGTACTTGGAATACAGTTTCTGGCGGTTTTGGCGATTCCTATACGGATCAGCAAACGGTTCATAATCTGGCAGGAAAGACGCAGGGAAGCAGAGTTACGCTTTATGCACAATGGCAGCCAATTCAATATAAAATTGCTTTTGATCCAAATGGCGGTACAGAGACTTCAGAAATGCCGGAGCAGAGTGCAGTCTATAACAGAAGTTTTACTTTACCGCCCTGTACCTTTGAGAGAGAAGGATTGGAATTTGCAGGATGGTCGCGCAGTCCTGAAGGAAAAGTACAGTATACAGATCAAAGTGTGGTTTATAATTTGACAGCAGAGGAAGGTGAAACAGTTACTTTATATGCTATTTGGCGAACACCGATATCAGAAATTCAAAAACCGTATTTAGAGCGATTGGAAACTGCATTTCGACAGTTTGCATCAGAAAATTACACTTCACAAGATTGGGAAGTTTTGTCAGAAGCATATGCTTCGGCATTAGATGATATACAAAACTCTGATGACTCGTTTATGATGAATTTATATTGTGAAACAGGAATTCGTCAAATGGAAAAAGTTATTACTAAAACCCAAAGAGTAGATGAGGTATTGCAGGGGTGGCAGACATCTCACAGTATGGTATTAAGTATGTTGGTTTCTGATTCTTTAAATGAAAGCAATGGCACGTGGACATCAGAACAGGCTCTTTTGGCTTTAAAGGAGTTGGAAGGAGAAGGATTATATCAATATTCAGATTTGACCCGGCCTGAAGATCTAGAGGAGGTCTGTGGTGCTGTGGTGAAGCGCTTGGAAGAAACCTCCAGCAAATTAATCGAGTTAAAGCAAGCGGCAGATTGGATTGTACAGCTTGGTGATGCAGCTACCAAACCAATGGAGCAGGTAACGTCATCCGAAATGAGTGTATATCAAAATTGGATGACCCAGTATGAAGCTTTTAGTGAAAATCAAAAAAAATGGATTGATGCAAAGGTGTTTGAGCGATTAAATGAACGAAAAGCATTGTCGGAAGAAAAACAAGGGGCAGCTACAGCATTGAGAACAGCTTATGAAGCTTTTGACCTTACTTTATATTCCGAACAGGGCAAAGCAGCACTGCTTTGGGCTTTTCAGGATGGTATCGAGGCTGTGGAAAAAGCCGTTTCTAAAGATGAGGTGCAAAACGTGTTGGATGCGTGCTGGAAAGCGATGAACGATGTCCCGAAGGCGGATGAAGAATCCTCCGGTGGCTCGGGCGGTTCTGGTGGTTCAGGCGGTTCAGGTGGCTCCGGTGGCTCGGGCGGTTCTGGTGGTTCGGGCGGTTCAGGTGGCTCCGGTGGATCCGGTACGGATAATGACACTACAGACATTGTTACTGATTCAGAAACTGGGGCCAAATTAGAAATAACAAAGCAGGAGAATGGAAGTCTTGCGGTTAAAATTTCAGTTCAGATACCAGAAGCTCTTCAAGGTATTTGGATTACCATACCTTGCCAGGCCAATGCAGCTTCTGCAGCATTTTTGCTGGAAGAAAATGAACAAAAAGTGATACGCAAATCGGTAGTGACACCGCAGGGACTTCGTGTGTGGATTGAAAAATCTGGAAGTATAATTATTGCTGAGAAAAAGCAAAGTTTTATTGATGTTTCAGCGGATGCATGGTATGCGGATACAGTCCAGATGGTTTCGAACCGAGAAATCTTTAAAGGAACGCATGAAACAAAATTTTCTCCTGAAGAATTTATGAGTCGAGCAATGCTTGCGGCGGTACTCTACCGCTTAGAAGGAGAACCATCAGCAGAAATAAAAAATATTTTTGAAGATGTGGTTTCTAATGCCTGGTACGCAGAGGCTGTATATTGGGCAGAGGCAAATGGCATAACCCAGGGAACTGCTCCCGAAAAATTTGAACCCGAACTTTATATTTCCCGGGAAAGTTTTGCGGTCATGTTATACCGATTGGCAAATAAACTAAATATAATAACGGAAGCAGATAGTGATATTTTAAAAGAATTCAAAGACCGGGAAACTATATCAACTTGGGCAGAAGAGGCGATTGCATGGGCATGCAATATGAAAATACTTGAGGGAAGCGATGATGGCAGATTGTACCCGGGTATGGATTGCAGCCGTGCAGAAGGCGCTGCAATGTTGATGCGATTCTTAACTGTACTCAGTGAGCAGCAGTAAAATGACATTTTGATTCAGAGGTAATGCTAGCAGTTTTGGGATTCCTTCGGGGATCCCTATTTTTATGCAAAGTAGAAGGTTGTTCATAAAATAGGCGATTGCAGAATAGATATGGACTATGAAATATTTTTGGAGGTATGAATATGGAAGAAGAAAAAAGACATTTTATTACCATGGAAAACCGGGAAAAACTTACAATTACGGAGGTGGAAGACGTAGAAAGTTTCGATGAAGAAAAGGTGGTGGTTTATACCTCTATGGGAACAATGACGGTGATTGGCAGTGAGTTTAGAATCCATAAATTAAATGTGGAGGATGGGCAGTTGGTCATTGAAGGAGAAATCGATGAAATTAAATACAGCCAAACCAGAGAAACGTCAAACCAGGGAGGATTTTTTTCGCGATTATTTCAGTAAATATATGCAGATAAAGGGGGCATCATTATGGAACTGTCCTATCATATCGGCATAGCGTATTTTTTATGGTCGCTGCTGGCTGGATCCGTTTTAGCGCTGCTCTATGATGTCCTGCGGGCAGTGAGAAAAATGGCAGGAGGTTCAGGATTTTCTGTTAATACAGAAGATATTCTTTTTTTTCTGTTTGCGGGAATTATTTTATTTTGGATGGCTTTTTATAAAAATGGCGGGCAGCTTCGCTGGCAAGGATTTTTAGGTACAGTGGCAGGATTTATTATTTATCGATGTATTTTTCGAGATTTTATTACAAATGCTATGATCCGATTCTGTGGCATTTTTATCAATATCTTGACCTGGATATTAAAAATGGTTTTATTGCCATTACGTTTGGTTTATCGTATCATAAAAAAACCATTTGTTGTTGTGGGATGGTATACTAGGCAAAGTGCACAGAAAGCAGAGGGAGCAATGCGGCTCCGTTTTGAGCGGCGGAAAATGAGAAAAAAATGCCGCAAAGCCGAAAAGAAAAAAAGATTGGCCGAGCAAAAAAGAAAAAAACAACAAAATAAAGAACAGTATTTATCAAATCCGCAACAGCGAAAAAATAAAACACGGTGAATATAAGCCAGGAAAATTAAGAAAAGAATGAATTTTTCGTTGACAAAATACCTGCTTTAGAGTATAATCAAAATATATCTTTGTATATAATTGCAGAAAGGCGGAGTTGGCGTGAGCAAGGTGCTGCATGGAAAGCAGGAGAAACATCCTTCTCAGGCAAAATCGGGAGTCGGTTCAGGAAGCAAACGCAGACTGAATTTACGGCGATTTTTGACAGTCTTATTGGTATTTGGGTTTGCGGTCTATTTTGTTTATATTATGATTTGGCAGCAGGTGACTATTTCGCGTAAAAATAAGGAGATTAATGCTCTGGAGGAAAAAATCAGCGCTGCAAACCAACAGACAGAGGAGCTGCAGCAGCAATTAGATCATTTAAATGATCCGGAGTATTTAGAACAGATCGCGCGTGAAAAGCTTGGACTGGTCCGGCCGAATGAACGGGTCTTTGTTGACGCAAACAAAAGTGAAGCTAATCAAGGGGATTAGACCCTTTGAAGGAAAGACCAAAAGAAATGGGGAGCTAGGGTTCCTGATTAGTGAGAAGAATGATTAAATTTACATAGGAGGATTTTCCTCTGGGAAGGATTATGGAGAAGCATGCAAATTGAAGTTGGTTCTATTGTAGAAGGCAAGGTTACAGGGATAGCGGCATTCGGTGCTTTTGTTGAATTGGAAAACGGAAAAACCGGATTGGTACATATTTCTGAAATTGCCTCTGAGTATGTCAGCGACATTAAACAGCATTTAAAAGAGGGACAGAAAGTAAAAGTAAAAGTCATTGGGATGGATAAAGGCAAAATCAGCCTTTCTATTAAACAGACTGAGACGGAAAGCGGCAAAAGGGAAGAACGTAGAGGTGCGCAGAAGAAACGTTCGGAAAGACGCGCGGCGCAGAATAGTGGCCCAAAACAGCCACCGGAAGAGTTTGAATTTGTCCGGAAACGTACGGGGGATATGAGTTTTGATGATATGCTCCAGAAATTTAAGCAGGACAGTGATGAAAAATTTCAGGATTTGAAGCGAAGCAATGAAGGCAAGCGTAGCGGAGGATATAAACGGGCTTATTAAACGGTAAGGATGGAGAAATAAGGTGAGTTTATGGCAGGCGCAGTAATTGTATGGCTGGTAACAGCGGTGGTTCTTGGAATTATCGAAGGCCTGACGGTTGCACTGGTTTGCATCTGGATGGCTGTGGCAGCGGTTGCGGCGGCGGTAGCGGCCGCGCTGAATGCCAGCATTATGGTACAGATTTTGGTCTTTGCGGTTGTTTCGGTTGTATTGCTGATTTTGACTGCCCCGCTCAGCAGAAAGTTCCGCCACGGAAAACGTATCCGTACCAATGCGGACAGGCTTTTTGGACAAAAAGGGGTTGTGATTCGCAAAATTGATTCGGTCGAAAACAAGGGACAGATTAAGGTCATGGGACAAGTGTGGTCTGCCTCTGGTAAAGATGGACAGTCTTTTGCATGTGGCGAGGAAGTGTTGGTGGATCACATTGAGGGTGTTCATGCTGTGGTAACGGCTGTTTCGGATAAGTAAAGCTGATATCTTCCATCAAAGGAGAATGATGTATGTTTATTTTTTTGATAGGGATTTTGATCGTTATTATTTTAGTCTTGTTGTCCTGTATTAAGATCGTTCCCCAGGCCCATTCTTATGTCATCGAACGGCTGGGAGCATTTCATGCTACATGGGGTGTAGGACTTCATTTTAAGCTTCCGCTCATTGAGCGGGTAGCAAAGCGGGTTAGCCTTAAGGAACAGGTAGTAGATTTTCCGCCTCAACCGGTTATTACTAAGGATAATGTTACCATGCAGATAGATACTGTGGTTTATTTCCAAATCACTGATCCAAAGCTTTATACTTATGGTGTGGATATGCCAATGTCTGCAATTGAGAATTTAACAGCAACTACGCTGCGTAATATTATTGGTGATATGGAATTGGATGAAAGTTTGACTTCCAGAGATGTGATCAATACGCAAATGCGTTCTATTTTAGATGAGGCTACGGATCCCTGGGGAATTAAAGTCAATCGTGTTGAGCTGAAAAATATTATTCCTCCAGCAGGTATTCGTGAGGCCATGGAAAAGCAGATGAAAGCAGAACGGGAACGTCGGGAGGCGATCCTTAGAGCTGAGGGCGAAAAGAAATCAGCCGTGCTGGTAGCAGAAGGTGAAAAAGAGTCTCGAATTTTGCAGGCAGAAGCTGAAAAGCGGTCTCAGATTTTACAGGCAGAAGCCGAAAAAGAAGCTGCGATCCGTATTGCAGAAGGTGAGGCACAGGCAATTTTAGAAGTACAAAAAGCAACAGCGGAAGGATTACGGATGCTCAATGAAGCAAGTCCCACACAGCAGGTCATTGCTATCAAGAGCTTAGAGGCATTTGCGAAAGCGGCAGATGGCAAAGCAACCAAAATTATTATTCCTTCAGAGATTCAAGGACTTGCGGGTCTGGCAGCTGGATTAAAAGAGCTTATCGTTGAGGAAAAAGCAAAAAGCGAATAACAGAAGGCAGTCTTGATTCCATGCGGGAGGGGGAATTTTCCCCTCCTGCTTTGGCGTCCCGGTTTCGGGACAGAATACAGAGAGTAAAGAGTTTAGGAGGTTTTACATTTATGTCAGGACATTCCAAGTGGGCAACTATCAAAAGGAAAAAAGGTGCCATTGATGCAAAAAGGGGTAAGATATTTACCAAATTGGGCAGAGAACTTATGGTCGCCGTGAAAGAAGGAGGACCGGATCCGGATTCCAATTCCAAGTTAAGAGATGTGATTGCCAAAGCGAAGGCAAACAACATGCCAAATGATACCATTCAGCGCAGCATTAAGAAAGCATCAGGCGAAGGCAGCACCAATGAGTACTTTGAAATGGTTTATGAAGGCTATGGCCCCAGCGGAATTGCCGTGATTGTAGAAACACTTACGGATAACAAAAACAGAACTGCCGGTGATCTTCGGCATTTTTTTGATAAGAATGGCGGAAATCTTGGACAAAATGGCTGTGTAAGTTTTATGTTTGATAGAAAAGGCGTGCTGGTGGTGGAAAAAGGCGATGGCATAGATGAAGATGCGCTGATGATGGACGCTTTGGAGGCCGGAGCAGATGATTTTAATGTGGAAGACGATTGTTATGAAATTTTGACTGCGCCGGAATCGTTTAGCGCGGTGCGTGAAGCACTGGAGAAATCAGGGTATTCTTTTGTTCAAGCGGAAATTAACTATATTCCTCAGACTACGACAGTTTTAGAAGATCCGGAATCAGTAAAGAAAATGGAAAAACTTATTGACATGCTGGAAGAAAACGATGATGTACAAAATGTTTATCATACTTGGGAGATGCCGGAAGATTCGGAAGAATAGGAAGAAAAAGGACGTTTTTTGACGTCCTTTCTTGCTTCCCAAAACAGTTGGAATAAGAGGAGGTATTGTTATGCCATCGTTTGTTCATACAGCAGATCTCCATTTGGACACTCCTTTTTCTGCCAGATTTACGCAGAGACAGGCAGAACTGCGCCGTCAGGAAATGCTGCAGACTTTTCAGAAAATTGCGCAGCGGGCGTCAGAGGCAGATCTTTTTTTTCTCAGCGGGGATATTTTTGACAGTGAATTGGTTTCTGGTGATACGATTGCGTTTTTAAAGCGATGTTTTTCAAATATGCCTCATACATTGATCTTTATTGCAGCGGGCAATCATGATCCATTTACCGAAAATTCCATTTACCACACATTGCAATGGGGTAAAAATGTTCATATTTTTTCTACTGAAATGGAATACGTTGATTTGCCCCAGTGGAATTTACGTGTACATGGACGTAGTTTTCGCGAAGAGCATGAACCACGACCGATACTGACTGTTTTGGAGAAGAAAGAAAATTGGAGTAACGTTCTTGTCCTTCATGGTGATGTCATTGCCTCCGGGGAAAGTATGTATGGGCCTATATTAAAAGACGATCTGGAACGTAGTGGAGTAGAATATGCAGCACTGGGACATATCCATCAATACAGCGGTATTCAAAGAGCTGGAGATACATTTTATGCATATCCTGGAATCCCAGAAGGCAGAGGGTTTGATGAAACAGGCCGGAAGGGATTCATTGCAGGTGAAATTTCCAAAGGAAGAGTAACGGCAGAATGGATTCCAGTGAACCGGCGTAGTTTTTGGGAAATTACCGTTGATGTAAGTATGGCTGAAGATCGGATTCATGTTTTGGAAACCGTAAGAAATAAAATGAAAGAAAAAGGCAGTACAGATGATATTTTTCGAATTATCTTAACGGGAAAGCTGGATCAAAATTTGATTCAACCTGAATTGCTGGAAGATCAGCTGAAAGACAGTGCATTTTATTTTAATATTTTGAATCGAACCCGGCCTGCTTATTCTTTGCAGGAGATCGCAGAGGAACCCACTTTGCGGGGCGCATTTGTACGGGATATGCTGGAAAAAATGAAGAATATGCCGAAAGAGGAGCAGGAAATAGGATTTTTGGCTATAGAAATCGGATTGCGGGCAATGGAGGAACGATAGTATGGTTTGCTTAACGGAGGCGGTTTTGATTCGCTTTGGGAAATTTAAAAATTGTTCCTTAAAATTTCAGCCTGGGCTGCATGTCATTTATGGAGAAAATGAAACGGGAAAATCTACCCTTCAGCTTTTTTTGAAAGTGATGTTTTTTGGTGCAGCCACACGAAAAAAAGCCGATGAAATGCTAAAAGAGCGAGAAAGAATGATTCCATGGGGTGAAAAGAATGCCGAAGGTATCTTACGTTTGCATGTGGATGACAGAGATTTGGAAATCAGACGTAGATTTGGAAAAACGGCAGCAGCGGACAAAACGGAGATCTTTGATCTGCACACCGGAGAGGTTCCGGCTGGGTTTACCGCGGATTCGATAGGAGAAAAACTGTTTGGTGTTAATGTTTCTGTATTTGAAAAAACCTTTTGGATTCGTCAAGATGGCGTTCTATTTGCGGGGAAGGATGAAGAATTAAACCGTCGACTGATGAATTTGTGTTCGTCTGGGGATGAAGAAATTTCAGCAGAACATACCATTGTGTTACTTGAAAAACAGAAACGGATGATTAAAGCAAAGGACAAACGAAGCACGCCAGGAAAACTGGATGATTTGTATGCTGAAAAAGATAATTTGCTGCTAAAATTGAAACAGATCCAAAATGATACGGATAAAAGGGAAGCCGCAGAAAGGGAATTGAAAGTTGCGCAAGACCGGCTTTGTGAAATTGAAAAGGAGATGGAAGAATTAACACTGGAAAGCAAGGCGCAGGAACGACTGAAAAATTTGGAAATACGGCTTCAAAAATGGAAGCAGGCAGAGATACTTCAGCAACGAGAAACCGAAGCAAAAAGCCGGGAGGAATATGAAAAATTTGTTGGATTAGAGGAACAGATGGTTTTGCAGGCAGAAGAACAAGAAAGACGAATAAAAACTCTTGACCAAAACGTACAGATAGGGTATGATAAAGAGAGAGCAGAGAAAACTGCTGCAGAAGAAAGAGGAAAATTATGGATTGGTCTCTTTTTTATGGCGGTTGGATTCATCGTTTTTGCCCTAGCTGTGGTACTGGCCATTCTTCAGCATTTGGCAGCCGCTGGCGGGACAGTCGTAATTAGCATTATGTTCGCATGGATCGGGGTCTGGTGGTATTTTCGTTGTAAGCAGCATAACTTGGATGCTATGCGAAAATATTATGCCTGCGAAGCCGAAATGGATAAAATGCGGAGGGAAAAGGAAGAGTGCGGCGTGCGTCTGGAAAATATACTTCGTCCATATGGATGTGGGAGCGCATCTGAACTGCGCTGTGGAATGGAGAAATGCAGAAAAGCGATTTTGGAAGCAGAAAGCTTTCATAACGCCCGTTGTACTTTGCTGGAAATGGAAGATGAGGAAGCACTTCGAAAAGATGCTGAAGAAGCTAAAGCTCTTTTAAAAAACGATTCTAGTTTGCTGCGGAAAAATATTGCAGGGCGCATAGAACAGCTCCAGCAGTCAAAGACCGATATGGTCGTGAATATTAGTGATTTGAAAACGAAAATAGATTTTGCATTTCAAAATCAACAAAGACCAGCAGACATTGAATCATGCCTGCGGTTTTTAGATGAAGATATTGCAGAACAAAAAAAGCTGCTGCGTGCTGTTGAAATGGCCCAGGAGGTATTCACGGATACCGTCCGTAGAAGAAAATCTGACTTTACTCCTCAGATTAATGCAAAAGTGAATCAATATTTGGATATACTTACAGTAGGAAAGTATCATGAAACACGTGTCTCGGAAGAATATCGAATTCAGATTTCGCCGCAGAATACAGGACTTTATTCATCGGAGTATTTTAGCTTTGGTACTCGTCAGCAGCTGTATTTAGCGCTCCGACTTGCTCTTGGCAGTTTAATAGGGCAAGGAAATGAGCCGCTGTTTTTGGATGATTTTTTAATTGCCTATGATGATGCGCGGGCAGAGGCAGCAATTACACTTTTAAAACAGATTTCATTAAAACGTCAGATTATATTATTTACCTGTCACAACAGGGATGTGGAATATGCGGCCAAGGCAGGCGCCGCAATCAGTCATTTAGAGGAGGAGATAATCAATGTCTGCTGAAGTGAAAAATGAACGTGGAGTAATTCGGATTTCCAATAATGTCATTGCAAAGCTGGCAGGTTATGCGGCAACCAAGTGCTATGGCGTGGTGGGAATGGCCACTAGAAATAGTAAGGATGGCCTTGCCAGTTTACTTAAAAAGGAAAGTATGGACCGAGGTATTAAAATTAAAGTTGTTGAAAATGCGTTGTACATCGCATTGTATGTAATTATGGAATATGGTGTAAATATCGGGACAGTAGGAGATATTGTGAAAAACAGCGTGAAATATCAGGTGGAGGAAATGACGGGGCTGGAGGTGCGTTCTGTAACCGTTAATGTGGAGAGCATTCGCGTGCACCGGTAGAAAGAAACGGGCAGAACGGCTTGCCAGAAGGAGGAAATATTGTGGAAGTGATACGCAGCGAAGAAATTCGGCAGATGATTGCATCTGCTTCAAATCATTTACAAAATAACCGTAAACATATTAATGATTTAAATGTGTTTCCTGTTCCAGATGGAGATACAGGAACCAATATGGGAATGACATTTGGTGCAGCGGCTGAAGAAGCACTCTCTTCTCATAAGGATGCGACTGCTGGAGAGATATTGGATGTTTTGGCAAAGTCCTCTTTGCGAAATGCCAGAGGAAATTCTGGTGTAATATTGTCCCAAATTCTACGCGGTCTTGCTGCTGCGCTGCATGGACATTCCAAGATAGGAAGCGCAGAAATTGCTGCAGCAATTTGTGAAAGCCGGGATACAGCATACCGCGCTGTGATGAAGCCCACGGAAGGAACTATTTTAACAGTAGTGCGGCAAACCGCTGAATTCGCAGAGGAACATGTTCAAAATTTTTCAAATCCGGTGGAATTTTTAAACGCCCTGCTTCAGGCGGCGAAAGAGAGCTTGGATCAAACTCCTGAAATCTTGCCTGTACTGAAGCAGGCCGGCGTAGTGGATGCTGGAGGAATGGGCGTTGTAACGCTTATGGAAGGCGCCGTAGCGGCTTTAAACGGCCATCCAGTGGCATTGAGTAGCGAGGCAGCTGCACAGCAGCTTTTGGCTGGGCAAACTACGAAAATACCGGATGAAGAAATTAAATTTCTCTATTGTACAGAATTTTTGATTCATAAAACACCGGAAAGGCAGACAGCGCAATTTAATGCAGCCATTCGCTCTAAAGGCGACTGTATGCTTGTGATTGAGGATGAGGAGGTCGTGAAGGTACATATTCACACCAACCATCCCGGATTTGTTATTGAACAAGCACTGAAATTGGGTGAATTGACCAATCTGAAAATTGACAACATGAAATATCAACATGAAGAGAGAATTGGAAAAATGGAACAGAAACAGGCTAAACCTCAAAAGCAAACAGGGTTTGTGGCGGTTTCGGCAGGGGATGGCTTGGATGAGGTTTTCCGCAGTGTGGGTATTGATGTGGTTGTGGAAGGCGGACAGACTATGAATCCCAGCACGCAGGATCTTTTAAATGCAGTGCAGCGTACAGGAGCGCAGACGGTGTTTATCTTTCCAAACAATAAAAATATTATTTTGGCCGCAGAGCAGGTGGATGAGCTGACGCCTCAGAAAGTAATTGTGATCCCCACCAAAAATATTCCTCAAGGTATTTCTGCTATGTTGGCATTTGACGAAGAAGCAGATATAGAAGAAAATGAAAAAGCCATGCTTGCGGTGATTGATACTGTAAAATGCGGTCAGATTACCTTTGCTGCCAGAAATTCCGCTATTGATGGGTTTGAAATTCATAAAGGGGATATTATGGGCATGTTAGGCGGAAAAATTCAAAAGATAGGCAAAGATATTAATGAGGTCACACAGGAATTGGTGCACGGTATGATCGATGAAGATAGTGGTATGATTACCATCTATTATGGTAAGGATGTTGACAGGAAGACGGCAGAAGCATTAGAAAAACTGCTGGCTGATAAGTATGAATATCTGGATATTTCTCTGATTTACGGTGGTCAGCCGGTATATTATTATTTTGTTGCGGTGGAATAAAATGAAACTGAAAGACAGTATTCGTTATTTAAAAGGAATAGGAGAAAAACGCGCCGAGCTGTTTCATAAGCTTGGCGTGTTTACTATACATGATTTGCTTCTGCATTTACCCAGAACCTATGAAGATCGCACCCGTATCTGCACGGTTGAAAATCTGGAAGAAGGAGACAGTGTTTGTGTGCAGGTGTCGCTTGCAGGAGGAATCCGGAATTTTCGCGCCAGAAACGGCGCACAAGTGATACAGGCTTCTGTAACGGATGGTACCGGTGTGCTGAAGGTCATGTGGTTTCATGCAGCATATATCAAAAAGACTTTGCAGAGTGCGGAAGAATTTGTACTGTTTGGAAAGGTGAACTTTCGTGGATTTCTTCCGGAAATGATTAATCCTGTTCTGGAGGTATCAGACAAGGCCGGGAACAGAACTGGAAAAATTCTTCCGGTTTATCCATGCACGGCAGGATTGAGCCAGAGAGATATCCGCAATGCTGTTCAGAATGCGCTTACTTTGCTTTCTGAGCCGATACCGGATGCAGTTCCGCTTTGCCTTCAAAAGAAATATCATTTGATGTCGGAAGAGGAAGCAATACGACAGATTCATGCTCCGGAAAGTTTAGAGCATTTTTGTGATGCCCGGCGGCGGCTGGCGTTTGAAGAGTTTTTGATTCTTCAAACCGGGATTGTGGCGGCAAAATCCCAGCGTAAGATGGGGTCTGCACCTTGCTTTGAAAATGTGAAATGTATTGCAGATTTTGCAAAAGGTCTTCCTTTTGCGTTGACCAATGCACAGAAACGGGTCATTAACGAGATCAGTGCCGATCTGCGCCGAGAGATACCTATGAATCGTTTGGTGCAAGGGGATGTGGGTTCGGGAAAAACGGTTGTGGCTGCTGCTGTCATGTTTGCTGCTGTGCGTTCTGGATTTCAAGCCGCCATGATGGCACCTACAGAAATACTTGCAAAGCAGCATTACGAAAATTTAAAAAAGTTGTTTGCCCCGTGGAACATTACCGTCGCATTTTTAAGCGGCGGGCAAAAACAGGTAGAGCGTAGCGAGAATCTGCAAATGATTGCAGACGGAACGGCAGGTGTCGTGGTAGGAACGCATGCATTAATTACCGACACCGTTGCTTTTTACCGCCTAGGGCTAGCAGTAACAGATGAACAACATCGGTTTGGAGTGCGCCAGAGAACTGCGCTTTCGGGGAAAAGCGATAAAATTCATACATTGGTTATGACGGCCACCCCAATTCCGCGAACTTTGTCTTTAATCCTGTATGGAGATTTGGATATTTCAATTATTGATGAACTTCCGGCAGGACGAAAAAAAATTGAAACCTATGCAGTGGGGGAAAGCAAACGCAGTCGAGTGGAACAGTTTGTTCTTAACCAGATGAACAGCGGAAGACAAGCATATTTTATATGTCCGTTGGTGGAAGAATCTGAGGTGATTGAAGCAAATGCTGTGGATGAATATTTAAAATATATGCGCAGCGGCGCATTTAGAGGAAGAAAAATTGAAGCGCTCCACGGACGGATGAAGACGGCGGAAAAAGAAGATGTGATGAACCGTTTTGCAAAGGGTGAGATTGAAGCACTGGTTGCAACGACAGTCATTGAAGTTGGAGTAGATGTTCCCAATGCCAGCGTGATGGTGATAGAAAATGCAGAGAGATTTGGCCTCTCACAGCTGCATCAGCTTCGTGGACGAGTAGGACGCGGAACATGGCAGTCTTACTGTATTTTGTTTTGCAGCAGCGGTGGCTCTGTTGCGCGGGAACGAATGAAGATTATGTGCGAGACAGAGGATGGATTTAAAATTGCCGAAAAGGATTTAGAATTGCGGGGACCAGGAGAATTTCTTGGAACCCGTCAGCATGGATTGCCGCAAATGCATGCAGGAGATTTGATGACAGATATGCAGTTGCTGAAAGAAGCACAAAAAGCTGCGGAGGAAGTTCTGGAACGGGATCCCGAATTGAAAACCCCGGAAATGGAGGAATTGCATAGGAGAGTGGATGAGAATTTTGAAAAGGCTGGCAGAATTCTAAATTAACATGCAACAATGATTGACAGCATGGTCTAGAGATGATATGATACAAAAAACACATATTATATACACAAAAAGGGGTTTATTTTATGCAAGAGAAAGAAAGAGCCAAACAACGCGCCAAAGAATTGGTGTCCCAAATGACGGTAGAGGAAATGGCAAGCCAACTGCGATATGACGCACCCGCTATTGAAAGGTTAGGAATCCCTGCCTATAACTGGTGGAATGAGGGACTGCACGGCGTTGCCAGAGCTGGAACAGCAACCGTTTTCCCGCAGGCAATTGGCTTAGCGGCAACATTTGATACACAGCTGATTCATCGGACGGCAGATATTATTGCTACGGAAGCACGGGCCAAATATAATGCGGCAGTAAAAGAGGGTGACCGTGATATTTATAAGGGACTTACTTTATGGTCGCCCAACATTAACATCTTCCGTGACCCGCGTTGGGGCCGCGGACATGAAACATATGGAGAGGATCCTTTTTTGACCGCTGCACTGGGTGTTGCTTTTGTAAAAGGTTTGCAGGGCGATGGAGAATATTTAAAGTGTGCAGCGTGTGCAAAACATTTTGCTGTCCACAGCGGTCCGGAAGCGTTGCGGCATGAATTTGATGCCCAAGCAAGTGAAAAAGATATGGAAGAAACCTATCTGCCTGCGTTTAAGGAATTGGTGACCAAGGCGGGAGTGGAAGGTGTTATGGGTGCTTATAATCGTGTAAACGGAGAGCCGGCATGTGCAAGTCCCTCTTTGCAGAAGAGGCTTCGGGGAGAGTGGAAGTTTGATGGATATTTTGTTTCAGATTGCTGGGCAATCCGTGATTTTCATGAGCATCATATGGTGACAAAAACAGCGCCGGAAAGTGCCGCTTTGGCTATTAAAAACGGGTGTGATTTAAATTGCGGCAATACCTATCTCCATTTGTTGACTGCACTCCGGGAAGGATTGATTGAAGAAGCGGATATTCGTCAGGCCGCCGAACGCGTTATGACGACTCGGTTCCGCCTTGGACTGTTTGACCGGACGGAATATGACAATATTCCTTATTCTGTGGTAGCTTGTGAAGAACATCGGGAAGCAGCATTGCAAGCTGCCAGGGAATCGATGGTGCTATTGAAAAATAACGGGATTCTTCCGCTTAAAGCGTCAGAAAAGGTAGCGGTAATCGGACCGAATGCGGATAGCCGTGATGTGTTGCTTGGCAATTATAATGGAACGCCAAAAAAATATACTACTGTTCTGGAAGGAATTTATGAGCGTGTTGGAATGGAGAGAGTACTTTACAGCCAAGGGTGTCATTTGTACAAAGAAAAGGTTGAAAATCTGGCAATGGTTCAAGATAGACTTTCAGAAGCGGTTACAACAGCAAAAGAAAGCGATGTTGTAATTCTTTGCCTTGGCCTTGATGCTGGCCTTGAAGGAGAAGAAGGGGATGCCGGAAATGCCTATGCTTCCGGTGATAAGGCAGATTTGGAATTGCCTGCCGCTCAAAGAAAACTGCTGGATGCAATATTAGCGGTCGGAAAACCAGTTATTGTTGTTTCCATGACTGGCAGTGCAATTAATTTATCTCGTGCGCAGAAGAGCGCTGACGCTGTGATTCAGGCATGGTATCCAGGGGGTGAAGGCGGTAGAGCTGTTGCTGAACTGATTTATGGAGATTATAGCCCGTCAGGAAAGTTGCCGGTTACCTTTTATGCGAAAACAGATGACTTGCCGCCATTTACTGATTATTCTATGAAAAATAGAACGTATCGGTATTTTCAAGGAACGCCGCTGTATCCCTTTGGCTTCGGTCTTAGTTATACAACTTTTACCTATGAAGCATGCATTAGGGAACATTGCCTTTACGTTAAAGTGGCTAATACTGGAAATATGGATAGCGGGGAAGTGGTGCAAGTGTATGCGGAAAATCGATTGTGCGGTTTTACGCGTATTTTTATTCCCGCTGGCACAGTTCAAACGACTTCTTTTCCTTTAGAAGAAATGAATTTGAAGACGGAAAAGCGTCTTTTGGTGGGTGGTATTGGCTATCAACCGGAAAAATTACTGTCAATTTCTCTATATTAAAAAGAGGCGTGCTGACATTTTTGTTCCTTAAGATACAATAACAGTAGAAGATACTTTTTCAGTAACACCGAATACCACATTTTCTGGTGTCAGGTCACTGCTGATAGTATCTTCTTTTTATTATATAATGAAGTATTTTTAAAAAGTGTATTGAAATTTTTTTTTAAGTATGTTAAGATTATTTGTTAGGATAAGAAAATATGGAGGAAGCACGATGAGTGAGCATCAGAAGCATATAAGAAATTTTTCAATTATTGCCCATATTGATCATGGTAAAAGTACGCTGGCAGATCGATTGCTTGAAGTAACAGGCGCTTTGACACAACGTGAAATGCAAGCGCAGATCTTGGATAATATGGACTTGGAGCGGGAACGTGGAATTACAATTAAAGCCCGTGCAGTTAAGCTTAGATATAAAGCCAAAGATGGACAGGAGTATATACTCAATTTGATTGATACGCCGGGACATGTTGATTTTAATTATGAAGTCTCCCGTAGTCTTGCAGCCTGTGAAGGAGCTGTCCTTGTGGTAGATGCGGCACAGGGAATCGAAGCTCAGACCCTTGCCAATACTTATCTTGCCCTTGAGCATGATTTGGAACTGGTTCCTGTTATCAATAAAATCGACCTCCCTTCGGCACGTCCCGAAGAGGTGAAAAAGGAAATTGAAGATGTAATTGGAATTGACGGAGAGGATGCCCCTTGTATTTCAGCCAAAAACGGAATCAATATAGAGGCTGTTTTGGAAAAAATTGTGGAGCTGATTCCGCCGCCCTCGGGAGATGAAAATGCACCGCTGAAGGCTTTGATTTTTGACTCTTATTACGACCCTTATAAGGGTGTTATTGTTTATGTGAGAATTATGGATGGAAAACTGCGCCCTGGAATGAAAATTCGTATGATGGCAGCTGGTGCAGAATTTGAAGTGGTAGAAACCGGATATTTGCATCCTGCGGGCATAGTGCCTGCACAAGAAATCTCAGCCGGAGAGGTTGGCTTTATTGCGGCAAGCATTAAAAATGTCCGTGACGTGCATGTGGGTGATACAGTAACCACAGCGGAAAACGGTGCCAAAGAACCGTTGCCTGGCTATAAAGAGGTGAAGCCAATGGTTTACTGTGGTATTTATCCGGCAGATGGCGCACGGTATGATGATTTGAGGGAAGCCCTTGAAAAGCTTCAATTAAACGATGCTTCGCTTCGATTTGATGCAGAAACATCGGTGGCGCTTGGCTTTGGTTTCCGCTGTGGTTTTTTGGGTTTGTTGCATATGGAAATTATTCAGGAGCGATTGGAACGGGAATATAATTTGGATTTAGTAACAACAGCTCCATCGGTGGAATATAAAATTATCAAAACTGACGGTTCGGAACTTTTTATTGATAACCCTACCAACCTTCCTGATCCATCTGAAATTGATCAGATGATGGAGCCAATTGTCAAAGCTTCTATTATGACTCCTAAAGAATATGTAGGCAGTATTATGGAACTGTGTCAGGATCGGCGCGGGACTTATATTGATATGACATACCTGGACGAAACACGAGTATCCCTCAATTACGATTTGCCGCTGAATGAAATTATTTATGATTTTTTTGACGCTCTCAAATCCAGGACTCGTGGATATGCTTCATTTGATTATGAATTTAAATGTTTTGTGCCCGCGGAACTTGTCAAATTAGATATGCTTTTAAACGGTGAAATGGTGGATGCTCTTTCATTTATTGTGCATAAGGACCGGGCATATGCCCGCGGTCGGAGAATGGCGGAAAAATTAAAGGAAGTGATTCCAAGACAACTCTTTGAAGTGCCGATTCAGGCCGCAGTCGGCGGTAAAATTATTGCTAGGGAAACTGTGCGCGCCATGCGCAAAGATGTGTTGGCAAAATGCTATGGTGGAGATATTACAAGAAAACGCAAGCTTTTGGAAAAACAAAAAGAAGGAAAAAAGCGTATGCGTCAGGTGGGATCTGTTGAGGTGCCCCAGGAGGCGTTTATGTCCGTTTTGAAGTTGGATTGACGCAAAATGTCGGCCTTTTTTGGCCGGCATTTTATCTTTCGAGAAAGGAAACCAAATATGTGTCTTGGAATTTATGTTCATATCCCGTTTTGTGCTTCAAAATGCAATTACTGTGATTTTAATTCTTATGCAGGCATTTTGGATAAACAGCAAGAATATTGCGAAGCTTTATCTCAGGAAATCCGTAAGTTTCACATGCGAAGAACGGTAGATACTGTGTACTTTGGCGGAGGAACACCTACGTTGCTTCAACCGGAGCGGTTGGTGAATGTTTTTTGTGTGCTAAAAGAACACTTTCCTTTCACCCAAAGTTGTGAGGTTACTGCAGAGTGTAATCCTGGTACGATAGACTTTGACGGATTAAAAAAATTGCGGGATGCTGGGTTTAACCGGCTAAGCATAGGCATGCAGTCAGCCAGTGATGAGATACTCAAGCAGTTAGGGCGGATTCATAACTTTGAAGACTGTAGATCTTGTGTTGAAAATGCCCGTAGAGCAGGATTTCAAAATTTATCCGTCGACTTGATTTTTGGACTACCGGAACAGACTAAAGAAGATTGGATGCATACATTGAAACAAGCGACCGCACTTTCTCCCCAACATATTTCGTGTTATGCACTGAAAATCGAACCTGGCACACCTTTTGCAGACATGTCATTGAAATTGCCGGATGATGATTTGTGCAGGATGTTTTATGATTATGCTGTGGAGTATCTTGATTCCATGGGATATATTCAGTATGAAATATCTAATTTTGCTTTCCCGGGATATGAAAGCCGTCATAACTGTAAATACTGGCAGTGTGATGATTTTGCCGGCTTTGGAGCAGGGGCATATTCCTGCATCAATACCAACCGGTACAATAATGTATTGGATGTCAGCCAATATTGCAAGAAAATCTTTTCGGAAGGATCTGCAGTAAGAGAAACTGTTTTATTGACACCGGAAGATCGGATGAGTGAATTCTGCTTTTTGGGGCTTCGTATGAACCAGGGAATTGATATAGGAACCTTTCAAAAACGATTTCATATGCCGCTGGAACAGATTTATGGAGAGGTATTGCAAAAAAATTATCTGCGCGGAACTTTGAGGCGGGAGAAAAACAGAATTTATATTCCGAAGCAATGGTTGTTTGTATGTAACAGTATTTTAGTGGACTTTGTATGATAAAAAAGAAATGGTTGTAATATGTGAAAGGATATTAAGGCTTGTTTTATTTCCTTTTTGACGAAGTTTCAAGTGATTAATTCGTTTTTTATGAAAAAAACAGTTGAAAAGTACAGCGTAATTTGGTATTATAATATAATAGCTGATTTATATCTTTATTCGTCCGGAAATGAGGCGGGAAAAATGGAAATTGATATTGCAAATAATATTAAGGCAGTAGAATTGCTGAAGGTGGAAATGCTTCAAAATATAACCGATCTTTTTGGAGACATTACTGCAGAAGCGGATAATGAAACACGCTTTCGTATTACACAAGATGCGGCACGTTTGATTGGGCAGGCTTATCTTTTGTGCGGCAGGCTTGGAATTGAATATGAAGAAATAGATGATGAAATAAAGGCTTTGCTGAGAGACAGTATTGCAAAGCGGCATTTGCTGGAACGCAGGTTTGGCGATTTAAGCGCATTACTTGCTTGTTTGGAAAACAGAAAGGACAGATATGAAAAATACGAAGGTTAAAATGATCATGGATACAGCGGTTTGCATCGGTATTGCATGTCTGTTTATGGTAATTTCGCTTTATGTTCCGCTGTTGGCACTTTTTTCATCTGTTCTCGGTGGAATGCCGATGATTTATCTGGGGGTAAAATATCGTGCAGGTGTTTCGGCTGTAGCTGGTATTTTAGGAGTCCTGATTCTGATTTTGCTAACGGGTAATCCTTTCTCTGCTTTGCTGGTTGGTATAGCAGCTTTGCTTCCAGGATGCGTTGTTGGATATGCTATTCCGCGTAGAGCGATGTTTAAAACCACGGTTTTTGCGGCTGCAGGCGCTGTAATGTTTGGACTTTTAATTCAATTGATTTTGCTGAATGCTTCCGGGAATGGTTCCGGAATTGAGAATGCAGTCAATGTAACGCTTGATAATGCAAAAGATATGATGCAACAACTAACAAAAAGTTTTGCGGAAGCAGGAACGCCCAATCCGTCTGTCTTTGCAGCTTTTGATGTCGCAGTCAATCAAATAAGGGAGATGATTTTTCTTTATCTACCTTCTTTTGTGATTGGTGCATCCGTTGTGCTGGGATATCTGACAGTGATGGCCGGAATCTATGTGCTGCACCGTTTTCGGATATGCAGGATATTATATCCCCCGTTTAGCAGGTTTCATGCATCGCGGGCAATGTGCTGGGCTGCAATGATTATGTTTTTGGTTGCTTCTTTTTCCAATGATTCTACAGTTTATACAGCTGCATTGAAAAATATGGTGACTTTGCTTTACGCTTTTATCGGCGTATGTGGCTTCTCCCTGATTGATGATAAATTCAGCAAAAGGCTGCCTGTTGGATTTTTGCGTGCAGTGGTTTATTTTGCAGCTTTTTTTGTTGGCTATCTTATGATTGGATTTATTGTACAAATTTTGATTCTGATTGGATTGATTGATGGCATGTTAAATTTCAGGCGTTTAGGTAAGGTGGGTGAAGATCATGTCAAACACAACTAAAGGAGTGACGGCAGCGGAAAAAAGTTTTTTGCTTAGAAACAGTATAATTGTAGCTGCATGTTTTTTTGCCTTTGGCCTTTTGACCTTTTTATTTGCTTGGAATCGTTGTACAGAAATGCTTTTCCTTGCTTTGATGGAAATGATAGCTGCCGTTATTGCTGGTGCCGCTGGAATTTTTGCAGCGAAGAAAAGGAAGCGAGTACTGGCGGAAAAACTTGAAAATTTTGCGTTTTGTATTGAAAGTACCACGAAAGCATCAATTATGAATTTCCCGTCACCTATGGTAGTTACCACTGCGGGAGGGGCGGTGCAATGGTATAATTTACAGTTTGCTGACATGGTAGGCCGAAGTAATCTTTTTGGAGAATATCTTCAAGATCTTTTTCCTGAACTTCAGTTCAGCAGATTTGTGGAGGATGAAAATCCTACGCCGGAAGAATATTCTTATAAAGATAAAGACTACATTATTACGGGTAGCGCCGTACGAATTAACCAAGAGACGGTAATCGATACCATGGTGGGTTTGTATTTTACTGACTGTACTGCAGTTCGGAATCTTCAGCGGAAGCTGGATGATAAACGTATTGTAGTTTGTTCGGTATGTATTGATAATTATGACGAAGTTTTTAAAGGGACACCAAATAGCAGTCATGGCGCCTTAATCGGATCTATTGAGCACTGTGTGAATACCTGGGTGGATCGTGGCGATGGTGTGGTGATTCGATATGAAAGGGATAAATTTATTGTTTTGTTTGAAGAAGCCCATTTTAAAGTTTTGCTAAAGGAAAAATTTAGCGTTTTAAATGAGGTAAAAAAAATACAGCAGGGAAATCGGTTCCCGGTTACTATAAGCATCGGAGTGGGGCGTGCAGGTACTGATTTGAGAGAAAATGAACAGTTATCCCGGGATGCTTTGGATATGGCACTTGGCCGCGGCGGGGATCAGGCTGTGGTGAAAACGATTCGTGGTTTTCAATTTTATGGCGCGAAAAGTAGGGAAATTGAAAAGAGTACAAAAGTCAAAGCACGCGTTGTAGCGCATGCGCTGCGTGATCTAGCGGATCAGGCTTCCAATGTTATCATTATGGGGCATCGAAGCGGAGATGCAGATAGTGTTGGTGCTGCGGTCGGAATTTTTCGTGCTCTTTTTAACCGCAAAGTGGATGTGTACATTGCGGTGGATCGAACTCGCAATAACGCTCGGATGATTCTTGACGGACTGCTGGAAAAGGAACTGTATCAAAGCCGTATTATCCATGAAGACCGTGCTTTGAACTTGATTGATAGCGGTACACTTTTAGTCATTGTGGATACGCACCGTCCCAGCATGGTGGACTTTAAAGATGTTTTGAAAAATGTCAAAGATATTGTTTTGATAGATCATCATCGGCGGAGTGAAGATTTCATTGAAAATACAGCTCTTACTTATCACGAACCTTATGCTTCGTCTTCCAGTGAAATGGTTACAGAAATGTTGCAGTATATTTCTGATGGAATGCGGCTGGAACCGTATGAGGCGGAAGCATTGTATTGTGGTATTTATATGGATACCAAAGGGTTCACTTTTAAAACCGGAGTACGGACTTTTGAAGCGGCATCCTGTCTTAGAAAACTGGGAGCAGATCCGGTAAATGTGCGTAGATTGTTCCGCAATGATTTGAATGTTTATATACAAAGATCCAGAATCATAAGCCGCGCGAAAGTATATCGGAAAAATATCGCCATTGCTGTGTGCGACGATCTGGGTGAGGACACACAGATTGTTGTAGCGCAGGCGGCGGATGAGCTTTTGAATATTCGTGGAATTGAAGCTGCTTTTGTACTTGCTTCAGTGGGAAACCGTATTATTATCAGCGGTCGTTCTTTGGATTCTGTAAATGTACAGGTGATTTTGGAAAAACTGGGCGGTGGTGGACATATTACCATTGCCGGTGCGCAGTTGAGGAATAACAGTTTGAAATTGGCCGAAATGCGGCTGTGCGCCGCTATTGATGAGGTCGTTTTTGAAGAAGCTCCTATGGTGGAAGCCTGAGGAGACTGATATTTTATGAAAGTGAGGAGCAAAATTTATGAAAGTTATTTTAACACAAGATGTAAAATCCCAAGGAAAAAAAGGGGATTTAATCAATGTTAGTGATGGATATGCCAACAACTTTTTGCTGCCGAAAGGATTGGCAAAACTAGCCACCAAGCAAGCACTTAATGAATTGGAAGGAAAACGCGGTGCAGAACAATATAAGCGTAACCAGGAAGAAATGAAAGCTGCAAATATTGCAGAACGAATGAAAGACATTAAGGTAAAGCTTACGGCCAAGGCCGGGAAAGAAGGAAAACTATTCGGGTCTGTCACTTCAAAAGATGTAGCCCAAGCCTTGAAAGATCAGTTTCATATTGAGGTGGACAAGCGTAAAATTGATTTGCCGGATGGTATCAAGGTGTGTGGTATTCGGGAAGTGTCGGTAACCTTATATCCGGGGATTGTAGGAACTTTCCGGGTGGAGGTTACGGAACAGCAGTAAACAATTAGTAAGGTCATAGGAATTGGAGGGATTACGCAGTGAAGGAAGAACCATTGTTTTCGGAACAACAAGCTGAAACAGGATCTTCTGTGGATATGGCAATGCCCTTTAGTAATGAAGCAGAACAATCGGTGCTTGGCGCTATGTACCTTGACAGGGATTGTATACCTGATGTCTTAGGAAAAGTACGTGGTGAAGATTTTTATATCAGTAGACACAGGGAATTGTTTGAAGCGATGGTGGAATTGTATAATTTGGGAACGCCCATCGATTTGGTTACTTTAAAAGAGCACTTAACTTTGCGGGGGACGCTTGAAAAAATTGGCGGGATTTCGTTTGTTGTTGAAGTGGCAAACCTTGTGCCATCTACAGATAGCGCAGCGTATTATGCCGGTATTGTAAAAGATAAGGCTGTGGGCCGACGTTTAATCCATATGGCGGACGAGATTCGGGGAAAGTGTTATCGGGGCAATGAGGAGACCGATGATATTTTAGCTACGGCACAGCAGGAAATGATCAATATCTCTCAGGACCGCAGCAGCCGTGGGTTGATTCATATTGGAAGATATTTGGATGAAAGTCTGGAAACTTTAGAGATTTTGTCAAAAAAATCAGATGTTGTCACAGGTATTCCTACTGGATTTATTGATATTGATAGACGAACTTCCGGACTTCATGCGGCGGAATTAATTATTTTAGCAGCACGGCCGGCTATGGGAAAAACCAGTTTTGCACTGAATATTGCCCAGAACGTTGCGGTTAAGGCAAAAAAGAATGTAGCAATTTTTAGTTTGGAAATGCCTGGTATTCAGTTGGCGAACCGATTGCTCAGCTGTGAAGCAAAAATAAACTCTGAAAAAATAAAAAAAGGAAATATTAAAGATGATGAATGGGGAAAAATAGGCAATGCGATTGCGGTTCTGGCGCAGGCGGGAATTTATGTTGATGATACCTCAAGCATTACCGTTGGTGAAATTGGTGCCCGATGCCGAAAGTTGATGCTTGATAAAGGCCTTGACTTGGTTGTTATTGATTATTTACAGTTGATTTCTGGTTCATCACGTGGCGCGAATCGCCAGCAAGAGATTACTGAAATTTCTCGGACTTTGAAAATTTTAGCGAATGATTTGAATATACCTATTATTGCGTTATCTCAGTTGAGCAGAGCATCAGACAAGGAAAAACGCGAACCTATTTTAAGTGATCTCCGTGATTCCGGTGCAATTGAGCAGGATGCGGATATGGTAATTTTTCTCCATAGAGATGGATATTATCATGAAGATGCAGAAGAACCTAATAAAGCAAAGTGTAATTTTGCAAAACACAGAAACGGTGAAGTCGGATATGAATATTTGACATGGATTGGAGAATATACCATGTTTACGGACTGGAGCGGCGAACATGCAATGTGATATCAATCATAAAGTAGTAAAAAAGGTGCAGAAGACAATAAGCCGGTATCAACTGCTGCCTTCGGGCAGCAGAGTACTTGTGGGTATTTCCGGTGGCGCTGATTCCGTTTGTTTGCTGCATATTTTATATTCCTTGGCGGAGGAAATGAAGCTTAAAATTTATGCTGCGCATCTGCATCATGGAATTCGTGGGAAGGAAGCAGATAAGGATGTGGCGTTTGTCCAGAATTTGTGTCAAAAATGGCAAATACCGCTTTTTATGCAGAAGACGGATGTACCCATGCTTGCACAAGAAGAAAAGGTTTCTTTGGAAACAGCCGGGCGGCTTGCAAGATATCGCTTTTTTCACCAAGTGTGCGAAGAGCAAAAACTTGATGTGATTGCAACGGCTCATAATCAGAATGATCAAGCCGAAACCATGCTGATGAGGATATTGAGGGGAACTGGAATAGATGGACTGTCTGGAATTCGGTTTCAGCGTGTTGATGGTGTGGTTCGCCCTTTGCTTGATGTTTCCAGAAGTGAAATTGAACAATATTGTAGTGATATGAGCCTGAAATATTGTCTTGACAGCACCAATGGAGAAAACAGTTATACCAGAAATCGGATACGGAATGTATTGATTCCTATGTTGGAAGAACAGTTTAATCCGCGTATTTCAGAAACGCTTTCCCGCATGGCTCAGAATATGGCTGAAGATGGTGATTTTTTAGATCATTATGCACAGCGGTTATATCGGCGTATCAATCATCCAAAACCAAAGGCAAGACCCATCGTCTTAGACATTGCATCTCTTGGTATGGTAGAGCCGAGTATCAAAACAAGGTTAATCCGTATTGCGGCAAAGGAGGCCATGGGTACAGATTATTATCTGGAGCATCGGCATATAGAGGCAATTAAGGCGCTATTGGATAAAGAAACCGGGGCTTGTACAGAGTTGCCCAACGGACTGACTGTGGCCGTTCGTTACGGCTGGCTGGCTTTTGAAACGCCGCAGGAAATCAATAAGCAGCAAGCGCAAAAAGAATGTTGTGGTGAGATTCAGTATGAGGCGGAAACTGGAAAAATATTTGATTTTCCTGAATATGCGGTAACGCTTAAAATGGGTGTTCCGGGAGAAAAGCTGAAAAAGAATGAAATGATATTGGATTACGATAAGATAAAGAATTTTACGCTTACTGTTCGGAACCGGCGGCGCGGAGATCGGATTGCGGTATACCGGGATGGAAAAACGCGGAAGCTGAAGGATTTCATGATTGATTTAAAAATCCCGGTTTGGAAACGCGGAAATATTCCTTTGTTGTGCAGTGAAAACAGCGTGTTAGCTGTTGTTGGTTACCGTATTGCAGAACCTTATAAAATAGATGAAAATTCAAAGAGAGGATTGGTGATTTCCTATGACACAATCGATGCGGGTTGGTGAAATTCTACTGACCCAGGAACAGATCAATCGCCGCGTAACGGAACTTGCGGAAGCGGTAAATCGTGACTATCCGGGCGGTGATTTAATTGTAATTGGTATTTTGAAAGGCTGCTTTGTATTTATCAGTGATTTGGTGCGCCAGCTGTCTGGTGATGTACAAATTTATTTTATGCAGGTATCCAGTTATGGAAATGGCACGGTTAGTTCGGGAACTTTAAAGATTCAAAAGGATATTGAAGTAGATATCGCTGGTAAAAATGTTCTTCTTGCAGAAGACATTGTAGATTCCGGTCATACACTTTCTCAGTTGGTGCCGCTATTAAAAAAAAGGAATCCAAAATCAATCCGTGTCTGTGCGCTGTTGAGCAAACCATCCCGGAGACAGGTTGCGTTTGAGGCGGATTATACCGGATTTGAAATTCCCGATAAGTTTATTGTAGGATATGGATTAGACTGTGGCGAACGTTTCCGGCAGCTTCCCTACATAGCAGAGGTGGAACTTGGTCCGTCGGAAGAAGAGAATTAAGACGAAACAGGTATGAAACAGTTTTGTGTCCCTTATTAGTATTTTCCGCAGATAAGGGAAGTGTTTTTTGCCGAAGCGGAACGGCAGAATGGAGATATTATGAGCAGATGGCAGGACTATAAAGAAGAAGCGATCAACTTTGCTGCTCCATATGTGCGGCAGGCGGGAGAACATGCGGAAAACGCTGCAGAAAAAATAGGAAAAAGCTATCGGAAAAACCGTAGAAAAATTAAACGCGAATTTCGCCTGCTGCGGATAAAACGAATATTGGAAATTGCAAGCAGTATTGTTATGATTGCAGCGGCAGTTGTGGCTTTGCTTTTGTTGGCGGCAAACTGGCTGAAAGAAAAGAATTAGAAATAACACTTGTGTTTATTTATGGAAATCAGATAAAGGAGATCAGATAAAATGAACGATATACAGACAAAATTTTCAGATAAGGTAAAACATTTGGAAGCATCGGCTATCCGAGAGATTTTTAAGATTTTGGCCAAACCTGGGATTATTTCTTTTGCTGGTGGCGCACCAGATCCGACTTTGTTCCCCAAAAAGGAACTCTCAGAAATTGCCGCAGATGTTTTGCTGAATCAGGGGGAGATCGCTTTACAGTATGGCGTGACAGAGGGATATGCTCCCCTTCGGCAATGGGTGAAAGATCGTTTAACCAGGCAGGGAATTTTAAACGGGCAAGACGAAACCATTATTGTCAGCGGAGGACAGCAGGGAATTGACTTGGCATCTAAATCTTTGCTAAATCCTGGTGACGGCGTAGTTTGCGAAGAACCTAGTTTTATTGGAGGATTGAATTCTTTCCGTTCCAATAATGCAGAAATTTATGGTGTGCCAGTACAGGAAGACGGCTTGGATACGGACAAGCTGGAGAATTTACTGAAAGAGCATTCTAATATTAAAGTGTTATATACCATAGCGACGTTCCAGAATCCTTCAGGAATTACTATGTCGTTACAAAAACGTAAAAAGCTTCTAGAACTTGCAGAACGTTATGACTTTATTATTTTTGAAGATAATCCATACGGCGATCTGCGTTTTGCCGGTGAAGATGTGCCAACCATAAAATCGATGGATCATGACGGACGGGTGGTTTATCTGGGATCCTTTTCCAAAATTCTTTCTCCTGGGCTACGACTTGGATTTGTAAGCTGTGACCCTGCACTAATGGAGAGAATGATTATCTGCAAACAGGTTCAGGATGTACATACCAATGTTCTTTCCCAAATGATTGCATATGAATTTGTAACGCGTTGTGATATTGATGCCCATATTGCAAATCTCCGTCAGGTTTATGGAAAAAAATGTCGTTTGATGATGGAATGTATGGATCGGTATTTCCCTGCATGTGTGAAGCATACTTGTCCGCAGGGTGGACTGTTTTTATTCTGTACGATGCCGAAACAGTATGATAGCAAAAAGGTAATGGAAAAAGCATTGGAAAAGGGAGTCGCTTTTGTGCCTGGGGCGACAACGATGATAGATGCTTCTGCGTCTTACAGTACCTTTAGAATGAATTATTCCACGGCTTCTGAGGAAGAAATCAAAATCGGAATTCAGACATTGGGTGAAGTTTTAAAGGAGATTGTGGGGGAATAAGATGAGTGATAAAAAACGTATTTTAAGTGGGATTCAGCCTTCCGGTCCATTGACTCTGGGAAACTATGTTGGAGCGCTTCGTAATTGGGTAGAACTACAGAAGACAGATGAGTATGAATGTTTTTTTATGCTGGCGGACATGCATACCATTACGGTGAGGCAGACCCCCAAGGATTTCCGAAAAAACGCCATGGATCTTTTGGCACTGTTTTTGGCTTGCGGATTGGATCCTGAAAAAAGCCCAATCTTTTTCCAATCCCATGTTCCTGCCCATGCCCAGCTGTCTTGGGTTTTGACATGTAATACTTATATGGGTGAGCTTTCGAGAATGACGCAGTTTAAGGATAAATCACGTAAGCATTCTGGTAATATCAATGCGGGCCTTTTTACCTATCCTTCGTTAATGGCAGCTGATATTTTGCTTTACCAGGCAGATTTGGTTCCAGTGGGAGAAGATCAAAAACAGCATTTAGAACTTACCAGAGATTTGGCAAATCGTTTCAATAATGCATACAGTGAAACTTTTAAGGTGCCGGAAGGATATATTCCCAAAGTAGGTGCGCGAATCATGAGCCTTCAGGATCCGAGCCAGAAAATGTCGAAATCAGACCCAAATGAAAACGGCTATATTTTGATGCTGGACGATCCGGATGTCATTGTTAGAAAAATTAAAAGAGCGGTTACTGATTCTGGATCCGACGTATGCCGCGGCGAAAACAAAGCGGGTATTGAGAATTTGATGAATATTTATTCGGCTGTCACTGGAATGTCCTTGGATGAAATAGAAAGAAATTTTGCCGGTAAAGGATATGGAGATTTTAAAAACGCTGTGGCTGAAAGCGTTGCAGAAGCGCTTCGACCCATCCAGAAACGTTACCATGATTTAATGGCAAATAAAGATTATCTGGAACAGGTATATCGAAGGGGCGCGGAGATTGCTTCCCGGACAGCAGGGAAAACACTTTCTAAAGTTTACCGTAAAGTAGGATTTATTCAGATGTAACAGGCTCCTTGGCGGGGCTTTCCGTACCATGCGGGAATACAGGAGGAAATGCTATGCTTTTCAATAACAATCTTTATGTTTTTTTGGCCTTGGCTGTTGCTTTCTTAATTTCATTTGCTGCAACGCCAATGGTCATTTCTCTGGCACATAAAATTAATGCGATTGATGTTCCAAAAGATGCCCGGCGGGTTCATACTAAACCGATTCCGCTGATCGGCGGATTAGCCATTTTTTATGGTTTTATTGTCAGTGTGCTTTGTTTTGCTACGATTGACCGTGAAACCATGGGGATTTTAATTGGCTCCGTCATCATTGTCACGGTAGGCGTGATTGATGATATGATGGATATGAAAGCAATCGTAAAATTGCTTTGCCAGATTGTGGCAGCAGCGGTGGTCGTTTATTCCGGGGTTCGTATTGAACATTTTGCAAATCCGTTTTCCGGATGGTTTGGACCGCCGTATATTGTTATGAATTACTGGATATCTGTTGCAATAACCATGTTCTGGATTGTCGGTGTCTGCAATGCCGTTAACCTAATTGATGGATTAGATGGACTTGCGGTTGGCGTTTCATCCATTGCTTCTATGTCTTTGCTTGCGCTGACCTTAATCAGTAATAATTCAAATGTTGCTATCCTCACAGCCGCAGTTGCAGGTGCAGGCTTTGGCTTTTTGCCATATAATTTTAACCCGGCCAAAATATTTATGGGAGATACCGGGGCATTGTTTTTGGGCTTTATTCTGGCATGTATTTCCGTACAAGGCTTTTTAAAATTATCGGCACTCATTTCTTTTGCAGTTCCGATTTTGGTTCTGGGCCTTCCTATTTTTGATACGATGTTTGCTATTATCCGTCGACTTTTGACTGGACGTTCTCCCATGTCCCCTGATCGCGGACATTTGCATCACCGGCTTTTGGATATGGGGTTTTCTCAGAAGAAAACGGTTGCGATTTTGTATACTATGACTGCTGCTTTGTGCCTAACGGCAGTGGTGATATCCATTAAAGGTTATATGCGCGGCCTTTTGCTGATTTTTGCTGTTCTGCTGATTATTTTAGTTTCGCTCCGCTTAATGGGAGAATTAAAAGATCCAGCACAGCACAGTGATTATATCAATGATTTATCTGCTATGGAGGAAAAAAATGATGAGCAAAATTAAAGTGATGACCATTTTCGGCACCCGGCCGGAGGCAATTAAAATGGCCCCCCTTGTAAAAGAATTGGAACGGCATTCCGATAAAATTGATTCCATTGTTTGTGTAACGGCACAGCATCGCCAAATGTTGGATCAGGTATTGGAAATATTTTCTATTCTTCCGGATTATGATTTGAATATTATGAAGGAACGCCAGACGTTGGTCGGAATTGCTACCCGTGCTTTGGAGGGACTGGATCAGGTTATGAAAGAAGCACAGCCAGATTTGGTTTTGGTTCACGGGGATACTTCTACAACATTTGCGGGCAGTTTGGCGGCCTTTTATAATCAGATTGCGGTAGGGCATGTAGAAGCTGGTTTACGAACTTATGATAAATATTTTCCCTATCCCGAAGAAATAAATCGCCGAATTACCGGTGTGATAGCAGATATGCATTTTGCCCCTACGGAACGAAATCGTCAGAATCTTCTTCAGGAGCATACTGACCCCAGTACAATTTATGTGACGGGTAATACTGTCATTGACGCACTGAAAACAACGGTACGTAATGATTATGTGTTTAAGGATGAAGGCCTCCGTTCCATGCATTGGGATACCAAACGTGTCATCGTTATGACGGCACACCGCCGTGAAAATTTGGGAGAACCTTTGCGAAATATTTGCAATGCTGTGCGGGAGCTGGTGGAGGAATTTGAGGATATTGAAGTGGTATATCCGGTTCATTTGAATCCGGCTGTTCGTGAAACTGCATATGAAATTCTGGGCGGCTTGGATAGAGTGCGGCTGATCGAGCCGGTGAATGCGGATGAGCTGCATAATGCCATTCAGCGCGGCTATCTTGTTTTGACAGATTCGGGCGGTTTGCAGGAGGAAGCACCTTCTTTAGGGAAACCGGTTTTGGTACTTCGTAATGAAACAGAACGGCCTGAGGCTGTTGAGGCAGGGACGGTCAAAATCGCAGGCGTACAAAAAGAGAATATTGTGAAATTGGCACGAGAATTGTTGACAGATGAAAATGCTTATCGAAAGATGGCAAAAGCGGTCAACCCTTATGGTGACGGATTTGCATCTGGACGTATTGTAAAGGCAATTTTGGAGAAATTTATAAAGTAGAAGAGCCTTTACAGACAAATGTCTGCGCCAAAATCATAACTTAGAATTTTCTGAAAGGGCGAGGCTCTGGAAAGGAAGTGATTCTATGCGTTGGAACGGGCGGAAAGCCTGGGCATACTCTTCCACAGCCATCGTCCTTTTGTTATGTACGCTTTTTGTTGGAATGTGGTATGCGAATGAAAGAATGTTTGATGAGATGGAAACAAAAAATTATATGGAAGCGCAGCCGGTACAGGATGTTTTTGAAGCTTCATTACCAGAAGAAACAAATGTTTCTTCAATTGAAGAACAACGGTATTGGAAAGGCACATTGGCTTCGATTGTACTGAAAAGTCCTAATATATGGACGGCGTGTGTTTGGAATCTTGAAACGGGAAAACAGGTGCCGCTGTATTCTCTTTTGGCTTTTTCTACAGAGGCAGAAGCAAGGGAATATATCCTTACTTCATTTATAACCTTAATTAACGAGGAACCAGACCGCTATTATCAGGATGCGGTGAATTTGCTGAAAGGTTTGGTAGATCAAACAGGATATTATGTTACCGAAGATGGCTTGACAATGTTTTTTAATCCTGGCATATTAGGGCCGGAAGAAGAAGGTGTAGTTGATGTGACAATAACGTATCAGGGAAATCCAGAATTATTTTCCTATAATTTTCAGACAGGAGAGAAAAAACAGTAAAAAAATGCAAGAGTAATCCTTGCATTCAATAGAAAATTATGCTAAAATAGAAACAGTTAGGGGGGATAGTATGGATACGACGGTATTATTTGATTTAAGTTATGGAATGTATCTTTGCGGAAGTGTAGATGCTGAGGGACGTAAGGCAGGGTGTATTGCAAATTCGGTTTTTCAGATCACCGCGGAGCCCATGACAGTTGGAGTTTCACTTCACAAAGATAATTATACTGAAGCCTGTGTGCGTCACAGCGGTTATTTTACGGTGTCTATTCTTTCAGAACAGATACCGCAGGAAATCATTGCCCAGTTTGGATTTCAATCCTCAAGAACAACGAATAAATATGAGAGATTGGAATGTCAAATGGTCGGATCTGGCTATCCAGTAATAAAGCAACATGTCCGGTCATGGATTTTGTGCCGCGTGGTGCAAGAAATTGATGTGGGTACTCATACGTTGTTTATTGGTGAAGCTGAGGATATGGGACGCTTGCAAGATGAGACGCCCATGACTTATGCTTATTATCATATGTACAGGAAAGGCAAGACAGCAAAAAACGCTCCTACTTATGTAGAAACTCCTGTGGAGCAGCAGGATCAAAAACACTATGTATGCGAAGTATGTGGATATGTTTTTGAAGGTTCTCCAGAGGAATTTGAAGCTTTGCCTGTGGATTGGAAATGCCCGGTTTGCAAAGTAGGGAAGGAAAAATTTTGCTTGCGTTAAGGTAGCTGAGGAGGAGAAGTATATGAAACCAAAAGTATTATTATATCAGATACCGATCGAAAAAGCAAAAGTGCTAGCACAGGCTCTTTCGGCTATGGGAATTCGTACTTGTCAGGTTGCAGCATCTGATATTGATCAGAGCGTTGGCTATTTGGCGGGTGCAGATGGGTTTGAAAGAGAGGAAACGAATACACAAAACGAAGAAAATACAAAATTATTGGCTGGAGAATTATTGGTCATGTGCGGCTTTTCGCGTATGCAGTTTGAAATGTTTATGAATTTTCTTAAACGGAAAAAAATTTGTCCTGGAGCAGTGAAGGCAATGCTGACTGACACCAATAAAACTTGGACTTTTTCTCGCTTGGTTCGTGAGGTAAATGCCGAGCATCTTTACATGTCTCAGCAGAAAAACAAAAAGTAGAATAAAAAAATTTAAAATATATATTGACAAATTTTCGTGATTGTGATATAGTAGTTCGGTAACCGCACAGAATAGGTTTGAAGTTTTCCACTTTGGAAACACCTCTTTTGGCGAGTCTTGGGTAATAGGAGGGATTACGAATATGTACGCAATTATTGAAACCGGCGGTAAGCAGTATAAGGTACAGCAAGGCGATGTTGTTTTTGTTGAAAAACTTGATGCAGAAGCCGGAAGTGATGTTACTTTTGATAAAGTGCTGGTAGTTGGCGGTGATGATTTGAAAGTGGGCGCCCCCTATGTAGATGGCGCAACGGTTACCGCTACAGTTGCAAAGCAAGGTAAGGCAAAAAAGGTCCTTGTTTATAAATACAAGCCTAAAAAAGGGTATCATAAGAAACAGGGACATAGACAGCCTTATACCAAAGTAGAAATTACTGCAATTAATGGTTAATTGTTTGTTTTGAAGATGGCTGTAAAGGAGTGAAAAAGTTATGGCTCATAAGAAAGGTATGGGAAGTACCAAAAACGGTAGAGATTCTGAGTCCAAACGTCTTGGTGTAAAAAAAGGTGACGGACAGGCCGTTTTAGCTGGAAATATTCTGGTTCGCCAGAGAGGTACTAAAATTCATCCTGGAATTAACGTCGGCAAGGGCAGTGATGACACACTGTTTGCTTTGATTGACGGTCGGGTGAAATTTGAGCGCAAAGGCAAGGATAAGAAGCAGGTATCTGTTTACGAAATCGCTCAATAATAGAAACATGATTGGGGCGGACATCAGTCCGCTCCTTTTTCGTACAGACAGGAGGAAGATATATGTTTTCTGATTTTGCGAAAATTTATATTAAAGCTGGAGACGGCGGCAGAGGTGCAGTCACTTTCCATAGGGAAAAATATATTGCTGCCGGCGGCCCGGACGGCGGGGATGGCGGCCGGGGCGGAAACGTAGTCTTTGTTGCAGACTCTAATGTAAATACATTAATGGATTTCCGTTATAAAAGAAAGTATATTGCTGAATCTGGAGAAAATGGACGTGATGCGAAACGAAACGGAAAAAACGGCCGGGATTTGGAAATTAATGTGCCTGTAGGTACATTGATCCGCGAAGAAAAAACAAATTTGGTTTTATGTGATTTAAAAGTGGATAAACAGCGATTTGTTGCCGCAAAAGGCGGAACGGGAGGATGGGGAAATACGCATTTTGCGACCGCGACCAGGCAGACACCCAAATTTGCAAAATCAGGGACACCTGGTGAAGAATATGATGTCACTTTGGAACTTAAAATGATTGCCGATGTGGGACTGCTTGGGTTTCCTAATGTGGGAAAATCTACCTTTCTTTCTATTATCAGCGATGCGCGTCCAAAAATTGCAAATTATCACTTTACAACACTGAGTCCAAACCTTGGCATGGTAGACTTAGGTGATGGTCATGGTTTTGTAGTCGCAGATATTCCAGGAATTATTGAAGGCGCCCATGAAGGTGTTGGCCTTGGCCATGCTTTTCTGCGTCATGTAGAGCGAACCCGGTTGCTTTTGCATATTGTGGATGTTTCCGGTTCTGAGGGGCGGGATCCAGTGGAAGACTTTTTGACGATACATCGTGAATTAAGACTTTATAGTGAAAAATTGGCCGAGAAACCTCAAATTATTCTTGCAAATAAGGCGGATATCCCCGGATTTGAAGAGAATTATTATATTTTTAAGGAAAAAATGGAAGACATGGGATATCCTGTATTTCCCATTTCTGCCGCAACCAAACGAGGAATACCGCAGGTTTTGCAATACACATGGAAACGGCTTGCTGAGATCCCTAAGGATATGGGAGACGAGAATTACGAAATGTATGATCCGGCACTGTATGCTCAAAAAGAGGGGATAACGGTGAAACAGGAAGGGGAAATGTTTGTTGTGGAAGGACTGCCGGTCCAAAAGCTGGTTGGGTCGACCAATTTTGATGACTATGAATCCTTACAATATTTTCAACGGTCGTTAATACGGATGGGCGTGATCCGTATGCTTCAGGAAGCTGGCGTACAAGAAGGAGATACGGTACGTATGTATGGTATAGAATTTGATTTTATCCTGTAAATTTTATTAAAAAAAGGAAAAAACTCTTGACAACTAGAGGAAAATAAGGTAGAATATTATATTGTGTAAAGGAAAATTGCTTTACAATGTGAAAATCTAGAACGCTAAGAAGGAGTGTACGATGAAAGAGCCGTTAGCTGCTGAACATATGGATAAAAATGTAGAAATTTGTCTGTTATTCTCTTTCTATCGCAATATGCTTACGGACAGGCAGGCGGAATGCGTGGATCTTTATTATAATGAAGATCTTTCGCTTTCAGAAATTAGTGAGCATCTAGGTATTACCAGGCAAGGTATCCGTGATAACATTAAACGTGCGGAGCATAGTTTGCTGGATGTTGAGGGTAGACTTGGCCTTGCACAACGTTTTCTTCAAATCAAGAAAAAACTTGCCTATATTGATGAGCTGATTCGTGATATTGAGCAATCTCCTAATGTTCGTTATTTATCTGATGATATCAAACGAAAAATAAATGAAATCCTTACGATTGTTAGCCAAATCAATGAAGAATAGCATAAGAAAGACGGAGGTGCGGTAATGGCGTTTGAAAGTTTGGCGGATAAATTACAGAATACCTTCCGCAAACTCAAAGGAAAAGGAAAAATTAGCGAAAAAGATTTAAAAGATGCTATGCGGGAAGTGAAACTTGCATTATTAGAAGCAGACGTTAATTTTAAAGTTGTCAAAGATTTTGTGCGTCAAGTCTCTGAACGTGCGTCTGGCGCTGAGGTAATGGAGTCGTTAACGCCTGCACAACAAGTGATAAAAATTGTGAATGAAGAATTGGTTCGGCTGATGGGCGGGACGGAACAAAGGCTTTCCATTTCTTCCAAGCCGCCGACGGTAATTATGATGGCAGGACTGCAGGGTGCCGGTAAAACCACCACTGCGGCCAAACTTGGAGGATTGCTAAAAAAACAAGGAAAACGTCCTTTGCTTTGTGCTTGTGATGTATATCGCCCAGCCGCGGTGAAACAGCTTCAGATTGTAGGAGGAAAACTGGATTTGCCTGTTTTTGCCGAAGAAGGATGTACGGATGCAGTGAAAATTGCTAAAGACGGCTTAGCCCATGCGCTTGCGCATGCTAATGATATTTTGATTATTGATACTGCTGGTCGTTTGCATATTGACGAGGCGCTGATGAATGAGCTCAAAGAAATAAGCAAGGAAGTCAAGCCTACAGAGATTCTTCTTGTTGTTGATGCTATGACTGGTCAGGATGCTGTAAATGTTGCCGATGCTTTTAATAAGGAATTGGAGATTGGCGGGGTTATTCTTACAAAATTGGATGGTGATACCCGTGGTGGCGCCGCATTGTCTGTGCGTGCAGTTACCAATAAGCCAATTAAATTTTGCGGTATGGGTGAAAAACTTACGGATTTGGAGGTATTTCATCCTGATCGTATGGCTTCCCGTATTTTAGGCATGGGGGATATGTTAAGTCTGATTGAAAAAGCGGAACAGGCTTTGGATATGAAAAAAGCCGAAGAACTGGAACGCAAACTTCGGACACAGCAGTTTACCTTTACAGATTTTTTGGATCAAATGGAACAGATGAAAAATATGGGGCCTCTTCAAAATGTTTTGGGTATGCTACCGGGTGTGAACGCTGCAGCACTGAAAAATGTGGATGTGGATGAAAAGCGACTGGCCCGGATTGAGGCAATTATTAAAGCTATGACTCCACGTGAACGAGATTTGCTGGATAAGTTGACTCCTTCCCGCAAAGAGAGAATTGCGCGAGGAAGCGGCACTGGAATGAACGAGGTGAATGCCTTGATAAAACAATTTGAGCAGATGCAGAAAATGATGAAACAGCTTTCTGGTGGAATGAGTAAAAAAATGAAGAAAAACAGGGGCTTTTTTGGAAAGATGCCGGGAGGATTTCCCCGATAATTGTTTTGGAAAAGAATAAGACGAGAGTCTAAATCTATATAGTAATTTATTTTTGGAGGTTTTAAAATGGCAGTAAAAATTCGTTTGAGAAGAATGGGTGCGAAGAAGGCGCCTTTTTATCGTGTTGTGGTCGCAGATTCTAGATATCCTAGAGATGGACGCTTTATTGAGCAGGTGGGAACTTATAATCCTATGACCGACCCATCTACATCTGAGTTTGATGCGGAAAAGGTTCAAAAATGGATAAAAAATGGTGCACAGCCTACCGATACGGTAAAACGTCTCTTAAAAGAAAAAGGTATTATCTAATCCTGTATAGGGAGGTATGGTCATGCGTGAGCTTTTGGAGTTTATCGCAAAATCAATGGTGAATCACCCGGAAGCTGTAGAGGTAACTCTAACGGAAAAGGAAACTTCTATCGTTTTGCAGCTGCATGTCGCAGAAGATGATATGGGCAAAGTAATTGGAAAGCAGGGCAGAATTGCCAAAGCGATCCGCACTGTTATCAAGGCTGCGGCAAGTAATGAAAGTAAAAAGGTCATTGTTGATATCGTGTAATACAGCCGTATGGCAAAAGAGGCGCGTGTTTTTTCGCGCCTCTTTTATCTTTAAAATCCGGTTTAGGACCGGTAGATAGGAGACAAGTATGAAACAGCAATATCTTGAATTAGGAAAAGTCGTCAATACGCATGGAATCCGCGGAGAAATAAAAATCCAGCCATGGTGTGATGACCCGAACCTTTTTGACCAGCTTTCTTATTTTTATATTGATGGTGTACGGTATGAAATCAAAAAAAACCGCTTGCATAAAAATTGTGAAATTGTTTTGGTTGAAGGGATTACCAATATAAATCAAGCTGAGCTTTTAAAAAATAAAATTGTCACGATTGAACGTGAGATGTTGGGTGCATTGCCGGAGGGAACTTATTATATTGCTGATTTAATAGGACTTTCCGTACGCACTAAGGATGGGCAGACTCTTGGCAATATTGTTGATGTGCTAAAAACAGGAAGTAATGACGTTTATATTTTGGACAAGCCAAAGGAAAAACCAATTCTGATTCCTGTCATTGATCAGGTTGTGAAAGAGGTCAATATTGACGGTGGCTTTGTCACTGTGGAATTGATGGAAGGACTGATTGACTGATGCGTTTTGATATACTGACGCTTTTCCCGGAAATGTTTGAGGCTGTTTTAAACAATAGCATTATCGGACGGGCGCAGGCAAAAGGAATTATAGACTTGCAATACATTCAGATACGTGATTTTGCGTATAATAAGCATCGGAAGGTAGATGATTATCCATACGGCGGCGGCGCGGGAATGGTGATGCAGGCGGAGCCTATTTTTCAGGCGTATGAAAGTGTGTGTCGCAATTTGGACTATAAGCCCAAAACGATATATTTATCTCCGCAGGGAAAGGTTTTTCGCCAGAGTACAGCAAAGCGATTGGCCAAAGAAAAACATTTGATTTTGCTGTGCGGGCATTACGAAGGTGTTGACCAGCGTGTATTAGATGAGATTGTGGATGCGGAGATTTCGCTGGGAGATTTTGTATTAACAGGTGGGGAGATTGCTGCAATGGCGGTCGTAGATGCGGTAGCCCGTATGATTCCGGGAGTGCTGAAAAGTGCAGAAGCATTTTCAGAAGAATCGCATTTTCATGGACTTCTGGAATATCCGCAGTATACACGACCTGAAATATGGCATGGTAAATCGGTACCGGAAATCCTCTTGAGTGGGCATCACAAGAATATAGAGGCCTGGAAACGCGAAACTGCCATTCGTACTACATTTCAAAAAAGAAAAGGTATGCTTGGACGTGCATCTTTGAGTGATGAGGAGAAAAAAATGGTAAATGAACTCAAAAAAACACAAAACATGTGAAAACATGGTTGTAATTCTTTTAAAATTATGGTACAATATGAATAATAATGTCTAAGTGAGAATAGACTCTTGTACAAAAAACAGCGGCATTATATAGTAAATTCACATGAGAAAGGCAGTGAAGTTTCATGAAATGTCCCAGGTGTGATATCAGTTTGCCAGATAATACGGAGGTTTGTCCTCTTTGTCACACTCCGCTAACAACAGGCAGACAAGATGGAGAGAACAAGGAGAAATCTGTCCACACACCGGTTGCTCAGGATACCGGCCGGTTCTCTGCCATAGATCCATCAAAGGATACCTATGACTTTGATCTTCAGTATACCTTAACTTTTAAAGATGCCGGAGAGATCCGGCAAGCCATTGCCGATATGGAACTCGGTATTGGAAAGGACCACGCAGAAGAGCTTTTGCATCCAGAAAAGGCTGCTGCTGCGGTCGAAAAGAAACCGGAGCACCGCCAGCGCACCCGCGAAGAGATGGAGGAAGCGGCACAGCGTGCGGCTTTGCGCCGGGAACGGCGTAACAAGCAAAGAAAGGGTGGACACAATTCAGGAAAAAGGACACATGTTGTCCGTATGAGCAGAACGGAAAGAGAAAAGGCGGCAGCGCTTCGCGCTGCAAAGGCAAAATCGGAGCGTTCCCCAGAAAAATCGATGAAAAACCGCCGGTTTGTATTTAGTGCTGGGGTGGCTGTTATTGTTGTAGCAATTATCATTGGAGCCATTAACCTGTTTGCGGGTATGATAGACGGCGATGTACACTATCCGACTGTTTACACAAAAAATAACCAGCTTTATATGGTTTACGATAAAAAACCGCAGCAGCTGAGTCAGAATTTCATTAGTGCCTATGCGGCACCGAAACCGACGGCTACTGCTACCACGAAACCTTCCAGTACGCAGAAGCCAAAGACAGAGGATCCTAAAAAATATAAAAATGAAACTGCAACGGAAAAACAGTTGATTTCAGTTTCAGCAGATGGTCTATACACTTTCTTTTTGGAAAATGTAGATTTAAATAATGGCTGTGGAGATTTGGTATATTATCAAAATGATACACCAAAAGAACGCACTGTTATTGCCTCTTCTGTATATTATAAAACAGTAATCAGCAAAGATGGGAAATCTGTTTTATACCTGAAAAATACAGATGAAACCGGCTATCATGGTGAACTTTGCTATTGGAATGCTGCCCAGAAGCAAGAAGTTTCTGTTGAGCAAAATATTTGTTCGGAGAATTTTGTATTTACGCAGGATGGGCTTGCTGTTTTATATATCAAAAATTTTAACCCTATTGTCAATACGGGAGATTTGTGCGTACGCTCTTTTGCAAAGGATGCCTCTCAGGAAAACAAGGTTATTGATGAAAAAGTCGCCTTTGTTTTCGGAAGTACGCCTAAGAGTAACATTTATCTATATGCAAAAGATTATAACACGGAAACCGGAGTATATAACCTTTATGTTTTGAAAGAAAATGAAGCCCCAGCGGTGTATGCGGAAAATGCGTTTTTGCCTCCTGTCATTTTAGAAAAAACAGAAGGAATTTATGCTTACAGCAATTACCATGATAATTTCCAAACCATTAGTTATATTGATTTTGCCACTGGGCAAACCAATCAAATGGCTGAAGATATTACACGGATTGAGCGTGTCCGCAAGGATGAAGGTGCGGTGATTTATACAAAAACATACGAAACCAATAAAAGCGATTATTATTATATTGCAGCATCGGAAACAGCCTCTCAAAAAATAGCGAACGCTGTGGTGGAAGTTCAGGAAAATCCACAGGGGAAAATTTTATTTGATGCAAGCGATGATTTTTCACGGATTGCATATATTGGCGGTTATGATGAAGAAAATTGTAAAGGAGCTCTCTTTACTTTAAACATTATTAATGGCTATGCTGGCACAGAAAAGCGGATTTCTGATGATGCTTATAGCTGCGATGTTTCAGCAGATGGTGCTATTGTGCGGTTTGCGTCAAGTTATAACCGTGATGCCGGAACCGTTAATTTGGTTTCCTATTCCAATTCTAATACTGTAACACTAACTGAAGGTGTAAGTGCGGGAGCATTTACCTATGATAAAATAGGTGAAGCTATGGTTTATGCAAGAAATGTTCAAATGACGCCAACAACTTCGGGAGACGTTGAGTGTGTGAGCAGTAAAGGAAAAATTCGTCAGGTAGATACGGGCGTTAACTCATATGGATTAAAACAGGATGGAACGATTTTGCTGCTGAAAAAGGATGGTGAAGGAGAAAATCCTGTAGGAAAACTTTATTATTCAAATCAAAAAGGCAGTAAGATTCGGTTGATGGATGAAGGCGTCAGTGCAGTGGTATTGTATTAAAAATGACAGAGAAAAACATTGGAATCATGGGCGGGACATTTGACCCGCCCCATATGGGACATTTGGTTATGGCAGAATATGTACGGGAAGCACTTTCGCTGGATGAAATTTGGTTTATTCCAGTAGGAAAAATCCCGCATAAGGATAGCAGCCATACTGCATCGGCGAAGGACCGACTGGCAATGGTACGGCTTGCTGTAGCAGATAATCCGTATTTTACCGTGAATTCTATTGAAGCAGATGTACCTGAATATAGTTATACCTGTGAAACTTTGGAAAAGTTGAAACAGCAGTTTCCGGAATATTGTTTTACATTTATTGTTGGAGCCGATTCTTTGGATTATATGGAGCGCTGGAAAGAGCCGGAGCGTATTTTTCGTGCCTGCACAGTTGCTGCGGTGCATCGAATGGGTTATAGCAATGAAGAGACAGGACGTAAGAAAGCAGAACTTGAAAAACGTTATCATGCCGTGATTTCCATAATTTCGGTACCTTGTATTCAGATCTCTTCTACGGAAATTCGAGAAAGAATTTCCGTAGGGCTTTCCGTTCGATATTTGGTGCCTGAAACGGTTTTGCAATACATGGATAGACATTTACTTTACAGAAAGAATTTTACGGAGATAAAGAGGTAATAAGGGTCATGATGGAAACAGAAAAAATATGCCGTTATTTGCAGTCTATGTTAAGTGAAAAGCGATACCGTCACTCTTTAGGGGTTGCAGAGGAAGGAAAAAGACTTGCCCAGTACTATGGTGCAAATCCGGAAAAAGCATATTTGGCAGGCTTGGTGCATGACTGTGCTAAAGAAATTGATTTTGGTCAGGCAGCGGAATTGTTGCGAAAACGATACGGTATTACCCCTGATAGTATATCGGTACAGCAGCCTAAATTGCTTCACGGTCCTCTAGGAGCTTGTGTGGCACAAAGTGAATTTGAGATCTATGATCCTGAGATACTGGATGCCATTCGCTATCATACCACAGGAAAAGCCAATATGAGTTTACTTGCAAAAATTATTTATATTGCAGATTATATTGAGCCTAACCGTGAATTTGATGGTGTGGATCAATTGAGATCAACGGCTTATTCCGATATTGATCAGGCCATCATAGACGGACTGGATTTTACTATTTGTGATTTAATAAAGAAGCATTTTACGATTCATCCTGATACAGTGCATTGCCGCAATGATTTGCTGATGGCACGGCAAAAACTTAGGAAGGATGAGACACAAAACGGAAAGGAGTATTTATGAGAATAAAATCTCCCCTTCGGTTTACGATTTTAATTGTTACAATTTTGATTGTAATCTGGATGTTTTATAATTTTATTATTGCTTTGCAGACAGGTGAGAAATTCAGCTTTTTTGGTAACGGTCTCAGCGAAAATGTACATACTTTTGTTGTTGCCGGTGTAGACGAGGACGGTTATAGAACGGATCTTATTTTACTCTGTCAGGTGAACCGAAAGGATAAAAAGGTTTCGGTGCTTCAAATTCCCCGTGATACGAAGATAGATAATAAACGAAATGATAAAAAGATTAACTCAGCGTATTATTCCGGTTTTGATGTCATGAGTGGTGAAATTGAGCAGGTAACGGGTTTAGAGCCGGAAAATTATGTTATGGTTGGATTTGATGGCTTTTGTGATATCGTGGATGCCTTGGGCGGTGTTACTGTTGATGTGCCTATTCGGATGCAATATGATGATCCCGCACAAAATTTAAAAATAGATTTACAGCCAGGAAAACAGAAATTAGACGGCGAACAAGCGGAAATGTTTATGCGGTTTAGAAAAAATAATGATGGGACAGGATACCCTGAAGGTGATGTGGGGCGTTTAGCTGCACAGCAGACATTATATGATGCTGTAGCTGATAAACTGCTATCACCGGTGGGATTGTTCCGGGCTCCGGCGGTTTTATCTGCTGTAAAAAAGAATACAGAAACAGATTTTTCCGGATTTGAAATTTTTGGAATAATGAAAGATGTAATGATAATTGGAAAGGATAATATTGAAATATTTACACTTCCTGGACAGGGAAAATATATTGGCAATATTTCTTATTTTGTTCATGATAAAGCTGCAACCCAGCAGTTGATACAGGAAAATTTTGTTTTAGATGAGGAATAAATAAAGGAGTTAGAACATGGCTTGTGAAAATAAAACCGTAAACATCATTTTTCAGGTGTTAGACAGTAAAAAAGCAAAAGATATTGAAGTCCTCGATGTACGTGGGTTGACAACGTTGGCTGATTATTTTATTATTGCAACAGGAGGTTCTGACCGACAGGTCCAGGCCTTATGTGATCATGTAGAAGAGGAATTGGAAAAACAAGATGTTTTTCCTGTTAATAAAGAGGGGTATCGTTCTGGAGAATGGGTTCTTCTGGGATATGATGACGCTATTGTGCATATTTTTCAGCAAGAACCCAGAGATTTTTATGATTTAGCACGAATTTGGAAAGATGCTGTATCTGTTGATATGTCCGATATTGCTGTACAGTAGTTTTTTAAAACAGATTTAAATAGTTTGAACGGAGGAAGGTCCAATGAGATACGATTTTAAAGAAATTGAAGAAAAATGGCAAAAAAAATGGGAAGAAGAAAATGCTTTTCACATGGAAGAGGATGCTGAAAAACCTAAATATTATGCTTTAGAGATGTTTCCTTACCCTTCTGGGAATCTGCATATGGGACACGTCCGTAACTATTCCATTGGGGATGTAGTTGCGCGTTGTAAAAAAATGCAGGGATATAATGTATTACATCCTATGGGATGGGATTCTTTTGGGTTGCCAGCAGAAAATGCGGCGATTAAACATGGCACTCCTCCTGCCGAATGGACCTGGTCTAATATTGATAATATGCGGCGGCAGTTAAAGCGCTTGGGCTTCAGTTATGATTGGGAGCGTGAAATTGCAACAGCGAAGCCTGATTATTATAAATTTACACAGTGGATGTTTTTGCAGCTTTATAAGCATGGTTTGGCTTATAAAAAGAAATCATATGTTAATTGGTGCCCTTCCTGTCAAACTGTTTTGGCCAACGAACAAGTTGTCAACGGAAAATGTGAGCGCTGTAAAAGTGAAGTCGGGAAAAAAGACTTGGAACAGTGGTTTTTTAAGATTACTGATTATGCGCAGCGTTTGCTAGATGATATTGATAAGTTGTCTGGTTGGCCGGATAAAGTAAAGGCGATGCAGGCAAACTGGATCGGCCGCAGTGAAGGTGCGGAGATGAAGTTTCAGATTGCAGGCAGTGATCAGTTTTTAACTGTTTATACAACACGGCCGGATACTATCTTTGGTGTTTCCTATATGGTTATGGCACCGGAACATCCTATGGTGGATCAACTGATCTCCGGAAAACCAGAAGAAGAAGCGTGCCGAGCCTTTATTAAAAAGGTGCAAACGCAAAGCGAAATTGTGCGTTCTGCTACCGATACGGAAAAAGAAGGCGTATTTACAGGCTGTTATATGATCAATCCTTTTACCGAAGAGAAAATACCGCTATATCTTGCAAATTATGTCTTTTTGGATTATGGTACTGGTGTTGTCATGGGTGTTCCGGCACACGATCAGCGGGATTTTGATTTTGCTAAAAAATATCATCTTCCGATTCGAATTGTGATTCAGCCAGAAGGTCAGAATATGAAATCGGAAGAAATGACAGAAGCTTTTGCTGCGGAAGGTATCATGGAAAACTCGGGCTGCTTTAATGGGTTGAGTAATCGGGATGCCCTAAAGAAAATGATTGCTTATGCTGAAGAAAAGAGAATTGGTCAGAAAAAAGTTAATTTCCGTCTGCGTGATTGGCTGATTTCTAGACAGCGTTATTGGGGTGCACCTATTCCGATTGTTTACTGTCCACATTGCGGCACGGTGGAAGTCCCGGAGGAGCAGCTGCCTGTTTTGCTTCCAGAGAATGTTAAATTTACGGGACAAGGAAAATCTCCGCTTAGCGAATGCCCTGAATTTGTGAATACTGTTTGTCCAAAATGCGGTGCTCCGGCGCAAAGGGAAACCGACACGATGGATACTTTTGTATGCTCATCATGGTATTTCCTGCGCTACACAGACCCGCACAATGATAAAATGCCATTTGATAAAGCAAAGGCAGATTATTGGATGAATGTTGACCAATATATCGGTGGTGTGGAACATGCGATTTTGCACCTATTGTATGCACGCTTTTTTACAAAAGCGCTGCACGATTTTGGCTATATCGACTGCGAGGAGCCATTTGCCAATTTGCTGACACAGGGCATGGTACTGAAAGATGGAAGCAAGATGTCCAAATCGGTGGGCAACGTGGTAAGCCCCGAAGAGATTATTGCAAAATACGGTGCTGATACAGCTCGTTTGTTTATTCTTTTTGCCGCCCCGCCGGAAAGAGATCTTGATTGGAATGACACGGCTGTGGAAGGTGCATACCGCTTCCTAAATCGTGTGTGGAGAGCGGTTGATGAATTAACTCCATATCTCTCAGAGGAACCGCTGGATAAAAACAGTTTAAATGAAAAAGAGAAAAAGCTTCGTTTTGCGGTGCACGCTTCCATAAAAAAAGTAACAGAAGATTGTGCCCGTTTCAGTTTTAATACAGCCATTAGTTCTATTATGGAAATGGTTAATGCTTTATATGTTTATAAAGAAAATACCAAAACGGCGGAGTATCATTCTGCACTTTTGACAGAAGCTGTAGAAAATTTGATTGTTCTGTTATATCCATTTGTTCCGCATATTGCAAGTGAACTGTGGGAAATCAGCGGCAGAGAGGGAAAGCTTACGGAGCGTGCATGGCCGCAAGCGGACATGGAGGCATTGCAGGTCAATGAGGTGGAAATTGTGATCCAGATTAATGGGAAAATACGTGAAAAAATGATGATTTCGCCCGAGGCTTCCCCGGAACAAATGAAGGAGACCGCCCTTTCAAATGAGAAAGTACAGGCTTTGATTGCAGGAAAAAGCATTGTAAAATGTATCGCTGTGCCGAAAAAATTGATTAATATAGTTGTAAAATAAAATTATTTATCAAAAAGGAGTGCTGATATTGAAGCACTCCTTTTTTGATGCAATTAATTCTTATGTGATTTATCATTATCTGTAAATTACAAGCACTTGGCATTCCACATATCGGGTTACAGCCAGTAGTTTGTCCGCTTGTGAAGGATTATGAATATAATTGATAATTTCATCTGCAGAAGCAGGATAAATTTTTTGTAGTGTTGAATCATAAACAACAGTAAAGGTTGGTATTTTTAGACAATAAGTGACCGTATTCATATCCTCAATTAAAGAAGGATCTATTGCTGAAGATACCAATTGCTGATTATTTACTCCATTGTACGCTGTACCAAAATAATAACGTAAGTTTTCGTTTTCTCCATTTCGGGTATAGAGCATTGTAAGTGAACTTGCATCAAAATCTTTTGCAATGTTAATAATGTTGTTTTTAGAATCAGCTACAAATCGCAGATAATCCCCCATGGCAAGAGGCAGTTCACCAGCCTCTTGGTTTTCATCTGTATACAAGTTTTCTAAAAGTGATTCATCTTCCAAATAAAAAGTTTTAAATGTACGATTTTCTGTATAAATATCAAGTTGTAATATTTTGAAACCCTCAGCGTTCATTCCGTAGGAAATGGAATTTAGAATGCCTTTGGAAGAATTGGCATCTAGTAATCCATACTTGCTCAGAATGTCAGTTTTATAAACAATTGCACGGGCTACTCCGTTAGAACTTACATTATATGCTTGCAGGGCAGATGCATTAAAAGGATAGTCATTTGTTAGTCCAGAAGAAGACGTAAGGAAGCATCTGTCTTCATCCGGTAGATCAGTATCATCTATAATAATGAAGATAGGCGCTGAAGGTGCAATGAAAAAGTGAGAGCCAACTGATTCAAGCGTAGTCTTATAATATACATATCCGGATGTAGTGTTTTTTCTCCAGGGATACAGCGTAAGATTATCGTATTCATCCATACTTTCATCCCAATATCCAGTGCTTTCTGTATCAGGCTGTTCCTGGCCATACAAAGTATCGATAAAGCGAATTTCATTTTCTGCATTCACAGAAAAACGGATAAGTTGTTCCTTTACCTGACCTCCTGGGGCAGCATATTTTTCATAAAATTGTTTTGCCTGTATATTGGGTTTGCGGTCTACGGTTACTTTGGAAGCTAAGGAATATTCATTGAGTACACCGTCCGAAGTAAATATACGTAATAGATATGTTTCACTTAATCCGCTAATTGCTGCTGCATTGATTAAATATCCATATTTCATTATACTTGTATCAGTGGTATATGCTGCTGCCCGGCCAGACGAATCCAAAAAGAGCGTAATTGTTCCGCCGCCTGGATTTGATGAGCCATACCATTGTTCAAAGTAAGGAGTGAATTCATATTTTTCTTCACCTACTGAAATTATATTTTCATCTGCGTTATAAGAAGTTAGTACTCCGCTGATATATTTATCAGATGCATCTAGATAAATATATTTTCCATCTTTTGAAACATAACATGTAATGGTCATATTTTCTGTCAGTGCAGAAAAGTCTGCTGTTTCCCCATTTAAAATGATATTTAATACAATATCATTATCAGAAGCATCAATCATGAAAGTACTATTTTTATCATATATTTGTTTGTTGCGTTGGTCAATGGATTGTACTACCATGGTTTGTGCACTTTGAATCTCCAGAACATCATAGCTGTTATTTTGACCCCGATCAATAAGCCGTAGCGCTCCATATTGAATTTGAAAATCATCTATAACAGGCTTGGGTAAGGCTTTTCCATTATACAGAACAACAGCGTTGCTGCTAAGATTTATCGTACGAATTCTTCCTTGCTCATCTAGATATTCTATAGTTGAAGAAGAGGCACTCACGATGTCTTGATAACTTATAGAGAGTTCATTGTTTTGATAAGCTTCCAGATAAACAATAGAAAACGCGCCATCTTCATCTTTGATAAATCCGCGGACTTGCTGACCAAGCAAAGAGTCGTAGCCTGACGAGGCATAAGAAATAGAATCAATTTCTATATACCCCTCTCTGCCGCCTTCTGAATCATATAAAGAAGTATACGCATTGGCTGTAACGATTCCTTTTACTTCTGAAAGGTGAAAATATTCGGTTAAGAAGGTGTGACCGGATTGTTGGGTATAAGTATAGGTGCTGCCGCCATAGGTGCGGATAACTCTAAGATCAATACTCAATGCATTGCCAAGTAAGGTCCAGAAGGTTTCAAAGGATAAGATATCCCCCGATATGTCAATATTGTTGGTAAGTCCAAGTTGTTGGGCAGTCATGCGATATCCTAAAGGAAAACCACCTTTCTCACCTGCTTCTAGTGCATAGCCGCATGCAACAACCAGCATTTTCAAGGCCTCATCTGGAGTAACGGCAACATCGGGATTGAATTGTTCGGCGGGGGAAAGAATTCCTTCACTTAATGCAGCATTGACAGCACTACATTCTTTCCGTGTAACTTCTATGTCAGAAAAGGATGATTCCGCAGCAGATGGAAAGGTATTTCCTCCGGACATTATTTGCATCAGAGTGTATACAAATTGTGCTCTTGTAACGGAATCTTCAGTACTTTCCGGCAAATCAAGGCCAAGAATGTTTAGCAATGTATAGGCATTACTTCCAGTTAAGACAAGATTGGATGCGGCAGATGCAGGCAAAATACCTAGTCCGGTCATTAAAAAGGAAAAGATAAGTATAGTGCAAATTATTTTTTTCATTATCTAACCTCTCCTTCCAAATAATCTATAAGACGACACACCAAAGCAGTGGTTTCGCCTCTGGTAATCGTATTTAAGGGACGGAATCCGTTTTCATCTCCGGTCATGATTTCAGCCTGGCTCAATGCGTTGACAGCCGATATGGCATAATCACTGATTTGAATATCATCGGTGAAAGAAGAAACTATATTCTCTTCAAGTAAAATATTGTGGTCTTGTAGAATACGCATACTTATGACGGCTGCGTCTTGCCGAGTTAAATTTCCATCCGGAGAAAACAACCCATCCGACCCAAGTATAATTTGCTTTGCAGCAAGCCCATAAACATATGGAGCGTACCATTCTGTGGCGGGGACATCTTTAAACATATCTGCATTACCTTCACTGGTGGAATATGAAAAAGCCAATGAAATTATTTTTGAAAATTCACAGCGGCTTACATTATTATCTGGATAAAAATTTCCGTCTGGAAAGCCATTTATAATACCTGTATCCCAAAGTCTGGAAATGTAGTCTCTAGCCCAATGATTTTTGGCATCTGCAGGTAAATTGTTAGAAACATTTTCTTCAGGTTTTAATATATTGGTATCAGCCTCCATCGAGGAGGGATGAATGCCTCCGCCCCCGCTGCTGCCGCCGCTTATTCCCAAATGTCCAGAACTGGAACCTGTTCCGGAAGTGGAAATGTTTTCTGTTAAATTAGATACTGCTTTATAAAACAGATTTGCTGCGTCAGAAAGAGATTGCACTGATTTCATTGAGCCGGCAATAGTGGTAAAAACTTGATTTTGTTGATTTTCTGACAATTGTAAATAGCCTGAAGAAGATAAATTGATGTTCAAAATTTCACTATTATTCAGCATTAAATCTTTTAAATATCCCCAGCCGCTGCAGGTGCGAAGTTGTGCAAGCAGACAGCAGTCTGCATATATTTGCTGCAGCGTGCCTGTTTGATATGTCTGATCAGCTAACAGAGCTGCTAAATCTGCACGAGTGTCAGCAGATAACTGATAATATTCTTCATAACTTATTCCAAAATAGGAAGCATAATTTTGAAATACGTTATCAGCAGCCATGCCACTTCTCAGCATAGCGATTGCAGTGCCTCCTAAAAATGTATTAACAAATCCAGGCAGATCGTAACTGCCGGTATTTAATTTTTCTGCAATCGAAGAAGCTTCATCTATAAAAGTGTTTACTTTCTCTAGATCAATTCCCAAAAGTTCTGCATTATTCCCATCTGTTAATATCTCGGAAATTTTCTCTCCCTGATTGATGCGGGTAATCAAAGCTGCGGTATTTGGGTCGTGTGGATTGGCGTAAAAAAAAGAATTTGATGCATGAAATAGGCCATTATTGGTTTGTGCATAAAAATAGATACCATATTTTCCACTTTTAAATTGGTCTGAAAAAGGTATTTTTTCAGAAATCAATCCATTTTTTGTTGTCAATATTAATTGAGAAACAATAGGAAGATGTTCAGGAGAAAAAGCAGGACTTTGTTCTGACCAAGAAGCAATGTTTACAGTTACGGCTGTCCCGGCTTCAGAACCTACAGAACCAGAAACTACCAAGGATTGATTTTGAACATCAAAAAACACACTAATCTCATCATTTGCATAACATGAAATCGCAAATAAGAGAAGTGTTGAAAATAAAGAAAGAAGAATAAATTTTTTCATTGTCACACCTCTTTGTTTTCAAAGAGATGATCAACTCACACCGATATAATAACGTAAAAAAATTAATTTGTCAAGAGTCAAATTGATTTTTATTATTTTTAAATTCTTTTTTTGATGTGTTTGATCCATCTTGAAAACTTTTTCTATACTCAGAAGGTGTCATATGATAAATCGATCGAAACATATTTACAAACAATGATAGGTTAGAAAAACCAACCATGGTAGCTATTTTGGAAACCGAAAAATTTGTGGCTTCAAGATAAGTACGTGCGTTATCTACGCGTATATGATTACGAAAAGCAATGGGAGAAAAGCCATATTGCTTTTTAAACTCGCGGCAAAAATGATATTTGCTAAGTCCGCACATAGTAGCATAATCATCCAAGGAAAGGTTAAGTTCTGAGTCGGTATACATACTGATTGCTATTTTTGTAACTGCATCAGAGGATAATTTAGTCTGTTTTTGATCCTTTTCATAAACAGCGCGATGCAAGGATACGAGTAAATTTATAAAATATGAAACAGCCGATACACCGGAAAATGGACCTTTAAAATAAAAATTTTCAAGAATTATACTTTCCAATTTTGCTGCTATAGACGTGGTAAAACGAATATGATAAATTGTATTGAGTTGAAATTGAAATTTTTTAAAAATCTGAGGATTTTTACATTTAAAGTTAATATAATAGTTTTCCATGGTTTCGTTATGTGTGTTGCATCTCATGGGTGATGATTTTGAATTAAAAAAGAAAAAATCACCTTCTGAAAGTGTAATGGGTTCTGCGTTATTTAAATAAAAAATTTCGTTTCCTCGTGCAATCATCATGAAGGTATAGCTATCATCACTGGGGACAAGTTGTGAAGAATGATCTGCAGGAAAAAAGCCTTGATCTTTGGGAACAACATTATGCCCTGCACTATCAATTATCAAAAAATATCCAAAAATATCTTCAAATTCCATTAATTTTTCATTCCTTTCATACATTAAATAGCAATTTATAGACGTAATTCAGCAATATCTGAGTTGACTTATTTTTATTATATCTTTAAACTATAACTAAGTCAAGAAAAATAATATAAAGAGGACGATCAACTCACAAAAAAGTCCGATGTTAGGAGATGAAAAGTATGGGAAACAAACCAATACATCGTCAAACAAAAAGGATAACAATTTTTTTTCTTGCTGTAATGTTTTTATGCACTTCTATTAATTCAATTTCAATTTACGCGGCACAGCAAACAGAAATGGTTGTCAGTTATTCTTTTAACGATTTGGTAACTAATGCAACAGCTACTTCTCTTAATATAAAGGGAGACAGTTATTACGTAAAAAAATATCAGGATCATGAGAAAGGGTTATATATCAATTTAAACGGAAGCAATACTTCCATTGAAGTGCCGGCTTCTTTAAAGGAAGATTTTTTAGTCGCTTTTGATATGCAGTCGGTAGGTACAGAGGTTACCGCCACTGTACAGCTGAAAAGCAGCTCTAAAACTTTTAATGCTCTCCAAATTAAAAATTCACATAGCGTTTGTACTTATGATAATAACAACATTGGATGTTTATCTGCTAATCAATTAAACCGTATTGAATTGCTGTTTCATGGTGGTTCGCTATCTTATGATATATATATTAACGGAAAAGCGGTTGCTGCAAATTATTATGCGGGTTCTTATATGCCATCAAGTATTGCTACGGTTGTATTTGGATTTTCTTCAGATCAGGAGGAAAGCGGTGTATTGATTGACAATATTAATATGGCACACACCAGCGTGATCCCTGATCAGTATCCATATGCTGCATGGAATGATGAAGAAATACCTCTTGATTTGTCACCGCCCAGTGTTGGAACAGCTATCATGATGCAAAATGATTTTTCAAAAACAACAAGTGGGATGGGAATTACCAAAAATGATCATATCTGGGAAATTACAGAACGGGAAGACGGAACTAGTTGCCTTTTAATCGAAAAAACAAATGATGAAAGTTCCCGTGCAGATGTTTCAGTCAGCGGAGAACAATACCGTTATATTGTTTTAGAAACTTCTATCCAATTGATTGATGCAAAGAGCAGATTGCTCCTAGGTGTTATGAAAAGCGATACATCAAAATGGGAAACACTGGTAAATATAAATGGAAAAAGTGTTTTGGCAAAAGGCAGGCAAATTGCCACTTTATCTACCAGTGAATTTACTAAATTGGCGTTTGCGTTGGATACTACTCAAATGACATTTGATGCATATGTAAACGGCGAACTGGTTTTAAAAGACGGAGATTATAATTTAGACGGCAACCTCATTCAATTACGTGTAGAGGTTCCGGCTGATGGATCCTGTAAATTGTATATGAATGAATATAATATTTATGAAGGAAAAGAACCCAGAGACTTGTCAACAGCAGGAGACGCTCCGAGTTATGATACCAGTGTAAATATGTTCCACGATTATACAGCACAGGAAATCATGTTAAAGGATAAAGTGGGATTACATATACGCAGTGGCGTTTTAACATCCAACGGATCGCGTAAAATCCTGAATCCTGCTCCCTATGTGGAGGATGGACATACAATGGTTCCAGTACGGGCGGTGAGTGAAGCATTTAATTTGCCAGTAAAATATGATGAGACAACTAGCACCGTGACAATAGATGAGAGAATTTCTTTTACTGTTGGACAAAACATTATGATTGTAGATGGAAATGAAATAACCTTAGAAATTCCAGCTGTAGAAAAAGAAGACAGAACTTTTTTGCCGTTGCGTGCTTTATGTGAGCAAGGATTAAGTAAGCAGGTATATTATGATGATACTACAACGAGTTCTGGGATGGTCATCATTAGTGATAAAAAATTTAATGCTCCTGAAGACCCTGATGCGTTGCAGCAATTAAATAACTATCTCTTTTATTATCGCCCATCCGAAGAAGAGCTCTTGGCAATTTTTAAACAGAATAATGAAACTTATGAACATCCACGACTGCATACTAACACCGAACGTTTGGAAGAGATGAAGATGGCAGCGGAACAGAGTGAAACATTACAAACATGGCTCAATACCCTAATTGCATCGGCAGATAGTCGTATTGCTGGTGAATTTGTTCCTTTTGATTATGATGTTTCTTCTGGGCGTCTTAATTATTCTACAGCTGAAGGTCTTCCTTCCATTGCAATTGGTTATCTTTTGACAAAGGATTCTAAATATATTGATCGGGCGTGGCAGATTATGAGCACATATTGTTCGTGGGATAATTGGTTTCCAGACCATTATCTTGATACTGCCATTACAGCGAATGCAATTGCAATTGCTTATGATTGGATGTATGATGGTTTTACTCCGGAACAGCGTAAAGTTATTGAAGACGGCCTATACCGTAATGCCCTGCGTGAAGCCTTGCTGTGGCAATATGGCGTTAAGAGTTCGGGAAGCAATAACAGCTGGCCATATATGTATAATAACTGGAATGAAGTATGTAATGGAAGTATGATAACAGTTGCTCTTGCTTTAATGGATGTATATCCTGAAGAGGCTAGCCGCGTTTTGGCAAATTGTTTTAAAGGTTTGGAATTCAGTCTATTTTACTATGCTCCTGATGGCGCATGGTTCGAAGGTCCAGTATATTGGGAATTTGGTACTTCATATTTGATAAGCGCATTATCAACATTAGAAACGGTAATGGGAACTACTTTTGCTCTGGATAAAGCCGAAGGAATTTCTAATACTGCTGATTATGGGCTAGATGGACAAAGCAGTCTTGGAACATTTAATTTTGCAGATGCAGATGAATATGACAGTAATACGGATTACCAATTCTGGCTTGCCAGACACTTTGATAAGCCGGAAGTTACAAACGCTGTCCTTCATAACACAAAAGGTGGTATCATTGGACTATCGCCCCTAACACCGCTATTTGCGGATTGGACTTCCTTGGAAAAAGAAACGGAGCAACGTCCATATGATGCTTATTTTGGCGGTAATACGCAAATTATTACAATGCGCGACAGCTGGGAAAGCGAAGAAACCTATTTGGCTACAAAAGGCGGAGTGGAAGCACACTCGCATGGGCATATGGATATCGGTGGTTTTGTTTTTGATTCAATGGGTGAACGATGGGCAGCCGAGTTGGGCGTGGAAAACTATAGTGTTCCTGGTTTTTGGAACATTGAAGGAGGAAAATGGAAATGTCTGCGTAATCGCGCTGAGGGGCATAATACATTAATCATCAATCCAGATGGAACCGGCATTGATCACACCTTATATGCAGAATCAGAAGCAGAATTGAGGGAATCAAAACCGAAAGGCGCGATAGGTGTTGTAGATATGTCCGAACCATTATCGGCTTATACCGAAAGCGCTCGTCGCGGATTCTTCTTGACAGATTACCGAAAGAGTCTTGTAGTTCGTGATGAATTAGAACTTACGGATGCTTCGGAAATCTATTGGATGATGTATACGAAAGCCATGGAAGGCAAAATTGATGGAAATAGTGTAATACTTACGCAAAATGGGAAAAAATTACGCATGGATTTTTTGACCAATGGTAATCTTACCTTATATTATGAAGAAGCCAAGGCAATGGAAGGAATGCCAACAGTTTTGGGCGAAACGGATAATAGCGCTTTTAGAAGGGTTCGGGCAAAAATCACAGGAAGCGGAACAATTCATATAACGGTTAAATTGACTCCAATCGGCATTTATTCGACTGATGTCTCTGAGTATAATATTTCCATTGATGACTGGCATGTACCTGATGGTGAGATCACTGAAACACCTACCATTGATAATTTGATGTTGGATGGAGTACCCGTAGAGAATTTTACTCCTTCCCAAACAACGGTGACTGCCAGTTATATTTTAGGAGATACGCATGTTCCCCAAGTAAATGCGACGAGTGAACAGTATCGCATTGCAATAGACAATGCGGAATCATTGGATGATGTTGCGGTGGTGAAAGTGTACAGTAATGAAGACGAGAATTATTATAATGCGTATATAGTTGGCTTTATTGGATTAGCTCCCGCTCCAGACTTTACGGCGGAGGGGGTACAAACCTGGCAGATTTATAATGTCACTGCCAGTGCGGAACCACAACCGGTCAATAAAAAGGAAAATGCATTTGACAATGATTTTAATACACGCTGGTCGGCACAAGGTATCGGAGATGTATGGATTCAAGCCGATTTGGGTGAGGTGCGCACTGTAAATCAAGTATATTTAGCAACTTGGCTTGGAGCAGCAAAGGATGGAAGAAAAATGTTCTTTTCAATTTCGTTGTCTCAAGATGGAGAAAATTTTGAGACCGTTTATGATGGAAGTACCAGTGGAACTACCGAAGACTATGAATTATTTGAATTCGAACAGCGTGATGCAAGGTACATACGAATTAATTGCGGCGGTACAACCACAGGAGATTGGAATAGTATTTTAGAGCTGGTAGTAGGATATAAAGGTTAGAGAAAGGAGTCGGCTTTTTGCCGGCGATGGGCAGAGCTGCTTTCATGCAGCTCTGCTGGAAAGGATGGTGGTGTTTTTTGAAAAAGTGTTGGTTTATGTTTTCAATTGCAGTTTTGTTGTTTATCGTTCTCCTCTCAGGCACTGTTTTGGCTGAGAACATCGAAAACTGGGAATTTGATGATACAGAATTGCCAAAGGAGATGACTGTAACTTTAATGCCGGATAATGATCCTTCTGCCGCAGAAGTCCGGACTGAGAATGGCAGACTTTTACTTGCAACAGATAGCACGGGAGAAAGCGGTACGTCAGCTCGCAGAATTGCGCGTGTGGATACCAATAAGGTATACACTGCTGAAAATGGCATTATGGTTTGTTTCACTATGGAAATAGATGAATCTGAGATTGGAAGAAATATAGGCTTTAGCGGTGATACAGATATTCCTGTAATAACGGCAAATGGATTGAACTTGACTGTTTTGGGACAGGAAGCTGGAACGATGAATGCTGGACAGGAATATACGATCTGTATTTACTCTGGTGAAAAAACATGTATATCAATAGATGGTGCAATCTATGAGCAGGAAGGAAGAATCTTGGATATAAGCAATGTTTGGGGGATTTACTGCAATTCTGTTGGAAGAGAAGCTGATATAGTCTCAAAAACTTACTTTGATCATTTTAATATTTACACAGGTGGAGAATACTCCTGTTCTGCCAATGTACAGGAAGGTGAAATGTTATCCGAATTAAATACATTGAATTTTTCGTTTGGGATTCCACTAATGAAACAACCACAGGTGCTGATAGAAAATGAAGATGGTACGGTTGAGACTTTTGTTAATTTTCTGTTTGACAATATCATGATTCAAAGTAGCCAAGGATTTTCAAAGGATAATTTTTATACAGTAACAATATCTGATATTATTTCTGCTGACGGTACACAACAGCCAAATGTTATTCTTCATTTTAGTATCGCTCCTGAGGGGTATAAGAAGCCCGAGGTATCATTGTCAGAAATACCTATGTTGGTTCGCCCAGGAGGTGAAATAACCGCGCAGCTACAGGCTGTGTCAACTTATCCGATTGAAGAAATGGTTGTGTATGTAAATGGAGCTTCTTCTCCTGTGACTAATGGAGTATGGAAGTATACGTTTGCACAGGAAGGAAGCTATACTATTTATGGATATGCTCGGGATACACTGGGAGGAATAGGGACAACTGAGCCTATTGTAATAACCGTTGCTAACAACAGAAATCCGGAAATTCAGCTGTTAAATGTTAGCGATAGTATGTCTGTTGAGAATATGCGTCAAATACAGTTCGACATTTCAGATGATACGGGCATTCAAAACGTTTTTTTCTGGATTAATGGTAAAGATGTGACAAACTTTGTTGTACAAGCCGAAAATATTTATATTCTTTCAGGATATGAAGCGTGTTTGGGAGATATGAAGATTGAAGCGAAGGCGATAGATGTGGATGGGGCTGAAACTGTTTTTTCAAAAACTGTTTTGGTACTGTCGGATTCCATGGAAAGTAGGCTAGGTGTTTCAACCGGGTTTGATAGTGGAATGTCAGCTTCCGGCATTGGTTATATTACCAACTCCATACTGGCAGAAGTAATCAAACTAGACGCAAATAATGTTCTTTCTATCCATCAACCCGAGAGCGGTGATGCGACAAACTTTAGAATATATATGAGTTCTTCCACCTCGGATTTAATTGGCAGTGGTATGGACATATATATTCCAGATATGGTGGATGGAATGGAAATTAGAGGAATTGTTAAAGGCGATGGCGCAACCGAGTGGCCAACGGTATATCTTGTTCAGGGTTCCTCTTTAAGTTTATCAAATGGAGCGGGAAATATAATTATTCCAAATTGCTTTCAAGCTAATACATGGTACCGATTGGAAATATGTGTAGACCCGATACAGGGAATTTACTGGTGCTGGCTGGATGGCACAATGGTAACACCTCCTGAAGGATATCATTTTGAAGGACTTGTCTCACAAAAAGCAGCAGAAATGCGGTTGGAATTTAAACCGCAAAATGGACAAAGCGTATATGTGGATAATGTAGAAACACGATGGTATTCCCGATGCCCACAAATCAGTTCAATTTGTGCCGAAGATCAAAGCATAGTTGTTTATTTGGATGCAGCAGTAAATAATCAAGATTTCAGCGGAATCATAGTCAACGGATATGGAAAAGAGCTGGAAATTGAGAGCACCGTTTATGATAGTGCAGCCCGGAGCTTAATTATTACACTAGCTGCTCCCTTGAATAGCTCGAGTGAATACCTAGTAACATTGCCGGAGGGATTAACATATGGAAGTAGTGGAGAAACAGAATATCCCATTACGAAATATTTTACAACGGAAAGTCAGGCATTTGATGTGCTGCGTGTTAATTTTACACAGAAAGATTTAAAAGTTGGAGCTTCAGCGGTGGTACAAAACCTTAGTACAGATAATCGAACGATTGTAATGGTTATGGTGGAAAAATCAGAAATCGGTGCGGTTGAAAAGGTTTTTTCGTCTCAAGTAATCAATATAGGACCTTCAGAAACAGCACAGGTAAGTATAGAGGCCTTGGCTGATATTGCTAAACAGACGGAAGTCTTTTTCTTGGAAAATTGGGAAACATGCCTTCCGGTCAAAGCGGTTGTATATAGCCGCGATTAATTTAAAAAAAAATAATTAATATAAAGGGGGAACAATTATGAAAAAGATTTGTTCGGTATGGATTATACTTTCGCTGATGATTTCAATAGTTTTGTGGGGAGTATATCCAGTTTTTGCTCTGGAAATTGTATCAACCGATGCTAACATTGAAGTGGATAATGCCGGACAGACAATTTATGTGTATGACAGTGAAACAACGGTTGCGCAATTAAAGGCTGCTTTAAGTGGATATGAGAATATTGTATACAAAAAAGGTGGAACCGTACCTGAAGTTGATACCGAAAAAGTAAGAACAGGAACGGTAGAGGCAGATGGGGAGATTTATACTGTAGCTATGAAAAAGATAATTCAGCAGATTGATATGTCCGAAGAACGCCATTCTTTAGGACTTGGTGGCACGAGGCAATCGGCTGTGGGCGGTAAAAGTGGCGACGATTTTTCTTGGGTTATTTCTACTGCGGGTGGCTATGGTATGCAGGCGACTTGGCCTGCATATGGAGATAAGAATGCGTCAACCATTCGAACTTATACTATGAGTATATATATTCCTGAAACGGTTTCGACTTCGGGAAACGAAGGGAATGATGTAGCGAATGGTATTGATAATATTAATATGATTATTCAGACAGATAGTGATAATTCTTGGAAAATTCAGCAAAAATTTTATGGCAATGGAACGGCTGGAGTGGCAAATGAAGGAAGCAGTACGGTTAATGGAATAACACTTGGAACATGGCATACGTTGGCTACAACAATTAAACCAATAAAACAAGCCGATGAAACTTACAGAGCTACTGTTTTATCCTATATTGATGGAAGCAAGGTGGGAGAATGCACTCTTGGGTCTTATAAAGGCGTCAACAATCTTAAAATAGAATTATCCATCCCATCATCAGCTGGTATGATTGCTTTAGATGATTATATGGTTTATAGTGGTTCTTATATCAATGAAGAGATTGAATCTCTGAATTCCAATGTGGTTGAAATTCAAGGTCAAACAATTTATGTGTATGATTCAGAATTGACAAAAGCTGAGTTTTTAGCTTTACTTTATTCTGGAGGAAAGAATATAGAATACTATCAAGACGGTTTTCTTGCTCAGGATAGTGATATTGTCAATGGTGGATATTTAAACGTAGATGGCAAAAAATATACTGTTTCCATGAAAAAAGTTTTCCTTGAGGAAGATTTTCAAGATGATACTATTGTATTAAGTGCAGCAGATATCTCTGCGGTGCACTCTATGAGCCGAGAAGCCGGTTTGTATGGAAAAGCTGAGGATGATTATTCATATGTTATAAAAGCTGTCAATGCAGACACAGAAACTTCACCTTATTTTCAGACATGGGCCGGAAATGGAAAAAATCAGAAAAACATTACATATGAAATTAGCGGATATCTGGTTTCGGGCAGCGGAACAATGTTGAAACTGGTTTTACCTTTATATAAAAAAGATGGAAATACAGATTGGTCTATACAACCATATTTAGACAGTGAAGGGAAAGCAGTTTTTGGGGATGTGACCACAACGATAACCAAAGATCAATGGCATACTTTATCTGTGACGATATATCCTGTTGAACAAAAAGCAGCAATGTTTCTTGATCAAATTAAGATCACAGAAATCACATTAGATAATTTTGATAGTGTTCGTGAATGTAGAATTCAGCCTACTTTTCCTGCGGCTGGAGATACTGTGAAGGAAAGCTGGGTTGCGATTGATGATTTGAAAGGTTACTATGGTGTTTGTACATCAAAAACAGTTACCCCGGTATCTAATGATGACAGCATAGAAATTGTTGGAAATAATATATATGTTTATCGCAGGAATATGACGAAGGAAGAACTTCTTTCCAAGATCACAGCAGAAGGTGTAGTTTTAAATTATTATAACGAAAAAGGAGAAATCGCATCAGAAAAGGATATAGTAAAAAACGGCACCGTGACTGTTGGAGAAAGTACTTATACTGTTTGGATGAAAAAAGACTTGTTTGATACAATAGATTTTTCTGATGAAAGTGATATCATTGATTTTTATCAATTTAATACAGCGATTTATGAACGTCAAACAGGTTTTCAAGGAAAGAAAACAGATGATTATTCCTGGATGGTGTCCACTGTAAGTGGAGAAGGTGAAAAAAGAAGCTGGCCTGTTTTTGGATCACCAGACGAGAAGAAACCAGTTACTTATGAATTGAATTTTTATGTGCCATCTGAATGTATCAATTCCGAAGGGGAATTGGAAAAGAATCAGCTGAATTATTTTAATTTTGTGGTTCGACGTTCAGGAAGCGATTGGAGATTACAGACAAAAATTATGGGTGACGGGACAGTATCTATCCCAAATGATTTATTTAACGAAGACGGAGGATTTGAGAAGAATGATGATTTAAAAGAAGAAATTGGATTAAACAGTTGGCATTTTGTGGCAGTAACAATTATTCCTGATGGAAATGGAAATGCAATGACGCATATTTACATGGACGGAACCCAGTATGGGCAGGTATACCTGACTGATTATGCAGGCGTTTCGGAAATCCAACTTCAGTTTAATGCTCCCTCATCGGTCCCTGCAGCCATTGTACTGGATAATTATTCAGGATACTATGGTGAATATGATCCAGATGCAGATACGATTCTGACCTGTCCTACCGGTGAAGGCGTGATCGCTAATAGCCTGGAAGGGTATATTGGAATTCAACAGGAATATACCGTAGCAGAATTTAAGAATTTATATAGCAATTCCATTTTGAATCTATATGATGACTCTTCTATGAGTTCTAATACAGGTGTGAATAATTTTGGCGTGTGCGGTGAGGAAGAGTATGCTTTATTTAGCAGCCCAAGCGGAAGATGCTTGCGTGGCTATAAGGTGGTTATGTTGGGAGAGGATGTTACTGCAGATCAGCCAGTAATTACAGTGGAAAATGGAAAAGCCTCGGCAGAAACAATACTGACGGGAACGTTTGAAAATGGAGGTTCGGCAATATTAGCTATAGCGCTTTATAACAAAAATGGAGCATTAACAGCATTTGAAACTGCCGAAGGAAATGTGACGGTTAGAGATAAATTGAGTGTATCTTTAAATGCAGATACATCAGATATGACTGTGAAAGCTTTTGTTTGGGATTCTCTCTCTTCCATGAAGCCGCTTAACGATACAGCAAAGAAATGAGTTCAGAATAAAAAGAAAGGATGGGTTTTATGAAAAAAATAATTGCACTGATGCTGGCTACAGTAACCGTTGTAAGTTTTACAGCTTGTGGGCAAAAACAAGCTGTAAATGATACTGAATTAAAAGAAGTGACCACCACTGGGGAATACCCGATGGATACCGATGTTGAACTGCGGTGGTGGATGCAGCTTCCTTCACAGGTGACGGCATATGGTACTAGTTTGAATGACACACCCTTTGCGCAGTATCTGTATGAAGCGACAGGCGTCAAGGTGAAGTTTGAGCATCCTGTATCTGGTGAGGAAGAGGCGGCCATGAATATTTTGTTATCTTCTGATGATATGCCGGATATTGTGGAGTGGAACTGGAATAAATATTCTGGAGGCCCTGACAAAGCAATTGAAGACGGAGTTATTCTGGAGCTTGATTCCTATATGGATCAAGTACTGCCAAATTTAAAAAAGGTATACGATGAACATCCTGATTGGGCAAAACAGGCACAGTCTGCTGACGGACATTATTATATGTTTCCCATGATTAATGAAGATGAAGAACTTTCCTCCTACATTGCTATGCTTGTGCGTAAAGATTTATTGGATAAAGCCGGTCTTGAAGCACCGGATACTTTGGAAGAATGGGAAAATGTGTTATATACTTTTAGGGATATGGGCGTAGAAACTCCGCTCAATCTCAGATTGTCCAATTATTGGCTGGAAGACGTGACGCCTTTTGGTAATTTCTTTGATTTTATTGGAACTTTTTATCATGATGAAAATGGAACCATTCATTTTGGACCTTATGAGGAAGATAAATTTACTCCATGGGTGCAATTAATGAAAAAATGGTATAATGATGGAATTTTGGATAAAGAATTTGCTGATGGGGATATGAAACGAATTAATGCAATGGTAACTAATGGAGAAAACGGTGCATTATTTGCTTCCATCGGCGGGGAACTTGGTGGTTTTCTATCCGCTATTCCTGAAGGAAGTGGAATTGAATACCAAGCGGTCAATGTTCCTACAAAAACAAAAGGCGAAATAGGAAATTGGTGGAACAAAGGCTTTGATGTTTCTATAGATAACGCTGCAACCATTACGGCCTCTTCGAAAAACAAAGAGATTGCAGCTCGACTTTTGGATTTTGGATATACACAGGAAGGATATATGCTTTATAATTTTGGTAAGGAAGGAGAATCTTATGAGATAAAGAATGGTGTTCCTACTTATCTGCCTTCCATAGTAGATCCTGATCAAAATGGAAATTTAACAATTGCACAGGGAATGTCGAAATGCAGTCGTGCAAATTACTGGGGGCCGTTTGTGAGAAGTGTGGAATATATACATCAATTTTATCCCTCAGAAGTACAAAAGGATGCATTGAAAAAAACGGCTTCTAATACGCTAAATTATAAATATCCTAATATTTCTTTGTCGGCTGAGGATAGCAAGACATATAATGACATTATGACCCCTATTGATACCTATCGCGAGGAAACAATAACAAAAATTATCTCTGGTAAAATGGATTTTTCTGAAATGGAAAATTATTATGCTGAATTAAAACGATTGGGCATTGAAGATGCGATTGCTTTGAAACAAAAAGCTTATGATGAATATATCAATGCACAGAAATAATATAACATCCTACGCCATGGATCTGCCGGGAGTCCTTATGTGCTCCCGGCAGGAAGCCATAGTGCGGCGCAGAACGGAGGAATTGAGATGAAGTCCAAACCCATCCAGGAAACAAAAACATTAGATGCTCGCCTTCGGCGTGATTTCAGAAAAAATAAAAGTCTCTATCTTATGGTATTACCTGTTTTGGCTTTTTATATTTATTTTTGCTATAAGCCAATGTATGGTGTCTTGATAGCTTTTCAGGATTTTAATTTTCGTGCCGGCATGACCGGAAGTCCATGGGTTGGACTGGAAAATTTTAGAAGATTTTTTGCGGATCCATACTTTTTTAGAAATATAAAAAATACATTGGTAATCAGTTTGGCGAGTATTGTGTTTGGATTTCCTGCGCCAATTTTGCTGGCTTTGCTGATTAATGAAGTTGGCAATCGATATTTCAAAAAAACAGTACAGACAATTACGTACATGCCTTATTTCATTTCTTTGGTGGTATTGTGTTCCATGGTAAAAAGCTTTGTAGCCTCTGACGGTATTATTACCCGGCTGGTTAATATACTTACCGGAGGAACAATAGAAGAATCCATGTTGAATTACGCCGGTTTATTTGTGCCTATATATGTCATTTCTGACATATGGCAGCAGGTAGGATGGGGAAGTATTATTTATCTTGCCGCATTATCCGGTATTGATCAGGAATTATATGATGCTGCGGATGTTGATGGCGCAGGGCATATTAAAAAATTAATACATGTTACGCTTCCTTGTTTATCACAAACCATCATTGTTTTGCTAATCCTTCGCCTTGGCGGTATTTTATCTGTTGGTTATGAGAAAATTATTTTGTTGACCAATGCGTATAATGCGGAAAGTTCAGAGATTTTATCCTATTATATTTATAAAAAAGGGATTGCTGGGGGTGAATATGGTCTGGCTACAGCAGCTGGATTATTTAATTCAGTCATTAACTGTATTTTTGTAGTAGGCGCCAATTATATTAGCAGAAAATTTTCAGATACATCATTATGGTAGGAGGCATGAGAAAATGAAAATAAAAAAAACCAAAAGCAGATTGGTATTTGAGGTTTGTAATACCATCTTTTTATGTCTGATGGTCTTTATAACTTTATACCCGCTGTGGTATGTTGTCGTAGCTTCTTTTAGTGAATCTAACGCATTAATGCGGCATGGTGGCAATTTGCTGTATTGGCCTTTAGATTTTACATTTGATGCCTATCTTAAGGCGTTTACGAATCAAAGTATTTTGTCCGGATATCGGAATACACTATTCATTGTTGTAGTTGGTGTGATCATCAGTATGATTTTGTCTTCTGTTGGGGCGTATTTTCTCTCTTGCCGGGATGTTATGTTTAAAAAACCAGTTACAATTTTAATTTTATTTACCATGTGGTTTTCCGGTGGATTGATTCCGTTTTATATCGCTGTACGGGATATAAAACTGAATGGAAGTTTGTGGTCATTGATTATTCCAACTGCAATCAGTACTTATAATATGATTATTTTACGGACTGCGTTTGATTCTGTTCCTGATAGTTTGGAAGAAAGTGCATATTTAGATGGAGCAGGTCATTGGTTGATTTTATTTCGTATTATGCTTCCGCTGTCCAAAGCTACGATTGCAGTGATTGCATTATATTATGGCGTAGGATATTGGAACGCATGGTTTAATGCATCTATTTTTTTGCAGGGTAATACTGATAAATGGCCATTACAGCTTGTCTTACGGCAAATATTAATCGCAAATGATACAAGTAGTATGACCCAGGGAGTAAGCGTAGGCGATCAGGAAAAAATTGGTGAATCTATTAAATATGCGGTGATTGTTATTGCTACACTTCCTATTCTTTGTGTATATCCGTTTGTGCAGAAATACTTTGTCAAAGGGGTAATGATTGGTGCTGTAAAAGGATAGAAGATTTTTTGAAACTTTTAAATGCGATACAGCCAGAAAGGGAAAAGAAATATGTTGAGTCAAACTTTAGTGGAAATGAAAAAAGAAATAGCTATAAATCAGGATATTTGGAACAAAATACAGAGTTTACCGCCGTTTACACGAGAAGAATGTAAGAAAATGTTAGATGAAGCAACGGCAAGGGTGAAAAAAAATTTGGATATTTTTAAAAATGATACCATGCCACGGCATTCCAGCGAAAAAAATGTATATCCGGTGGATACAAATCATGACTGGAGTTCCAGCTTTTGGTGTGGAATACTTTGGTTGGCATACGAATATACCAGCGATGAAATCTTTAAACAACAAGCATTTATACAATGTCAAAGCTTTCGGGAAAGATATATCCAACGCCGGAGCCTGGATAATCATGATACGGGCTTTTTATATACACTTTCTTGTGCAGTGGGATATCAGTTAACCGGAGAAAAATGGTTGAAAGATATCGCTGTTGGTGCGGCGGATATTCTTATACTTCGGTATAAGAAAGATGGTGGCTTTATTCAATCATGGGGAGATAATGGAGAAGAAGGATATTATATGCTGATCGTAGATAGCCTTATGAATTTATCCCTGTTATTTTGGGCAAGCGAGGTGACTGGAGATCCCAAATATGCAAAGATAGCGAACCAGCATGCAGAAACCTGTGCAAAAACGGTATTGCGCAGGGATGGTTCTACATATCATGCATTTTATTTTGATCGGGAAACTGGTAAGCCGGATCATGGAGAAACAGCACAAGGGTTTTCAGATGATTCAACTTGGGCAAGAGGACAAAGCTGGGCAATATATGGCTTTTCTATCGCATATGCACACACTGGAAATCCCAAGTTTTTAGAATGTTCGCACAGAGCTTCAGCATATTTTTTGAATCATCTCAGAGATGATTTTTTATGCTATTGGGATTTATGTTTTAAAAAAGAGGATCATCAGCTTTTAGATAGTTCGGCGTCAGCTATAGCTGCCTGTGGCTTAATGGACTATGCAGAGCGTGCACAGGATAACTTGGCGTGGTATCGTCATGCGGCCGGAATTATGTTACGCAGTCTTTATCAAGTTTGTGGTGCACATTTGGATCCGAAATCCAACGGACTTTTATTGCATGGCGTTTATTCTATTCCACATAAGCTTGGCGTTGATGAATGCTGTATTTGGGGAGATTATTTTTATATGGAAGCTCTTTTGCGAATTTGGAAAGGCGCTGGCGGTTGGAAAATCTACTGGTAAGATTTATTTCTATTTTGTTTGATTATTGCAAAACGGTCTGCTTTTCTCCTACAAGCAGACCGTTTTATTAATAATAAAAGTTAAAGTGTTATCCATTTTCACTGCATTCTGTTTCTTGTGGAATATCTAATTCTAATTCCATTTTTGAAATTGAAATTTCATATGCTGTACGTGTGACCAGCTGATCATCGTCCAGACGCTTTTGGTATTCTCTACTTTGAATTCTGCCCCAAACTTTTAAATGCGTGCCTACTTCTAAACGGCGTGCAAATTTTGCGTTGCGGCCCCAGGCAATACATGGGATATAATCAGATTTATGATAAAATCGGTTTACTGCTAGTAAAATATCTGCTATTTCTCTTTGAAATGGGGTGGTTCGGTAAATAGGGGGTTTGCAAATATATCCATTTAAAAAAATCTGATTTGGGTCTGGGTGTTCTTCCGGATGTTCTGCGTATGTTATTTCACGTGCAAAAACAGTTAGAATTAACCGGCTGCCGGTTTGAGAAAAACTATTGTAAGAACGAAATTGCCCTTCAATACGCAGAATGTCCCCCAGTTTAGGTTCCAAAACAGGAAAGAAACGTTCTGATACCGTAATATTTATAGTGTCATAATTTTCGCTTAGCCGAGGAATTTCTAACTGAAACATATAAAAGCGCTCTCCGTAAATCATATGAGAAAACGCAGGATTACTGCATACCCGGCCGATCACAGTGACCTTGTTGTTCTCAAAATAAGTATTTTCCACATCATTCACTCCCGTCAAAAAGTAACCACACGATACCGTTTTTTTACAGTATATTCACGGTATGCCAGACTTAGAACTCTAGACAGCTGATAAGTGAAATGGGTACGCCGCAAAGCAAAAGAAGGGTGACTAACGCAAGATATGGGTAGATATCATCCGGTTTTTTGTGCCAATGTACATTAAATTCCTGTGGTGACAATTCGTTTTGTTCCAGTGTAAAAATACTGCGCTGTAAACAGTAGGTAAATCCGTCATCGCTTAAACTTGATGCAGTAACGGTGGATCGCAAGGAAAGGCCACAGGTTAGTAGACATATTCCGTTCAGCTGTATTCCGGTTGTATCCGTTTCTTTGTCTCCGTTTAAAATTAAGGTATTTCCTATTTTAATCATATTATCACCCTTTCATAGGATTACCTTTTCTATAGGCAGATATTCGGACTTTGGTAAATTATCTGTATTTTTTGTATGAAAAAAAAGAACGTTTCATATACTGGAAGAAAAAGGAGGAATTAATATGAAAATATGGATTTTAACAAAAAAAACAGGCATTTTATTAGCTATTGGAGTATTTTTGTTAATATGCTTGCTATGGCTTGGAAAAAATGACGCCGTTACAGTTTCGGGAGCAAAACGCGACTTGCCTATTTACTGTGTAGATAAAGGGGAAGAAAAAGTTATCTCTATTAGTTTCGATGCCGCATGAGGAAACAGTAAATAAGGAAGGTTGTATTTTGTATTCTTCCTTCAAAATTTTCAATTCCAAGAATATATTTTTGCGAAAATAGAGAGACTGATTCTATTGGAAACCTTTCCCGGTAATTTCAGGGATTTAGTTAAAAATTCATGAAACCTCTTGAAATGTAGCTATACACTATGCTATAATTAAAAAATATGAACCCATAGAGAAAAGATAATTTGAGGTGACATATATGGAATTTCAAGTGGTATCTCAATACAAGCCTGCCGGTGACCAGCCTAAGGCTATTTCGCAGCTTGCGGATGGAATTCTTAGAGGAGATAAGTTTCAAACATTGCTTGGGGTGACCGGAAGCGGAAAAACATTTACTATGGCCAATGTGATTGAAAAAGTACAGCGGCCCACCTTGGTACTTGCGCATAATAAAACACTGGCTGCACAGCTGTGCAGCGAGTTTAAAGAAATTTTTCCGCATAATGCAGTGGAATATTTTGTATCCTATTATGACTATTATCAACCAGAGGCATATATCCCTTATTCTGATACGTATATCGAGAAGGATGCTTCTACCAATGAGGAAATTGATAAGCTGCGGCACAGTGCAACCGCTGCGTTATTTGAACGCCGGGATGTGATTATTGTTGCCAGTGTGTCATGTATTTATGGCTTAGGTGATCCAATTGACTATAATAATATGGTAATTTCTCTACGGCCGGGGATGGAAAAAGAACGAGATGAAGTAATTGATAAGTTGATTGAAATTAAATATGAAAGAAATGACATCAATTTTACTCGTAATAAATTTCGTGTCCGGGGAGATATTTTGGATATTTTTCCTTCAGATGCAATGACCAATGCCATTCGGGTAGAATTTTTTGGTGACGAGGTCGAAAGAATTAGTGAATTCAATCCGGTAACCGGGGAAATTGTTGCCCAACGTAAGCATATTGCCATATATCCAGCCTCTCACTATGTTACTACTCCGGAAAAAAGAGAAAGGGCAATTGCGAGTATAGAAGCCGAGTTAGAGGAAAGATTAGCAGAATTGCGTAAAGAAGAAAAATTAGTTGAAGCGCAGCGTTTGGAGCAGAGGACACACTATGATATTGAAATGATGAGGGAAACAGGATTTTGCAATGGGATAGAGAACTATTCTCGCCATATCAGCGGCCGTGAGCCAGGCAGCCCGCCTTTTACATTGATCGATTATTTTCCGAAAGATTTTCTACTATTTGTGGATGAATCTCATGTAACTTTGCCTCAGGTCCGGGCCATGTATGCAGGGGATCATTCTAGAAAAGAAAATTTAGTGAAATATGGTTTTAGACTGCCATCCGCATTTGACAACCGGCCTTTGACTTTTGATGAATTTTATGCCAAATTAAATCAGGCTGTTTTTGTTAGTGCAACGCCTGCCGAATTTGAACGGGAACAGTCCACCCGTGTTGTGGAACAGTTGATCCGTCCAACAGGCCTGTTAGATCCAGAAATAGAGGTAAGACCAATTGCAGGTCAGGTGGATGATTTGTACAGCGAAATTATGGATCGTGTTGCTAAGGATGAGCGGGTACTAGTGACAACACTAACCAAAAAGATGGCGGAACGCCTTACGGAATATTTTGAGGATATGGGAGTGCGTGTTCGATATTTACATTCTGATGTGCACACCATAGAACGAATGGAAATCATTCGTGATTTAAGATTAGGCGTTTTTGATGTTCTAGTTGGAATCAACTTACTCAGAGAAGGTCTGGATATTCCCGAGGTGTCTCTGGTTGCGATTTTAGATGCAGATAAGGAAGGCTTTCTGCGAAGTGAAACCTCTCTAATTCAGACCATTGGACGCGCTGCTCGGAATGCCGGGGGCAAGGTGCTGATGTATGCTGATCAGATTACCAAATCAATGGAGTTTGCTATTTCGGAAACCAACCGACGGCGTGCACTTCAGCAAACTTTTAATGAAGAACATGGTATTGTGCCGAAAACCATTCGGAAGACAGTGCATGAGGTTATCGAAGCAACACAATCAGTAGAAAAACATCAAGTTTCCAAGACTGAAAAAGATGTGACACAGACCATTGCAGAATTGACTACAGAGATGAAAAAAGCTGCTGAACTATTGCAGTTTGAACTTGCGGCTCAGATTCGTGATGAAATCCGTCGTTTGGAAAGCGAACAATAAAGGAGTACCTGATAAAATGAATAAAAATATTATTGTTAAAGGTGCAAAAGAGCATAATCTTAAAAATATTAATGTTGAAATTCCACGGGACAAGCTGGTAGTTTTGACAGGACTGAGTGGCTCAGGAAAATCTTCATTAGCTTTTGAAACTATTTATGCAGAAGGTCAGCGCAGGTATGTGGAATCCCTTTCTGCTTATGCCCGGCAGTTTCTTGGACAAATGGAAAAACCGGATGTTGAATCCATTGAGGGACTTTCACCGGCTATTTCAATTGATCAGAAAACTACAAGCAAAAACCCACGCTCAACCGTAGGTACGGTTACCGAAGTATATGATTATATCCGATTGTTATTTGCCCGTATTGGTATACCGCACTGTCCTAAATGTGGAAAAGAAATACGCCCTCAGTCAGTTGACCAGATTGTGGATGCGGTCAAAGTACTTCCGGAACGGACTAAAATACAGGTGCTTTCTCCTGTGGCACGTGGCCGAAAAGGCGAATATGTAAAGACCTTTCAGGATGCCCGGAAAAATGGTTTTATTCGGGTTCGGGTAGACGGAGAGATGCTGGAATTAAATGATGAAATTCCAAAGCTGGACAAGCAAAAGAAACATAATATAGATATTGTTATCGATCGCTTAGTCATTAAAGAAGGTATGGAAAAACGTTTGACGGACTCCGTGGAATTGGCTTTGCAAATGGCACATGGCCTTGTTGTAATTGATGTGATAGGACGCGAGGAACTGATGTTCAGTCAGAATTATGCCTGCGAAGACTGTGGTATCAATATTGAAGAATTAACTCCAAGAATGTTTTCGTTTAATACTCCGTACGGCGCCTGTCCATGCTGTACTGGATTGGGAAATATTATTAAGGTGGATCCGGATCTGGTCATACCAGACCCCACTTTAAGCATTAACGAAGGTGCAATCCTAGCCAGTGGATGGAGCGGAACAGAGGAAGGCAGCATTTCTAAAATGTATTATGAAGGTCTTGCCGCACATTATGGATTTAGTTTGGATACGCCAATTCAGGAATTGCCAAAAAACATTTTGAATAAAATATTATATGGTACGGGTTCGGAAAAAATTCGTCTTACTTATGACCGTAAATACGCCAAGGGAATGCATTTAGCACGTTTTGAAGGGATAATTAATAATTTGGAACGGCGGCACAAGGAGACAAATTCCGAATGGATGAAAGCAGAAATTGAAAGTTTTATGGTGAACATGCCTTGCCCAGAGTGTGGCGGGACCCGGTTGAAAAAAGAAACACTGGCTGTTACTGTAAACAATCTTAATATAGATCAGGTCTCCCGTTTGTCTATTGTTGCCGCGTTGGAGTTTTTTTCTAGTCTGCACCTTCATTTATCTGAAAAAGAAAATATGATTGCTCGCCATATTTTAAAAGAAATCAAAGATCGGCTGCATTTCTTAGTAAATGTAGGATTAGATTACCTTACTTTGTCCAGAAGCGCCGGTACACTATCTGGTGGTGAGGCTCAGCGCATACGGTTGGCTACGCAAATCGGTTCCAGTTTGATGGGTGTTGTATATATTCTTGATGAACCCAGCATTGGGCTTCATCAGCGGGATAACGATCGTTTAATTGCAACTTTGAAACGCTTGCGGGATCTTGGGAATACCCTGCTGGTTGTGGAACATGACGAAGATACGATGCTGGCCGCCGATCATATTATTGATATTGGCCCGGGCGCAGGAATACATGGCGGCGAGATTGTGGCACAGGGAACAGCAGAGGATATCATGAACTGTGAAAAATCTGAGACGGGGCTTTATTTGAGTGGAAAGAAAAAAATTCCTGTTCCGAGTAAAAGACGAAAAGGGAACGGAGCCAAGCTAGAAATTTTTGGCGCAGCAGAAAATAATTTAAAGAAAATTAATGTAAAGATTCCTTTGGGAACTTTTACGTGTGTAACAGGTGTTTCGGGAAGCGGAAAAAGCTCTTTCGTCAATGAAATACTTTATAAAGAACTTGCAAATCGTCTCAATGGTGCAAAAAAACATCCAGGTAAATTTGATAAAATAAAAGGCGTTGAAAATTTGGATAAAGTAATTAATATTGATCAATCGCCGATTGGAAGAACGCCGCGCAGCAATCCTGCGACTTATACTGGTTTATTTGGTGATATTCGTGAATTATTTTCCATGACGCCGGAAGCCAAAGCCCGTGGCTACAAACCTGGCCGGTTTAGTTTCAATGTAAAAGGTGGACGCTGTGAGGCCTGTACGGGAGATGGCATTATCTGTATAGAAATGCATTTTCTTCCTGACGTATATGTTCCATGTGATGTGTGTCATGGCAAGAGGTACAACCGCGAAACTTTGGAGGTACGCTATAAGGGTAAAAATATTTATGAAGTTTTAGAAATGACAGTGGAAGAGGGATGCAGCTTTTTTGAAAATATTCCTAAAATTCAACGGAAACTGCAAACACTCTATGATGTTGGTCTGGGATATGTTAAAATCGGACAGCCGTCTACGACTTTGTCCGGCGGGGAAGCACAGCGTGTGAAACTAGCAACGGAGCTGAGTCGACGAAGTACGGGAAAGACCGTGTATATTCTGGATGAACCAACCACGGGACTGCATACTGCGGATGTGCATAAATTAATTGAAGTCCTCCAGAAATTGGTGGATGCAGGTAATACGGTGATTGTTATTGAGCATAACCTTGATATCATTAAAACCGCTGATTATATTATTGATCTTGGCCCAGAAGGGGGAGATGCAGGCGGCGAAGTGGTTGTATGCGGTACGCCGGAAAAGGTTGCAAAATGTCCAGAGTCTTATACGGGAATTTATCTGAAAAAATATCTTTCTAAAAATTTAAAAAGGTCCGGGGTGTAATTACCCGGATCTTTTTTAGAGATCATACAGCATAATGACCATAGAAAGTTAGGAAAAATAGTTTTATTTTGCAATTAAAGCCAAAATTGAAAATTTATACAAATAAACAGATTCGGGAGAATATTAAACTTAATCGCTTATAATTTAGTATAATTGAAAATAATCATAAAAAACACAGGTTGATTTCTCAAGTAAATTTTTGTATTATACAATCGTTAGCACTCAATAAGATAGAGTGCTAATAACAAGGAAATATTAACCTGTAAGGAGGTCATTATTATGAATATCAAACCATTGGCGGACAGAGTTGTCATCAAGATGCTGGAAGCAGAAGAGACTACTAAAAGCGGTATTATTTTAGCCGGAACTGCAAAAGAGAAGCCACAGGTAGCTGAAGTAGTTGCTGTAGGCCCAGGCGGCGTTGTTGACGGGAAAGAGGTTAAAATGGAGCTAGAGGTCGGTGACCGCGTAATTATGAGCAAATATGCCGGCACAGAGGTTAAACTGGACGGCGAAGAATATACAATTCTGCGGCAGAGTGATATTCTTGCGAAAGTTGACTAATTGGTGATTATTCAATAGATTTGGAGGTAATGAAAAATGGCAAAGCAAATTTTATTTGGAGAAGAAGCCAGACGTGCACTGGAAAGTGGTGTAAACCAACTGGCGAATACTGTCAAAGTTACTTTGGGTCCCAAAGGCCGTAATGTTGTATTGGATAAAAAATATGGCGCTCCGTTGATTACCAATGACGGTGTTACCATTGCAAAGGAAGTGGAACTGGAAGACCCGTTTGAAAACATGGGAGCACAGCTTGTAAAAGAAGTGGCTACCAAGACCAACGATATTGCCGGTGATGGTACCACAACAGCAACTTTATTGGCACAGGCATTGGTGCATGAGGGCATGAAGAATGTTGCAGCCGGGGCCAATCCTATGATTGTACGGAAAGGCATGGCAAAAGCAGTGGAAACCGCTGTAAAAGAAATTATTTCCAACAGTAAGACCATTGATGGCAAAGCGGATATTGCTCGTGTTGCTTCTGTATCTGCTGCAAATGACACCATTGGTACTTTGATTGCTGATGCGATGGAAAAGGTTACAAGCGATGGCGTTATTACCGTAGAAGAATCCAAAACAGCAGAAACCTATTCTGAGGTTGTGGAAGGCATGCAGTTTGACCGCGGTTATATTACCCCTTACATGGTAACCGATACCGATAAAATGGAAGCGGTTATTGATGATGCATATATTTTAATTACAGATAAGAAAATCTCCAACATCCAGGAAATATTGCCTTTACTGGAGCAAATCGTACAGTCCGGTAAGAAACTTCTGATTATTGCTGAGGATATTGAAGGCGAAGCTTTGTCTACATTGATCGTAAATAAATTACGCGGTACCTTTACTTGTGTTGCTGTAAAAGCGCCTGGTTTTGGTGACAGAAGAAAGGAAATGTTGACAGATATTGCTATTCTGACCGGCGGTCAAGTGATTTCTGAAGAAATCGGTCTGGAATTGAAGGATGCTACGATAGAGCAACTGGGACGTGCTCGTCAGGTAAAGGTGCAGAAAGAAAATACAATTATCGTAGATGGCATGGGTAACAAAGATGAAATTGCAAACCGAGTAAGTAATATTCGGATGCAGATTGAAGAAACTACATCTGATTTTGATAAAGAAAAATTAATGGAGCGCTTAGCGAAATTGGCAGGCGGTGTTGCGGTAATTAAGGTTGGTGCTGCAACAGAAGTTGAAATGAAGGAAAAGAAACTGAGAATTGAGGATGCATTAGCAGCAACTCGTGCAGCTGTGGAAGAAGGTATTGTTGCCGGTGGCGGTACTGCATTTATTAATGCAATGCCTGCGGTAGAAGCGTTGCTTGAATCTACGGAAGGCGATGAAAAGACTGGTGTTCAGATCGTGCTCCGTGCTTTGGAAGAGCCGGTAAGACAGATAGCGTTTAACGCTGGTGTAGAAGGCAGTGTTATTGTCAATCAAATTAAGGGCAATGAAAAAGGAATTGGTTATAATGCGTTGACCGGTGATTATATGGATATGCTTAAAGAAGGAATTGTAGATCCAACCAAGGTGACGCGTTCTGCTCTTGAAAATGCAGCAAGTGTTGCATCTATGATTCTGACAACGGAAAGCTTGGTAGCAGATAAACCGGATCCTGCAGGTGATGCGGCGGCAGCTGCTGCTATGGCAGGTGCTGGCGGCGGTGGTATGTACTAAGCCGACTGATATGAAACTGTAATAGCAAATGCCCCTTTGACTTTCAAGTCAAAGGGGCATTGATGTTTACAAAATAAAATATATTATTTAATCCCAAAGTCAGCCGGATGGATTTCCATCAAGTCGTCATCCATAACGTAACCGCTGCCGATGTCGGTTACCAGTTCTCCGAATTTATGAAATCCTAATCTTTCATAAGCTAAAATAGCATTACGATTGCCTTTGTTGACCGTAAGCCATATTTTTTTCACACCGGTTGCGGCATATTTGGCTGCAAAGTGTCCAATCATTTTTTTTGCAATACCCTGATGTTGATACAGGGGATCCACATAGACTTTACTTAAAAAGACAGTTTCTGAATTTTCCGAATGAATACCGCAGAAACCGACCAATGTATCGTTTTGTAAAGCCATTAGATATTCATATCCATTTTCATTGACATCTTTTTCAAGGACTTCTGCGCTTTGAAACTTGTTCAGCATATAATCCACTTGAGCAGTGCCAATCAAAGTGTCATATGTGTGATGCCATATTTTTTCTGCCAGAGCAGCAATCCTTTGAAAATCATTTGTTGTTTTGGCGTTTCTTAAAATACAATTCATAGATAATTTCCTTTCTTTGTTCATATTAAGCTTTTTTAACAATGTATATTTTGGCTTGACAAACGCGGAAGAATAGAGGATAATAAAAAGACATCCGCGAGAGGAGGAAAGCATATGAAACGTCTTTGGGAGCGTTATCAGGAGTTTATTCTATACTGCGTATTCGGTGGAATGACCTTTCTAGTGGATACCGGTGTGTTTTATCTTTTTGTGCATCATACCTCGGTCTTTGAGTTGCAGTACAGCCCATTGGTTCAGCATTTCCTTGCTCCGGTTCATATTGAACCTTATAGTTTTATTCTTCATACCTGCAGCATCATTTCAACATTAACTGCTATTACGTTTGCATACATTACAAACCGGAAATTTGTTTTTCAAAGCAAATCTACTGGTTGTAAAAATATTTTAAAAGAAATGGGCAGTTTTTATGCCGCACGCATTTTCACTTTAGTTTTGGCAGAAGTCCTAATGCAGATTACGGTAGTCCATATGGGGTTCGATGAATTAGTAATGAAATTTTCTGTCAATATTATTGTAATTGCCCTAAATTATCTTTTCAGTAAAGTATGGATTTTTCGCAAACCTGCTTCGACACCTTCGAAAGAAAAGGATAGCTGACCGGAGATTTCCGGTCTGATTTTTTTATTCCTCTTTCCGCCACACCATTTTATTTACAATACCTGTATAAGATTGAATCAGTTTAACAGTTTTCACAGATACGCAGGTATCGGTATAAGTTGATACAGGATGGCCCAAATCACCATTTTGGTTCATGGATACTGCTAAATCAACGGCTTGCAGAACTTGTTCTTCGGTGATGCCTGCAAGTATAAAATCACCTGCATCTAAAGCTTCTGGACGTTCGGTGCTGGTACGAATACAAACAGCGGCGATTGGATGACCCAAGGAAAGAAAAAAACTGCTTTCTTCGGGTAGGGTACCGCTGTCACTGACAACAGCAAAAGCATGCATTTGCAGATGATTGTAATCATGAAATCCAAGTGGTTCATGCTGAATGACTCTGGAATCAAATTGAAATCCGCGCTGTGCAATGTATTTTTTGCTCCGGGGATGGCAGGAGTATAGAATTGGCATATCGTATTTTTGTGCCATGGCATTGACTGCATGCATCAACTGAAAAAAGTTTTTTTCGTTATCAATATTTTCTTCTCGGTGTGCGGAAAGGAGAATATATTGTTTTTCCTTTAAGCGTAATTTATCTAATATAGTACTGTTCTTTATTTGTTCTATATGGCTACTTAGTACTTCTGCCATGGGTGATCCAATAACATAGGTGCGCTCTTTTGGCACGCCGGAAGCATTTAGATAGCGGCGAGCATGTTCGGAATAACAGAGATTTACATCAGCAGTGACATCTACAATGCGTCGATTGGTTTCTTCTGGAAGGCATTCGTCAAAACAGCGGTTTCCAGCTTCCATATGGAAAATAGGAATATGAAGTCGTTTGGCACTAATGACGGCTAGACAGGAATTGGTATCTCCTAAGACAAGGACAGCGTCCGGCTTCAGTTTTGTCATTAACTGATATGATTTTGCGATAATATTTCCAATCGTTTGCCCCAGGTTATCTCCGGCAGCATTTAAATAATAGTCTGCTTCACGCAAATCCAGATCTTCGAAAAAAATCTGGTTTAAGCTATAATCATAATTTTGACCGGTATGGACAAGAATTTGGTCAAAGTATTTATCACAACACTTGATTGTCTCTGACAGCCGAATAATTTCCGGCCGGGTGCCAATGATGGTCATTAACTTTAATTTTCGCATTTGTGTCCGCCTCTTTCATTTATATTTCAAGAAAATAAGTATCCGGATGATTCGGATCATAGCATTCACTGCACCATATTACGGTAATCAAATCAGAGGAACCGTTGTTAACGATTTGATGTGTATATCCGGGAGGGATATCAATTACCTCCGGCTTTTCTCCGTCTACAAAATATTCAATGACATTGCTGTCTTGTATCTTACGCAGACGGATAACACCATGCCCGCTTATTACAACAAATTTTTCGGTTTTCGTATGATGCCAATGATTGCCCTTTATAATTCCTGGTTTTGTAATATTGACACTGACCTGTCCCCGGTCTGCAGACCGAAATAATTCGGTAAAACTGCCTCGAGCGTCTATGTGTGCATTTAGCGCATAGGAAAACATGTTTTCAGGTAAATATGACAGATATGTACTGTACAGCTTCTTTTCCAGACTGTTTTCTTCCATGCAGGGGATTTGTATATTATTTCTGCTTTGACGAAAAGAATGAAGAAAATGGGCAATTTCACCAACTGTTGTTTCGTAGGTTGTAGGAATATAGCAAAAAGACTGTGCACGGTGTTCTTTTCCAGTTAGCGCAAGCAAAAACTCAGTAATAACATCGTCAATATACACAAGCTGCATTTTATGCGCAGAATCATGAATGGTAATAGGAATATCCCGGGCAATTTGAAAAGCAAAAGTTGCAACTACACTGTTGTAATTGGGACGGCACCATTTGCCAAATACATTAGGAAGTCGATAAACAAAAGTTTGTACACCGTTCTCTTTTCCATATTGCAAAACCATCTCTTCTGCCACTTTTTTGCTTATGCCATAAGCATTATCGAGCTCTGCCTGAATGGAAGAGGTAATTAAAACAGGTGCTTTGTTATGGTTGTTTTTTAAATGATTAAGCAGGCTTTCGGTTAAACCTGCATTGCCTTCCATAAATTCATCGGAATTTTTGGGGCGATTGACTCCGGCCAGATGAAAGACAAAATCACACTCTTTGGTATATTCTTCCAATAACTTAGGAGAGCTTTCCATATCATATTCCATCAGATAAAGTTTTTCCTCTACATCGAAACCGGAATTCCATCCAGCTGGTAAGTTGTGCAAAGATGTAATTAAGTTTTGCCCAATAAATCCATTGGCTCCGGTAATTAGTATTTTCATAATTTTCCCCACCGTTTCGATTGACTTTGATATTATTATATTATATTTTGTTTATAATTGCAAGAAGCACAATAAAAACATAAGATAAAAAGGAAATATGTGAAAAATTTTTTTCTATCTCTTGTCAAATGCCAGTATATATTGTATAATAAATGATATTCATTGTATTCGGCCACTGTATTGACCGTAAAAATGCACACTATTAGGACAAAGGAGAGAAAAGGATGAATATTTATAAATTGTCTGAATTATCCCGGGAGAAAAAAGAGTTTATCATGAAGCGGGCAGAAATTGATATTTCAGAGCACATGAAGCTTGCACGGGAGGTATCTGAAGATATCCGCACCAGAGGAGATCAGGCTGTGCTGGAATATACTGCAAAATTTGATCATGTTACCCTGACTCAGGATAGAATAAAAGTCCGCCCGGAGGAAATCGAGGCAGGTTACGCTCGCTTAGATGCTCCCACCAGAGAAGCTATTGCATATGCGGCAAAAAATATTCATAATTTTCACGAAAAACAGCTGCCCGAAGAAATGTGGTTTACAGAAGTAGATAAGGGGCTTATGGTTGGTGAAAAAACTACTCCGATTGTAGATGTTTGCCTTTATGTTCCCAGAGGAAAGGGAAGTTTTCCTTCGGTTATGTTGATGCTTGGAGTACCTGCAAAGGTGGCGGGTGTAGAAAAAATTGTTGTAGTAACCCCTCCAAATGAAAAAGGCGATGTAGATGATGCCATTTTAGCTGCAGCTAAAATCATTGGCATTACTGAAATTTACAAAGTTGGTGGTATACAAGCAGTGGCGGCTGCCGCGTTTGGAACAGAAACCATTCCCAAATGCCATAAAATTATTGGACCAGGTAATGCGTATGCGACAGCGGCGAAAAGGGTTTTAGCAAATTATATTGATGCCGGATTGCCTGCCGGTCCCAGCGAATGTATTGTATTGGCTGACGAAAAAGCGGATCCTGAAAAGGTGGCTCTTGACTGGATGATCGAAGCAGAACACGGGCCGGATTCAGCTGCACTCTTGGTGACGCACAGTCAAGAACTGGTAGAAAAAGCTGCGGAGATTGTCAAACGTCAGTTGACGAAAATTTCAGATAAACGCCGGGAGTTTGTTACTACCAACTTTAATACTTACGGCGGGGCCGTGATTACGGAGAGTCTGGAAGAAAGTATTGATTTTGTAAATGAATATGCACCGGAGCATATGGAAGTTATGACAGAAAAGCCTTTTGATGTTTTGCCTAAGATTAAAAATGCAGGTGAGATCCTTTTGGGTGACTATACGCCGGTTACTCTATGCAATTTTGTACTGGGGCCTAATGCAATTTTACCTACAGGACAGTTTGCCAAAACCTATTCTAGTGTCTCTGTGTTTGACTTTTTAAAACGCTCTTCTGTAGGTTATGCCAGCAAAGCCGGCTTTGAGCGAGTAAGAGAATATGCTTACCGCATTGCCACTGTGGAAGGTTTTGATACGCATGGCCTAGCTGTAAAAGAAAGAAAATAAAGGAGAGAAATGCAGTGAAAAATAAAATCAGTGTGGTACGTAAATCGACCGAATCTGTTATTCGAGTAACCATCGAGAAGGGAAACCTCCGTTCTGATTATCGCAAGCATATCTGCACGCCTCTTCCGTTTTTAAATCATATGATAGAACATATCGCCTGGCGTGCTGCGCTGAATATTGATATTCACATGGAGTTTGATGAGTTCAAACTAGTACATTTGGTTACTGAAGATGTTTCCATGACTTTGGGACGTGCAGTAGGCGAATTTGTACGAATTAACACGCCTTCCGGATATGGAAGCGGCATTGGTATTATTGATGAAGCAAAGGCGGAGGCGGTTTTATCCTTTGAAGATCGATCGCTTTTCGATTTTCACAGTGCTATTACGTATGACAGTGCTGTGGAAGGAATGCCTTCTGAAGAACTCATTACTTTTCTTGACGGATTTGCGCAGGGGGCAAGATGCACTTTGCATATTGATATTGAAAAAGGAGTGAATGGACATCATATTTGGGAAGCGGTATACCGCGCCTTTGGTATTGCATTAGGAAAGGCGCTTGCGATAGATGCAGCCCGGGAAGGAATGACGTCTGGTGTTGCCGGGCAGGTGAGCTATGAAATTACAGCGGAGTAAAATTGATACATTGATTTTTGATATGGACGGCGTAATTACCAGCGAATATATTTATTGGAAAGCAGCAGCGCTAACCGTGTATGAATTACTTTACAGTCATCGGTATTTTGGGCATCAGGATCTTGACAAGCTTTGGTGCCGTAAAAATGTATCATTGATTTATGATACTGTATTCTGTGGAGGACGAACGGTAACCGCCGTAAAGCATTTAGGCGTAAACACAAATTGGGATTTAGCGTATTTGGTATTTTGTGTTTCGACTTATCTGGAGCCTGAATTAACCTCGTTTGATTTGCATCATTTTGAAGCAGTGTGTATGTTTATTGAAAATATAAAAATTGGTCCACCAGCCTTATATACGGCTGCGGAGGGTTTGGCGGCCTCTGCCTCTGTGGTGGAAATTGGTTATTTTAAGAGAACGACAGGTGGATTATGGAAATGCCTCATAGAATGTTTTCAACGGTGGTTTCATGGTGATGTAGAAATAAAAGGCTTGAAGTTGGAAGAAGAGCCTGTTTTACCCTTAAAAGAAATCGAAAAAACCCTAAGGACGTTAAATCAAGAAGGATATATTTTAGGAGTCGGCACCGGAAGGCCGAAGGAGGAAATTTTATTTCCGCTTCAAATGTGGGGTCTCGATCAATATTTTGATACTAAATATTGTGCTTCTTATGATGAAGTTTCTGCGGCAGAAAAGAGTTTGACACCAGAACAGCCGCTTGCAAAGCCGCATCCTTTTGTGTTTCAAAAAGCCGCTTTTGGACATTTGCTTTCCGACGAAGAAATTTATTATGGAAAAATTCCATTTCAGTGGCCTAAAAAATGTTTGGTGATTGGAGATGCCCCCAGTGATTTGCTGGCAGCAAGGGCTGGGGGATTTCCTTTTGCAGCTGTGTTAACAGGAATCGAAGGAAAAAATGCACGACCATATTTTGAAGAAAACCAGGCAGAACTGATTTTAAATTCTATGCTGGAGCTGATTAACAATGACAATTAAAATTACAACGCCTTTTACAAGTGATAAAGCTGCACAGCTGCATTCGGGAGACCGTGTTTTTATTAACGGTGAAATTTATACTGCTCGGGATGCCGCGCATAAGCGTATGATAGATGCCATTCAAAAAGGGGAAGAATTACCTTTTGATATTAGGAATCAAATTATATATTATGCAGGCCCTGCACCGGCCAAGCCTGGATGGGTTATTGGTTCTTGTGGACCGACTACCAGCGGACGAATGGATGCTTATGCTCCGCGTTTGATTCGTTTAGGGTTGACTGGAATGATTGGGAAAGGAATGCGTTCTGCAGAAGTGGAAAATGCCATGAAGGAATGCGGCGCAGTATATTTTGGTGCAATTGGCGGTGCGGGAGCATTGATTGCCAAGTGCGTTACGGCGGTTGAGGTAGTCGCCTATGAAGATTTAGGTACCGAAGCGATCCGGAAACTTACGGTACAAAATTTGCCTGCAGTGGTAATTATGGATCAATATGGCGGAAATCTTTATCAACAAAGATAATGCTTGACAAATATAGAACATTTGAGTATAATAACAATAACATACTAAAGGGAGTAGTTAAAAGTATTCTGTCAACATCACGGCATAAGCCTGGCAGAATACACCCATGTGGTAACAAGACTTTCGTATGGCCGTATATTTGTGCGGCCATAGGGAAGTCTTTTTTTATAGATACTTATGACCAGAGAGAGGAGAACAAAGATGGAATTTTTTAAAGAATCTAGTCAGACGGTATGCGCAGAATTAAAAACCAATACAGATGGTTTAACTGCTGCAGAGGTAGAAAAAAGGTTGTTACAGTATGGAAAAAATGGTTTGGCAGAAGAAAAGAAAAAAGGTATTTTTCAAGTTTTTTTTGAGCAATTTAAAGACCTGTTGATTGCCATTTTGATTGTTGCTGGAATTATTTCCATGATTTCCGGGGAAATAGAAAGTACGCTTGTTATTTTTGCAGTCATTATTTTGAATGCTGTTTTGGGGACTGTCCAGCATTTTAAGGCGGAAAAATCCTTGGAAAGCTTAAAACAATTATCTGCGCCGAGTGCAAAGGTTATGCGTGATGGTGTGAAAACAGAAGTACATTCTGAGGATTTGGTGCCGGGTGATATTTTGATTTTGGAAGCCGGTGATTTGATTACGGCGGATGCGCGGATTATAGAAAACTATTCCCTGAAGGTAAACGAAAGTTCTTTAACCGGAGAATCTGAGGCTGTTGAAAAAACCAACGAAGTAATTTCTGGTGATAAAATTCCTTTAGGTGACCGAAAAAACATGGTATTTTCCGGTTCTTTGGTCACATATGGGCGGGCTGAGGCCGTGATAACGGCTACTGGCATGGAAACGGAACTTGGAAAAATTGCCGGATTAATGAACAGGACAGCACAGCGAAAAACACCGCTTCAAATTAGTCTGGACCGTTTTAGCCAGAAATTAGCTATTATTATTATAGGGATTTGTTTGGTGGTCTTTGGATTGTCATTGTATCGTCAGATGCCGGTTTTGGATGCTTTGCTGTTTGCTGTTGCTTTGGCTGTTGCGGCGATTCCGGAAGCGCTCAGTTCCATTGTAACTATTGTTTTGGCAATGGGAACGCAGAAAATGGCACGGGAAAATGCGGTCATGAAGGATTTAAAATCCGTAGAAAGCTTGGGATGTGTTTCCGTTATTTGTTCCGATAAAACAGGAACGCTGACCCAAAACAAAATGACAGTGATGGAAATGTATGCTGGAGGCGATGTATTTACGCGGGAAAAGCTGGATCTTAACAATGCGGCGCATTATATGCTTTTAAAAGAAGCTATTTTGGTTAATGACGCGACTGAAACCATTGGAGATCCTACTGAAACCGCTCTGGTACAAATGGCATCTTATTTTGGAGTTGATGCGGCTTCCTATCGTTTGCAACATCCTCGAGTTGCAGAATTGGCATTTGATTCGGATCGGAAGCTGATGAGTACACTACACGAAATAGATGGTGAAAATATACTTTGCACCAAAGGTGCATTGGATGTTTTACTTCCAAGGATTACCAAGATTATGACGCAAAACGGAATTGTTCAAGCCGATGAAAATGAAAAACAAAAAATTATTGATATAAATCGGAAATTTTCAGAAAAAGGACTGCGGGTACTATGTTTTGCCATTCGTCCATTTGGGAAATGTATGGAGGTACAACAGAAGGATGAAACAGAATACATTTTTGTTGGCCTGATTTCTATGATGGATCCACCCAGAGAGGAGGCAAAAAAAGCAGTTGCAGACGCCAAGCTTGGTGGCATTACTACGATTATGATCACAGGAGATCACAAAATTACAGCTGCCGCCATTGCAGAACAGCTGGGAATTATGGAACCGGGTGACATGGCCATAGAAGGTACGGAATTAGATGAAATGTCTGATCAGGAGCTGAGTGAAAAACTTCCTTTGATTCGAGTATATGCCCGTGTGTCACCAGAGCATAAAATAAGAATTGTAAATATGTGGCAACAAAAAGGAAAGATTGTTTCTATGACCGGTGACGGTGTTAATGATGCTCCTGCATTAAAACAGGCTGATATTGGCGTTGCTATGGGAATTACGGGAACGGAAGTTGCGAAAGATGCAGCCTCCATGATTTTGACAGATGACAATTTTGCAACTATTGTGAAAGCGGTCGTCAATGGAAGAGGAGTTTATGAAAATATAAAAAACGCAATTCAGTTTTTGCTGTCAGGTAATGCAGCTGGTATTCTGTGCGTTCTTTTTACAGCGTTAGCAGGACTTGCAATGCCGTTTATGCCTGTTCATCTGTTATTTATTAATTTATTGACCGATAGCCTCCCTGCCATTGCCATTGGAATGGAACCGGCTCGTAAAGGTTTGCTTCAACGACCTCCCAGAGATGCAAAAGAATCTATTTTAAATCAACGAACTTTGATTCGCATTGGATGGCAAGGCCTTTTAATTGGTATATTTACCATGGTTGGATATTTTGTTGGATTGCAAACAGATACAGCTAAAGCAAGTACAATGGCCTTTGCTGTTTTAACTCTTGCACGCCTTTTTCATGGCTTTAATTGCAGAGGCGAAGAATCCCTGGTCAATCTAAGGTTAAAGACAAATCCATATAGTATAGGAGCATTTTTGTTAGGAGTATTGCTGCTTGCCTGCGTTCTTTTTATTCCTATTTTAAAGGGGCTGTTCATGGTTGCTGCTCTTTCATCTGTACAATGTTTATGGATTTTTGGCTTGGCGTTTTTCCCCACACTGCTCATTCAAATACAAAAGATGCTGTGTACAAAAAAATAAAAAAATCCCGGCAGATGTGAACAGGTCCAGTAAAAACGGACAATAGAAAAAATCGTCCTCCTATGGTATAATAAAAACTATCAAAGGGGGGCATTGTTATGCCAAGAAAATACATAAAAATAAGGCAACACGAAGAAGAATTGCTGAAAATGAAGGAACAGGGATTAACACATCAAGAAATGG
>NZ_JADCKB010000014.1 GCF_014982785.1 Ructibacterium gallinarum
ACATTCAGTCTGCCATTCGCCTTGGCATGGCAGTGCGGGCCGCCGATCGCTTTTCCTCTGTGGAACAGCTGCAAAATGCCCTCAACGGCCAAAGCACAACTTGGGTTCCAACGACTCCCGAGGAAAACCATACTAGTCCCTCCAGCTCTATACCCTATTCACCCTCAAAAGCAAAACCGTCGTCCTCCTCTCTCCTGATTGCGGGGCTGCTGGTTGGCTCATTCCTTTTGCTGTTGATTAGCATTATTACGGCAGTTACACTTTTTCGCACCTCGGCTTCGAAAAACAGTATGAATACACTGTCCTCTTCCACAGTGACTGTAACTCCGACTCCTGCTCCAACTATAACGCTAGAGCCGTATATTCCACCCCAATTTACGGGAGTAAGCGCCTCCAACGTAACCTCATCAAGCGGCAACTCCAGAAATTACCACCCAGAATTGGTTCTTGATAACTCTCCCGCTACCGCCTGGAACGTCCCCGGAGGAACAGGCGAATGGATTCTTCTTACCGCTCAAACGGAACAACAAGTAAAAGGGGTTCGAATTTTAAACGGATACACCAAATTCAGTCCAGACTATAATATGTGGATCTATGCGGCAAACAGCCGCCCGAAAGATATCACTGTAAGTTTTTCAGACGGTACTTATCAAAACTTTACGCTGTCAGATGTCTTTGACGACCAAAACTATATTTACCAAACGCTTGATTTTGGCGGGATCAAAAAGACCACCTTTATAAAAATTACAATTAACAGCATCTATCCTGGCACCCGCTGGAGCGACTGCTGTATTTCGGAAATTCAAGTATTTTAATATGATAATCGAAAGGAGATGATGTCTTGCGCAACAAACAAAACCATTACTCAGATAATCAACCAGATGAGGTCCATACCCTTTCTTTGCCGGAACAGACAGAGCGTCTTTATGTACTGCCAGACAACGCCCAGCATATCGGCAGCCGTGAGGAACAGCAGGATTATTTTTCCTATACGGATCTTTTTGATCCCGTACAAATTGACTGTCTTGGCTGTACCGCTGTGATGGCTGACGGCATGGGTGGACTGGAAAACGGCAGAGAGGCCGCTGTAACGGCAGTAAATGAGTTTTTGAACAGCTATACAGCGGCAATGAATGACGGTGCCGCAATTCAGGATGCACTGTTTGAAGCTTTGCAATGCGCCAACACCATGGTCTGTCAATATGCCGGTGCAGGCGCTACTTGCATCGGGGCTGTCGTGAAAGAAAATCATCTGCATTGGATTTCGGTGGGAGACAGCCATCTCTATCTGTTCCGAAAAGGTTTGCTGCGGCAGCTGAATCAAGACCACGTATATGCGTCCGAATTAGACGATCTGTATCAGTCCGGTCTTATTAGCAAGGACGACGCACTGAACCATCCGGAACGCAAGGCTCTCACCTCTTACCTCGGTATGCCCGCATTGACGCACATCGATCAGAACGCCCGTTCCTTTCCACTTCGGATGGGGGACAAGCTCCTGCTTTGCAGTGATGGTCTGTATCAAACGCTGTCCGAAGAAGAAATGATCAATATCCTTACAAATCAAAAAGACGACGTTGCGCAGACTCTGGTAGATACGGCAATTGCAAAACAAAAACCGGGACAGGATAATGTTACCGCAGTACTGATGAAAATAATATGATGAAAATATACCAACAAAACGGAGGGAATGTTATGTTAAAAAAAGTTGGCGCATCCATTTGTATTTTAGGATTGCTTCTTTTGCAGGCCGTTGCATTTGCGGCCGGGACACCCCAGGCAGTTTTAGACGTCAGGGACAGCGTGGTACGGATTGTGGCAGAAACCGAGTTCGGTACACAATTCGGGACCGGCTTTGCGGTGGGGACTGCGCAGCCGGTGCAGTACATAGTGACCAACCATCATGTCATTAAAAATGCGCAAAAAATTTCTGTTCTCCACGCTCGAGATAATCTTATTGAAGCCACCGTACAATTTGAATTACCCGGCTCCGATCTGGCGGTACTGCGCATGAATACCCCGCTGCACGCAGTCAAGCCGGCAGTTCTGAATGACAAAACAGTCAAGGAAGGTACGGTAGGCTATGCCCTTGGATACCCCTTTGCCGCTTCAGAACTGTCTGCCACTATTACCGGTAATAAAGAAGATATTACCATCACAAACGGAATTGTTAGTGCACTGCAGACTGTCCCTTATGTGGAAGGACTTCAGCCGGTTAATGTTTATCAAATCAATGCAGCATTGAATCCCGGAAATTCAGGTGGGCCGTTTGTGAACCAAAAAGGGGAGGTCATCGGCATTAATTCCTGGGGTGCACAGAACGCCGATGGTATCAATGCCGCCATTCGGGTACAGGACCTCACTGTTGTTCTGCAGCAAAACGGTATTCCATATTTAAAAGCACAGGATATGACTTTGATGTGGATTCTGCTGATTGCGGCCATCATACTGGCAACAGCTGCGATTGTCTTCTTGGTGATCATTCTGATCAAAAAGAACAAACAGCCAAAACCGGTGCTTTATGGCATCTCCGGCGAATTCTCTGGTCAGCGGTTCTATCTGCCAAAAGAAGGTGTCAATATTGGCAGAGATGCCTCTCTGTGCCAAATTGTATTTCCTCCGGATAGTCCCAAGGTGAGCCGTTCTCACTGCAATCTGCGCTATCAGCCGGATAACCGCACCTTTATCCTGACAGATCTTTCTTCCGCAAATGGCACCTATTTCGCCAACGGAACACCGCTGCAAGCCAAAATTCCTGCGGCACTTTCGGCTGGGACGAAATTCTATTTAGGCGATGAAACCGCCATGTTTTCTGTGGGAATCGAGGAATAGCCTATGGATGCAGCAAAAATATGCGATATCGGCGGCCGAACAGAAAATCAAGACTATGCCGCTATTTACACACAAAACCAAACCGGCTGTTTTATTGTGGCTGACGGTCTGGGAGGCCACGGTGGTGGCGAACTGGCATCGGAAGCTGCCGCACTTGCAGTACTGCGGCATTTTCATAGCCAGCCGTCCTGCACCAAAGACTGTCTTGCGCACTGCTTTGCCGCCGCCCATCAGGCAGTGCTTCAAAAGGCCTCAGAAACTGCCTTTTCCGGTATGCGTACCACACTGGCAGTTTTGCTGATAGAGCAGGACACCGCCATTTGGGGGCATATCGGCGACAGCCGAATCTATTATTTTCACAATAACACGCTCACGCAGGTAACGGCCGATCATTCCGTTGCCTATCTTGCCTATTTGAACGGTGAAATCAAATATCAGGATATTCGACACAGTCCAGATCAAAATCGACTGATCCGTTCCATCGGTGCAGGCAAAGAATGCAAACCTGCCCTTGGAGAGGCAGTTAGCCTTACCCCCGGAGATACCTTTTTGCTTTGCAGTGATGGATTTTGGGAACTCCTGTCTGAAAAAGAGATGCTGTCCTCTTTGAAAAAGTCATCCACCGCATCCCGCTGGCTTGCAAAAATGCTTCGGATCGCAAATGAAAAAAGAAAACGGATTCCGGATCATGACAATTTCAGCGCAATCACAATATGGATTTAATAAAATACAAAATATAATACGAGGTGAAACATTATGGCAATGAAACGATGCAACAATGGACATTTTTACGATGATACCAAACACTCCGTATGCCCTTTTTGCGGAGTCCAAAAGATTGATATTTCAAAAACCATGCCCTTAAAAGACGCCCCCTCCCTGCATCCGCAAACACCACCGATGACACCGGCGACTGAAAAAACCATAGCAAAAGGACAGGCTCATGCCAACGAAGGAAAAACCGTGGGTATTATGCGCAGTCATTTGGGATTTGACCCAGTGGTCGGCTGGCTGGTCTGTATTGATGGTCCGGATAAAGGAAAAGATTTTCGGCTCAAAAGCGAAAAGAACTTCATCGGCCGGAGTTCCAACATGGATGTTGCTATTTCATCCGATGCAGGAATCTCCAGAGCCAATCACGCCGTGGTCAGCTATAATCCCAGAAAAAATAATTTTATGCTGTATCCCGGCGAAAGTCACAGTCTTGTCTATTTAAACAGCGATGAGGTTTGTACTCCGATACAGCTAAATCCAGGGGACTGTATTGAAATGGGGAATACAAAGCTCATGTTTATTCCATTTTGCGGGGAGTGGTTTCAATGGCGAAACGACTGATTTGTATATACATTTTATTTAGTCTGCTGTGCATTCCAATCGGTATTACCGGCGCAGGCATCAGCAGTGTAAACATTCGTCAATTTTATCTGTACACCGACGCACTGCATACCTATGTTGATTTAAAATCTGCTGACGGCGTTTCTGTTTCCGGCTTGGATCGCTCAGGCATTTATGCTTCCTTAGATTCGGAAGATCTTCGGGTCAAGGAAATTCAGACCTTTGCAGAATCCGGAGAGGGTATGGCCTATATTTTTCTGATTGATATTTCCGGCTCCTTGTCTGGAACTCAATTTTCCCAAGTCAAAGCTGCCACCAAGCACTGGGCAGAAAAAATGGATGAAAAAGACCGAATGGCTATTATTTCCTTTGGAAACGAGGCTAAAATCGTCCAGGACTTTACCCAGGATGCGGGGCAGATCTCCACTGTGCTTGACAGCCTGTCCAATTCGGACGGCAATACCAAACTCTACGGTGGTATCGAGGAAGCAATTAATTTGGCCGGGAGAAATGATGCCGGTTTACCCAAACGCAAAGCTGTTCTTTTGCTCACCGATGGTCTCAATGACTATCCCGGCGGAATCAGCCAGGAAGATGTCATCATTCATGCAAAAGAAGATTTGATCCCCTTTTATACCCTTTTGGTTCCCAGGGGAAACACCGCAGGAAAAGCATTCTTAAATACGCTGAGCGAAACAACCAACGGAACCGCCTACGACCTATCTACCGGCATTGATACCATCTATGACGCTGCATATGCAGAATTGCAGGAAGCGTTCGTCATTGACTTTTCCTATCCTGCCGCCAAAGCCGATGGCCAGCTGCATAATCTTAAAATATCGGTTCGCCTGGAAAACCAGGAAGCCTCCGACGACATCAGCTGTACTTTAAAGAACCCCACAGAAACTTTAGCCAGTTTGCCGATCAGCGCTTCCGGAGCCGGCGGCGAAACAGAAAAGGAGCACAAAAACATGTCACCTATTTTACTCATTGCCATTATCATTACTATTTTACTGGTATTTGCAGCCATTATCCTGGTCATTGCGCTGGTCAACCGCAAAAAAAAGGAATTGCCCACCTCATCTTTCTCTTCTCAAACGCCAGTATATACGCCCGAATCCGCAAATATTCCCATTTCTGCGCCAACTCCCAAAACATTTTCTACCGGCAGTATGGCGTTCTCCTTGCATGAAATCGGTGGCACGGACGTAAAGGAATCCCAAATTGCCGATACACTGATCCTCGGCCGCGGAGCCGACTGTGGTCTGGTTCTTTCTGATCCGCAAATTTCCAGCAGGCATTGCCGGCTTACCCGAGAAAATGGCATTTTGTTCATAGAAGATTTGAACTCTACCAATGGCACCATCATAAACGGCATGACAATTACCGGAAAAACTCGCCTGAAAAACGGAGATCTTCTTCTTTTGGGCGGCACGGAATACCGCATCCGATTTGAGGAGAAATAAATGAAAAGTAAAAGACACTCACAACTTTTGTCCTCTGCACTACTATTCTGTTTGCTGTTAAGCGGATGCGGGCAAAAGCAAGAATCTGCTGCTGATACAGTGCCGGCGCCGCCTGCCACTGCACAGCCTTCTGCGCCCCCGGTCAGTACGCCGCCCCCTAAGCCTCAGCCCACTCAATCTGCCAAAGGGACCAAAACAGCTATTCCCGCATCGCTCCGAAGCATAATGCAGGGTGTTTCCATGCCCGAAGGCGCTTCTGTCACCTTTGACGACCTGGCCTATCTCACCATTCCTCATTATAATTATCAGGGAGAAGTCACCCAGGGACATATGGTAGTAGACGCAGCACTAGCTGATGAGATCCTGGAAATTTTTGAAAAGCTGTTCTTGCTCCAGTTTCCCATTGAACAAATGGAGCCCATTGATTATTTTGTTTCTTACATTGATGAGACCTTTGACAATCTAGATCGGGCATCCATGGGACAAAACAACACATCTTCCTTTTATTACCGCAATGTCAACGGCACCAATCGTATTTCTTATCATGCATACGGCCGTGCCATTGACATTAATCCCCGCACCAATCCCTATTGCATTCCATCCAGCGGATATGTAAGCCCAGCCAATGCTTACGCTTATGCAGACCGCAGTCAGGATCTGCCGGGCATGATCCATCAAGGGGATCCAGTCTACCAGATTTTCATAGAATATGGCTGGGAATGGGGCGGTGACTGGAGTGATGAAAAGGATTACCAACATTTTCAAAAGCCTTGATTCATGCACCTGCTAAATAATAATGCAAGGCAAAGATAAAAAGACAAAAGTATAAAAGACAAAAGTATATTTGAAAAGCGGAGCCGACGTACGCTGTCGGCTTCGCTTTTTGCAATCAAAAACGAAACAATCATTTTAATTGGTGTAAAAATTTTCTCCCTTTCAAGCAATCTATTAGCAGCAGCCACAGCTATTGTTGCAGCAAGTATTTTCTCTGGGCTTTTGCGGCGGGAAAAATTGGTCAATGGGGAACCGGATCTCATTGAACAGGGCACAGGGGCTTTCCTCTGTAGCCGAGGGGCACTCCTGGGTGGGGATACAGAAATCCACAGCATCAATCAAAAGCTGCGTATCCCGTTCCAGCCGAACAATAAAGAACAGTCCATAAGTAACCAAAACCTGTCTTGCATCATCATCCACCACCAAATCACCGCCGAAGCACTGACAGATATCCGCCGGGAACGGACAGCATCCACAGCCGCATCCGTTTCCATTGTTTGATCCGCAGTCACAGCAGCAGTCGCAGCAGCAGTCACAGCAATCGCTTTCCGCGATACGTGCGCTCAAAGCCACCGGCTCTACTACTTCCACAGCCACGTTAGGCAGATTGGTCTTCTTCCAGTTTTCAGCTACATCGCTGCATTTGGAGCTGAATACCTTGGAACTTCCCTCAGAACCGTAAAGAATCACTCTCTTGTCATAAGTGGTTAATCCATGTACAATTACAGGATTACATACACCACAGAATACCTCTAAGGTGACACAGACAAAGAATTTCATGTCAACCGAAAAATATCCCCGGTTAAAGGACAGCGGCTCAACATCGGTATATACCCAAATAACCTCTGCCTTCTTCAGCTTTACATTGATCGCTCTTTCAATCAACTCCTGGTCAGCCTGGGTCAAATATACCCGCTGATCTGCTACGCAATCACGATCCCGGCAGGAATCATAAATCTGGCTGGTGTTGATACATACCGGTTCAGAAAACACGCAGGCACGACGCGTTTTGGTATCTGTGCACTCCTCCCGCGCATCCGCCCGAGCTGCCTGTGCAGCGCCTGTATCTACGGAATTGTTCTGCGGACAGCAAACATAGCAGTTATCTTTTCCGGATGTCCCCTGACAACACCGTCTGTTATTTCTCTCGCTCATAAAAATTTCCTCCTTTTTTTGTTGACTGCGCGCTTTCCGCGCCGTCTCAGTATCATCATATGGGCGCTTCAGGGTTTTGTGACAGCTTTTTCGAAAATTATGTAAACAGCACCTGGCTTTATCATCAAATTATTGTGCATATCGACCAAAATTAGCCCATAATATTGTATACTTTTCGGTTGAATTATCAGACAAAATCAAGTACAATAATGGGGTATAAAACATTTTTTCGGTATGTACCTGAAAAAACAGGACCGCATATCAATTTATCACTTAGGAGGGCTGTCGTTTGAAACTTTATGACACATCAAAAATCAAAAACTTTTGTCTGTTGGGACACGGTAATTCCGGTAAAACCTCGCTTGCCGAGGCCATGCTGTTTACCTCCGGAAATATTGACCGTATGGGAAGAACCACAGACGGCAATACTGTAATGGACTTCGACCCGGAAGAGATCAAACGTAAGTTCTCGATCAGCACCGCCATTGCGGCCTGCGACTGGAACGGCGTTAAATTTAATATACTGGATACACCCGGATATTTCGATTTTGCTGGTGAAGTACAGGAAGCGGTTCGGGTAGCTGATGCCGCTATTATCGTACTGAGCGGAAAATCCGGTCTTACTGTAGGTGCAGAAAAGGCTTGGAACTACTGTGAGCAATATGGTCTACCCCGTATCTTCTTTATTAATAAGGTTGATGACGAACGGGTGAACTATCAAGGCGTTCTGCAGCAGCTGAAAGATAAGTACGGCAAAAAAATTGCCCCTTTCCAGCTTCCTTTGCGCGAAGGCGAGAAAATAACCGGATTTATTAATATTGTGGAACAGGAGGCCAGAAAATTTGATGGTGACCGCACTGTCACCGCCGAAATGCCTCCCGGTATGGAAGACGAGCTAGAGCCCCTGAGGGAAATGATTAACGAAGCAGTTGCTGAGACCTCAGAAGAACTGATGGATAAATATTTCAGCGGCGAGCCTTTTACCCTCCCGGAAATGTATGAAGCACTGCGTGCCGGCGTAGCCGCCGGCGATATTGTACCGGTTCTCTGCGGAAGCGCCTATCATAAACTTGGGATTTCCTCGCTGATGAATGCAGTACACGCTTATTTCCCCGCTCCGGACAGCAAAGACGAATTTGTTATGGCCACAAAAAAAGACGGGTCTTCTTCCCGGCTGAAAATCGATGTGAGCGATCCTTTGTCCGCGCTGGTATTTAAAACGGTTGCTGACCCTTATGTTGGAAGACTGTCTTATTTTAAGGTCTATTCCGGCGTCATGACTCCGGATACTACGGTTTACAATATGAACCGGGATATTAACGAAAAAATTGGTAAGATTTATGTTGTTCAAGGCAAAAAACAGGTTGAAGTGGAACGGCTGAATGCCGGCGATATTGGCGCGGTAGCAAAACTTTCCAAAACCGGAACCGGTGACACCTTAAGCGGTCTCAATCATCCGCTTCAGCTGGAAGGTATTGATTTTGTAAAACCCAATATGTCTTTGGCCGTTGTTCCCAAGTCCAAAGGCGATGAAGAAAAAATTACTCAGGGTCTAACCCGGCTTATGGAAGAGGACAAAACCTTTGTTTTGGAAAATAATAAAGAAACCCGCCAGCAAATTCTACGCGGACTGGGAGATCAGCATATTGATGTGATTGTCAGCAAGCTGAAGAATAAATTTGGCGTAGATATTTCTTTTGAGCCTCCGAAGGTTCCCTACCGTGAAGCCATTCGCAAAAAGGTGAAAGTGGAAGGCAAACACAAAAAACAATCTGGTGGTCACGGCCAATATGGTCATGTCTGGATTGAATTTGAACCTACCGATGCAGAAGGGCTGGTCTTTGAAGAAAAAATATTTGGCGGAAGTGTACCCAAAGGTTATTTCCCTGCTGTAGAAAAAGGGCTGCAGGAATCCATGCAGCATGGTATCTTGGCAGGCTATCCCATGGTGGGATTAAAAGCCACCTTGGTAGATGGTTCTTATCACGATGTAGACTCTTCGGAAATGGCATTTAAAATTGCTGCCAACCTTGCCTATAAAGCGGGTATGGCACAGGCTTCCCCTGTAATTTTGGAGCCCATTGGCCATCTTAAGGTTTATGTACCGGATAATTATACCGGTGACATTATCGGCGATATTAACAAGCGGCGGGGCCAAATGCTGGGTATGACTCCCGAAGGCGGCGGCATTACCATGATCGAAGGGGAAGTTCCTATGGCGGAAATGCATTCTTACGCTTCCGATCTGCGGAGCATGACCCAGGCACGGGGCAGCTTTGAATTTGAATTTGAGCGCTACCAGGAAGCGCCGCAAAATGTAATGGATAAGATCATTGCAGAAGCGAAAAATGAATAAAACCAAACGGCGGACCGGAAATGAAACTCCGGTTCGCCGTAAATCATTGTAAAGGAGTTTACCCAATGAATCTCAGACATTTAAAAATATTCCTTACCGTCGCTGAATGTCAAAATATGCACCGCGCGGCAGAAAAGCTCTATATCGCGCAATCCACCGTCAGCCAGGCCATACGGGAAATCGAGGAAGAATATGACGTAAAATTATTTGAACGCCTGTCCCGGCGCATTTACCTGACGGAAACCGGCGAATTGCTGCTCTCTTACGCGCGGCATATTTTAAGTTCTGCCGAAGAGATGGAGCACGCCCTGCGCCACCGCTCTCAATCCCCTATTCTACGCCTGGGCGGCAGTGTAACCGTCGGCACCTGCTTGTTGGACGGCATCATCGACCATATACAGCAGACACTGCCTGGCGCCCAATTGTATATTACTGTTGATAATACCTCCTCCATTGAATCCTTCCTGCTGACCAACGAGCTGGATGCCGCTGTAGTAGAAGGTGTCATTTCCAGTCCAGATCTCATGCAGCTGCCGGTGTTTGAGGATGAACTGGTCATTGCCGCCGGCAAGAATCATCCTCTTTCCGCACTGCCAAAAGTAACGCTTTCTGATCTTGAAAATCAGCGACTGATTTCACGAGAGAGCGGCAGTGCAGAACGAAACCAGTTTGAAAAAATTCTCCGTCAAAACGGCATCCATATGGTTCGTCTGTGGCAGTGTACCAATACAGAAGCCATCAAAAATGCCGTGATACATGGCAGGGGACTTGCCATATTATCACGGCTTCTTCTTCAAAATGAACTGGAGCGGGGTCAGATCAAAATTCTGCCTCTTGAGGATATCTGTGTTAAACGCACCATCCATCTGGTCTATCATAAAAACAAATATATCTCGCCGGTCATGGAGGCTCTACAGCAGGCCTGTAATGCCCTGTCCGGTCAGTGCGCCAATACCTAAATAAATCAGCGTTCCCACTACGCCGCTGCCCAAGATAACGGCAACCGCGCTAGGTTTAAACCGGCGCAAAATGAACAGGCAAACACCAAACATGATAAATTCTACCCACCGGAAATCTGCCCAATGAAACGACTGGATATCTGCCTGAAAAAGGCCCAGCATTAAAATAGAAGTCCCAGCCGAACCGATCAGCGCCACCACAGCCGGACGAAGCGCAGACAAAACTGTCTGTACGCCGCTGAAACTCCGGTATTTATAATAAAAGTGTGCCAAGGTCAGACAAATAATAAAGGAGGGAATAATGCATCCCAACGTACACAGAATTGCTCCCACCGGACCGCCCCACGCACCCAGCTGCCAACCTAGTTGGGTTCCCACAAAGGTGGCGGAATTGATGGAAATTGGGCCAGGCGTCATTTCCGCAATGGTGATCAGATCGGTAAACTGTTCCATAGTCATAAGATGATGCAAATCCACCACCTGCGCCTGGATCAACGGAATTGCCGCGTAGCCGCCGCCTACACTGAACAGCCCGACCTGAATAAAGGAAAAAAATAGCTTAATCAATAGACTCATTTTGCAGCAGCCCCCTTCTTTCTGTATAAATCAATCAATAAATCAAGAATCCCTATCCCCAGACAGGATAAAATAATCAGCATGGCATTGACCTTAAAGAAACAAGTAAGAATAAAAGCAATGACCATCATGGCAATATATAAGATACTCCGCGTTTTTACCACATTCTTTGCCAGATTGATTACAACATCAAAAATAACGGCCGCAACGCCTGCCCGCATGACCTGCAAAGCCACCGCAATATATGGATTGGTGCGGAACTGCTCATAGCACATGGAGATAATGAAGATGATGATCATCGGCGGCAGGATAGTACCCAGAATCGCTACCAGAGAGCCTACCACCCCACGCATCCGGTATCCAATGATCACCGAGGCATTCACCGGCAGAGGGCCGGGCGACGACTGGGTAATCGCAGTCACATCCAGCATTTCATCTTCCTCCAGCCACTTGAGCTCTTCCACAAATTTCTTTTTCATTAACGATACAATTACAAATCCTCCCCCAAAGGTAAAGGCGCTTAAGACGAACATAGACCAAAACAACTTCCGCAAAACGCCAGGGGTTTTTTCTTGCTTCATAACAATCCCTCCTCTTTAGCATTATTATACGCAAACCAAAACGATTTGTAAAGCACAAATATTTTATTAATTTGATAGGTATTTGCCTATCAAATTTTCACTTTTGTCATGGTAAGGTTGTCATAACCCACCAGGAAAAAATTACGGCCCGCTCTTGACAAGTTTCCGGCAGTAGGATAAAATAATAAGGATTGTAGGAAATGTATAGAAAGGGTGACGCAAATGGGCATGACACTGGCTCAAAAAATTTTAAAAGATCATTTGGTCTGCGGCGAAATGATTCCGGGGCAGGAAATCGGAATCCGAATCGACCAGACCCTGACACAGGATGCGACCGGAACCATGGCTTATCTGGAATTTGAGGCCATGGGAGTTCCGCGGGTGAAGACAGAGCGTTCTGTTGCATATATTGACCATAACACGCTGCAAAACGGATTTGAAAACGCGGATGACCATCGATTTATCGGCAGCGTCTGCAAAAAACACGGCATATACTTCTCCCGTCCCGGTAACGGCATCTGCCACCAGGTACACCTGGAGCGGTTCGGGATCCCCGGGAAAACGTTGATTGGCTCTGACAGCCACACCCCCACAGGCGGCGGCATTGGCATGATTGCCATCGGCGCTGGCGGTATGGACGTTGCAGTGGCTATGGGCGGCGGGACATACTATATCACCTGCCCAAAAATTGTGAAAGTAGAGCTGACTGGAAAACTGCAGCCTTGGGTTGCCGCAAAGGATGTCATTTTAGAGGTTTTGCGCCGTCTATCTGTCAAAGGCGGCGTAGGCAAAATTATTGAATACTGCGGCGAGGGTGTAAAGACCCTTTCTGTTCCCGAACGCGCTACCATTACCAATATGGGTGCAGAGCTGGGCGCTACCACCTCCATCTTCCCTTCGGATGAAAATACCAGGGCCTTTTTGAAAGCACAGCAAAGAGAAGAGGATTACCGTCCCCTTGCGGCGGATCCTGACGCAGTTTATGATGAAGAACTGGTCATCGACCTGAGCGCACTTGTGCCGCTGGCAGCATGTCCCCATTCTCCGGACAATGTAAAAAGCCTTGATGAGATTGGCTCCATGAAGATCGATCAGGTTTGTATCGGTTCCTGCACCAACTCATCTCTTTTGGACATGCTCAAGGTTGCCCATATTTTGAAAGGCAAGACCGTACACCCAGACGTTTCTTTATCCATCGCGCCCGGTTCCAAGCAGGTACTGAATATGCTGGCGGAAAACGGCGCGCTTGCAGTGATGATTGACGCCGGTGCAAGAATTTTGGAAAGCGCCTGTGGCCCCTGTATCGGTATGGGACAATCCCCCAACTCCGGCGGTATCTCCCTTAGAACCTTTAACCGGAACTTTGAGGGACGTTCCGGCACCAAAGACGGACAGATTTATCTGGTATCCCCGGAAACCGCGGCAGCTTCTGCACTGACCGGTGTACTGACCGACCCCAGGACCTTGGGTGAAATGCCCGAATTTGCCCTGCCGGATGTCTTTACCGTACGGGATAACATGATTGTTCCGCCGGTTCCCGCGGAAGAGATGGACAGCGTAGAGGTACTCAGAGGACCCAATATTAAGCCTTTCCCGGTATCCGAAGCGCTTCCTGACAGCATCAGCGCAAAATGCAGCTTGAAAGTCGGAGACAACATCACCACCGACCATATTATGCCGGCCGGCGCAAAGATCCTTCCTTTGCGTTCCAATATTCCCAAAATTTCAGAATACTGCTTTGCGGTCTGTGACGAAAGTTTCCATGACCGCGCGCTGGAGCTCAAGCAAAGTATCATCGTAGGCGGATCCAATTACGGACAAGGTTCTTCCCGTGAGCATGCCGCCCTTGCGCCCCTGTATCTGGGTGTGAAAGCGGTGATTGTAAAATCCTTTGCAAGAATCCACATGGCCAACCTGGTTAACGCCGGCATCCTGCCCATGACCTTTGCGGATGAGAAAGACTATGACCGAATAGACCAAATGGACGAGCTATCTATGGAAAATCTAATCCAGCAGTTAAAAGACGGGGACACCGTTACGGTTACCAACCGTACCAAAGGCTTTCGCTTTGATGTCAATGTTTCTCTCTCTGACCGGCAGAAAGATATGTTGATTGCCGGCGGCCTGCTGAACTATACCAGAAATAACGCCTAAATAAAGAAAGGAATGATACCCATGAACAATGCAGAGCAAATCAAGTATGCACAGGAAAAATTTGGAGAACTGCTTACAGAGCAGTTTGCCCGCATCGAACGGATGAAAGCTGAAAAGGACTTTCTCGATTATGACAAGCTGGATAACATTGTGATTGGTGTGGTCGGCGGCGACGGCATCGGCCCTGCCATCACAGCCCAGGCACATAGAATCCTGGAATTCCTGTTGTCTGATGAGGTGGCAAAAGGCCGCATCACTTTTAAAGTGATTGACGGCTGTACCATTGAACACCGGGCAGAGGTTGGCAAAGCCCTGCCAGACGATGTGGTAGAAGAACTGAAAAAATGCCACGTTATTCTCAAAGGCCCCACCACCACTCCCAGAGCCGGAGACCCGTGGCCTAATATCGAAAGCGCCAATGTTGCCATGCGCAAAGAGCTTGACTTATTTGCAAATGTACGTCCTGTGAAAGTTCCGGAGCAGGGCATTGACTGGACCTTCTACCGTGAAAACACGGAGGGCGCGTATGCGGTAGGCTCCAAAGGTGTACACGTTAATGACGATCTGGCGATTGACTTTACTGTTACCACCCAGGAAGGCAGCGAGAGAATTGCCAGAGCCGCTTTTGAATATGCCAAAAAGACAGGGAAAACCCGGGTTACCGCTGTTACCAAAGCAAATGTTGTAAAAACCACTGACGGCAAGTTTCTGCGCATCTGCCAGGAGGTTGCAAAAGACTATCCGGGCATTGAGCTGGATGACTGGTATATTGATATCATGACCGCAAAATTGGTAGATCCCAAGCGCCGCACCCAGTTCCAGGTGCTGGTTCTGCCCAACCTTTATGGTGATATCCTCACCGACGAGGCCGCAGAATTCCAGGGCGGCGTTGGTACGGCAGGAAGTGCGAATATTGGCAAACGCTATGCCATGTTTGAAGCTATTCACGGCAGTGCGCCCAGAATGGTGCAGGAAGGCCGGGATAAATACGCAGATCCATGCAGTATTATCCGTGCCGCAGTGATGCTTCTTGAGCACATTGGATATGCTGATAAAGCGAAAAAACTGGAACGTGCTCTTGATATCTGTATGTATGAGGAAAAGAAGCTGGTTATTACCGGCCGAGATACCGGCGCCACTAGCGAAGCCTTTGCAGATTATGTAATGGACACCATTCAAGCATTATAAAAAAATAGAGCTGCCGCAAGTGCAAAAACACACTTGCGGCAGCCTTGTTTTTTACCAGAACAAAATATCATTTTCGGCCAGTTTCATCAATGCTTCAATAAAATAATAGTCTCCGTAAATAATAGGATAATGATGTTGCTTATCATGATATGCCCCGGTGCCCATCTGTACGATCGACTGCTCCGATTCACTCCAATCACAGAATCGTTCCTCCGTAGCTTTTAAGATGCGGATGGCGCTGTCTAAGTATAAGTCCTTTTCATATTCTCCCACAGCTTTTGCAATTTCAATCAATCCACAGGCGGCAATCACTCCGGCGGTACTGTCATAGATCACCGGTTCTTTCGGCGCACGGAAATCACATTTTGCCACAAATTCATCCGCCACATTCGCAATAAAATAATGGGCGGCGCGTTTGGCCGTGTTTAAAAAGTCCTCGTTATGCGTATGGATATAGCTGAGAATAAATCCATACAAAGCCCACGCCTGCCCCCGGGACCAGGAAGAACCGGATTCATATCCCTGTCCGGCGGGATTGTCGATGATTTCACCGGTATCCTGATCAAAAATGACAATATGGTTAGAAGATCCATCGGGCCGGATGTGGTGTTCCATGGTGGTTTTGGCGTGCTGTTCTGCGATATAGCGGTATCTGGGGTCGTCAACCTGCTCGCTTGCCCAGTACAAAAGAGGAATGTTCATCATACAGTCAATGATTGCATACCCCTTGTTGATGTTCCCGCTTCCCCAGGCGCGGATGTATTTACCAACCATATTATACCGCGCAGCCAAAATATCTGCCGCATGAAGCCCCCGTTTTCTTGATGCGTCATTTCCAGTAATCCGATAATCCGCTACCGCGGACGTCAGCCACATAAAGCCGACATCATGATGCAGCTTATCATAAACACCAAAGGCCTTGTCCAGCTCCTTCTCACTCTGTTCCGCCTTCTGCCGGAACAGCTCGTTTTTGGTGCGCAGATACATCAGCCACATCATACCAGGCCAAAACCCGTTGGTCCACCAACAAATGCCATCAAAAGGCAGTTCCTCCTCGCTTTTTTCGTATTTTCCGTTCTTTGTGGTATATGGGAAACAAAACTCCACCTCTTGAGCTGTCCGTGTCAGCTTTTTTTCCACTTTTTGCAGTGTTTCTTCTATCCATTTTTGATCTTCTGCCTTAAGCATTTTGTCATTCCTTTCCTAATATATTTATTCTTTTTTCAAAATATGTAATTTTTCTTTTCCCATTATACTCCAGATTATTATCAACGTCAATCTTTTTTTGCTACACAAAATGAAAGGCTGTTTTTTGCTTTTTCCGCGTAAAACAGCCTTTTCATCATCTTATTTTGCTTCCGCAAGGGGTGTCAATTTACCGTCATCTGACAGCAAAAATGCCTTTATGCTATACCCTTCCATTTCCTCCGGGAAAGTAATACCATCAATTTGAGCTGTAAAATATTCGCCAAGACTTCCTTCCGGGATATCTACCGTCTTGCAGTCTACCAACGTCTGATCTTTATAAACGGCAAAATATAATTTGCCAGCTGTATTTTTTGTTCGCAAAACACGGACGCTGTCCACGCTTCCCAAAGCAGCTGGGGTATCCGTTAAATTCCCGTCTTCACCGCGATAGAAAAGATCCAGTATCACATAGGAAAACTGGGGATTTTCCATAGTCACAAAATAATCTCGCGTTACTGTTTTGCCGTTTTGGCTGACCGCTGCTGTCAAACGAACCGTCGCTTCTGTGGCTTGCGGGGTCACCACACCCGCACTTGTAATAAAGTCCTCTGCTCGGCTGGTCCAAGTTACCGGCAAACCAGACACTGTATTTTGAGGCAATATCAGCGTATCGGTAACAATTGCCGGCAATGTCAGCTGATTCAGCTGAGAAATCAGCGCAGCTTCATCCGGATCCTCGGTATACTCAAAAACCAGATACGGTCTGTAATCTGTAGCTTCTCTATAGTCGGGAATCTCATATTCTTTGGTATAAATGCTGGTTGGATATTTCGACAATCCGGCAACCTCTCCGGCAACCGTGCCAGTAAATTTAGTGGCCTCTAAGGTAAGATAATCATCTTCTTCCATGGCTTTCTGTACCGACGCGGTCACATCCACAGCATATTTTAAATTAGCACCGGAACCGCCAAGCCGTACTTCCGCTGTTTTTGCTCCCTTGGCGTTTTGCATCACTTCGGCATAATTATTGCCGCACAGAGTCGCCTCGTCCCAACCATCCTTGCTCATATCGTAAAAATTCAAATAATTTACATTGGCATCCGAGCGGGTAATATAGAGTGTGGCTTTTTTCACGGTTTGGGGCACTTCACTCAAGTCAAATCCAAGCAGAATTTTCCGCATCTCGTTATCATCATACGTCATAACGCTTGTCGCTGTACCCAGCGGGGTTGCGCTGGTTTGGCTGTCAATGGTAATACTGATACCCGTATCCTTGTCTGCTATCAGTCTGCCAAGAGCTGGAATGGTAAAGTTAAATTCTCGAGTGGCATTTTCGCTTCCTTCCTTTGCCGCCGTCGCAGTCAGGATAACTTCTTGATCCGCAAATGCAGGCCGTTTTACATTTCCTGTGTTGTCCACCACCGCTGGGATATTGGACTCCCATGTAATGGTTGAGCCACTTACACCCTCTGCAGGCAAATCAATTTTTAAAGCATTTTCATCATATTGGATGGAAATCGCCTGCAAATCCATGGCCGTTTCGCTTAGGTCACTGGGTACCACCTGCACCGCAAAGATCTTTTGCGTGCTCTCTTCGCCTTTCGAAACCGTTGCGGTCAACGTGACCTCTGTGGGTTCCGCAGGATTTTTGTATACCGCTTTTATCTCGTTCTCTGCTTCGCTTATTTCCAATATATCCGGATTGGAGGACTGCCAGGAAATGTCGCTGCCCTTATCACCTGTCTTTGGAAGGCTGAGGTCGGCCGAAACCGTATCCAGATTTCCAAGAGACAGTGCCGCTGCATCCGTGTACACATCTGCCTTGTCCTGGTTCTTCTTCAGGCTCAGAATCAGCTGAGGTTTTTGCGTATCCGGTCCGTCAGATTCTTTGGTAAACACATGAATACCATAGGTATTCTTATTATTTGGATCCCGGAAACTGGTTACTATACGCAAAACCAAGGTATCCGCCTCGGAATACACAGCATCATATACCGCTTGCGTTATATCCGAATAAAACGGCGCACCATAAGCAGGGCGCAAAGTACTTCCATCAAAAATTTCCTTGGACTGCTCTGCCATAGTACGGGAATTGTTCCAGGTCAAATCGGTTGCAACACCGGTTTCCGCTCCGATAGCAGATCCTTCCGTCCAGCCGGTATCCGGAAGAGAATAAATCACATACGACTGATTATACTGCCCTCCATTTTTTTGTATCTGCAAAGACAGATCTGCTTTTAAAACTTCATAAGCATTTTTCTTCAGCTCGGACAGATCAAACCGTAAATAAATCTCACGGCTGACCTCTGCTGCTGCCGCCGAAAAGGCATAAACATCACCGCCAAAATTTTTTGTACCATTTCCGTTGTGTACATAAGTATCGGCAGAGACTAAAATGTTTTTGGATACAATGGCATCTTTTCTAACGGTAACCAGAATTTCCCGGGTAATACTCGCTTCGCCTTTGCTAACCGTCGCGGTCATGGTTATCTGCGTATCCTCCTGAGGCTGATGATATTCCGCCAAGGCACCATCTGCACTGACCGACAAAACATCCGGATTGGAAGACCGCCAGGAAATATTGCTGCCTTTCGCACCAGTTGTGGGCAAAACAAAATTTTCTGTAATATTTTCGATATCACCAAGATCAATCGCCGCTGCATCCTCGCGAACCGCTATCGCATTGTCCACTGTCTGCTGATCCGCTGCTAAAGTAAGCCGCAGATGGGGCTGAGACATGGGCTCTACTTCATCCTCTTTGGAGTAAATCATAATTCCCCAGGTCTGCTTCTCATTGCCAACAAAATTAGTAATCAGCCGCAAAGTCAAAAAATCATCGGTTCCCTCGGCTGTTACCGCTGAAGTAATGTCTACTACAGTAGGCTGGTTGCTTTCCGTTATCAACCGTCCCTCTCCAGAATTAAAAACCTCTTCTGCTGTTTCTGCCATTGTTCTTGAATTGTTCCATGTAATATCGGTATCCGTTGTAGTCTGCGCACCATTAGCATTTCCTTCTGTCCAGGTATCCCCTGCCGGATCCGTTACCCGCTGCACAATATATCCATTGCCATGCTGTGCGGTATTACTGCCGCCATAGGTCATATACAATTCCGCTTTTTCAATGGTAAAACCCATTTCTCTAATTTGCGACAAATCAAATTTCATAAAAATTTCACGGCTTAATTCGCCTTGCAAAGCAACACTGTAAATCTTTTGCATTGCGCCAAAATTAGCATTGGCTTTTGCACTCGACTGTACCATAGCATCTGCAAAAACCGGAAGGTCAATCACTGCTGCTTGTTCCGGATCTTCCGCATACCCAACCGCCGGAAGAATCACCATTTGAAGCATCATGACCGCCGCAAGCAAAATGTGCATCCCTTTTCTCATAACCATTCCTCCTTATGAAAATATAAAACTGGAAACAGACCGCTTTCGTTTGCTTTTTCGAAAACAGTCTGTCCCATTCAGTATAAGAAAAGTATAATTCACTCGCAAAATACTGTATACCTATTTTTTTTAGATTTTAGTGTGCATTTTTTAGTTCTTTCCTTCTATGATTTGAAGCTTAACTGGAGTTTTATCAAGATAAAGGACGCCCTCTTTCAGAGCAACCGAAACAGTGGGCGTATCTCTGCGCACCGGCTGAAGCACAACCAGAAAACAATCTGTATCCTTGCCGTGAATGCGAACATAATCCTGATACGCTGCCGGCAGGGCGCCAGGAGAAACCGCACCCCTTTCCACGGTTATCTGCGGGCTTTCCGGCAACAGGGCCTGCACCTTGATATCTGTATCAAAATGTCCTTTTCCTATAACCTCTTTTTTTCTGACCATAGTTTCTCTGCTGCAAAGCGGCAGATTCCACACCGTCTCACCCCGGAAATCTTCGATTTGGTCATATACAATAAGCGCGCCGCTTTTTTTGTGCAGAATCAGATGTCGGATCTGCCAGCCATCTCCAGCGGGATTTTTCACCGTCAGCATAAGATAATCCAATTCGTCACTGGTGGAAAAATACCGGATTTTATCCTCTTCCTCATATACCATGCCAAGGCCGCCGTCACTGTTTAATACATTTTGACCGTCAAACTGCACGGTAGCATGTGCCGCTGAACTGCGGTACCATTTCAGGCTGTTGTCCCAGTAACTCTCCACGCCAGGGTCAAGCGAAAGAGGAACGCCGTTTGCAAAATAAGAAAAACTACCCAGGTCAAAATGGCCGTGCGCACCACAATTCTTTGTACAAACTACGGTGACATGGGTGTCCCGCTCTGTTTCCGCATTACTGCGCAAAACAGCAAGGCCAAAGTGCGGATAGCACTGACTTTGCAGACCTCCCACCTGATCCATAGGCACAGAATCCGCATCCGTCAAAATAAAAGGCAAAAGCCAGCCATTAAGACCATCAAAAGCAATGTCGCCTCCAGATTTTTTCCAGGTCGCCAGCAATCGATCGGCAAAAACAGGATCGCTGTCCCGAAACAGGGTAGAAGCAAGATTAAAGTGCCAAAAGCTTTTCCCTGTTCCTAAATTATCATCGCCAAATACCAGATGGGAAATGGTATTGTCCGTATAGCAATACTGAGGCAGCTGGGTTTCCAAGGCATACTGATACATCTTTTTAAATTTGGGATTGACAGCAAGGTCCGTTCCCTCATTTCGCTTCAGCACCAGCGCGTATAACAACAAACCCTGTAAAACCGCAAAATGATACCGCATGGACTCCGGCCAGATGCCGTCCGGATCGGTCAGCTCCTCCAAATGCTTTTTTACCACCGCCTTAGAATTCTCAAGATAGACAGGAGATAATGGATGTTCAGGAAAAGTCAGCGCAAAATACCCAAGCCCCGCAAACTGATCTGTCGTCCAGTTGCCTCCTAACAGCAATGAGGATTGATCTTCCATCTCCGGGAAATACCGAAGTCCTCCGTTTTCACAGTTTACCGTACCGCATTGCCCCAAATAAAAGGCAATAAAAAAGATTCCTTTTTCTATTTCTTTTTGCTGTTCTTCCGTCATTAGACCGGGAGCTTTTCTCAAAATGTCATATATCATGCAAAGTCCAGCCATAGCCCTTCCCATATGTACCGTTCCATAACCATCATCAAAGGGCTTTTGATTGTACTGCATAAAATATAATACCCCGGTTTGTTTCATGTCAGAGAGCATATACAAAAGTTCAGCCGCCGCTTTTTTTGCATATTCCTCTTCTCCGGTCAGTAAATACACCACCGCATCCGCACAGCTGCGCTCAAACATATAATCCCACCGGATATGAGTCAGCCGATTCCAGTCATAATCCGCTATCTGAACGCAGTTTCCCGCCAAATCATACAGAAGAACAGAAATCCGCAGCAGCTGCATCAACGGTTTTTCCTGTTTCACAAACAGGTCAAGTGTGTAATCCGCATTTCCTTTGATCTCTATACTTTCCATGGTTTCGATTTCATCTGTTCCGTGCAGTGCAATCACATTCTCTACCGAAAGCCTGCCTCGGTTTCCATAGGTCTCTTTTCTTTTTTCCGAAACCAAGACGGCATTTACAAAAGAGGTATTTGGTATCTGTTTTATTCCGGTACTGCTCTCTTTAAGGCATATCTTATCCAAATATACCTCTCCTTCGGGCAAAGCAAACCGTATCTTCGCCGTACAGGCTTCGCTTACCGTATGGAAATTAAAGGGAAGCTGACGCCATGCCTTCATATAGATTGGAATATTTTCCGTATCCTTAAGACTATATTCATCGGCAATTTCCCGAATCCTCTTCCATTCTTTCTGAATCAAAGGATGGGAAAGTTTGCCCCGCAGTTTTGCAAGTTCTGAAGCCGAAAAAAACAAATAGTCCTCTTTCCGATTCCGCATGCTGCCAAACAAAGCTTTCTCTTCCGGCACAGCAGTTTCCATAAGCCGCTGGCTTTGATACAGCCGTGCAGCCCCAGTAATCCCAAAAAGCATGGCCCAGCTGCCGCCGTCCAGTGCAAGACCCATTTCTTTTTCTGATCCGTTTTTCAAAACTTCCTCCGCCTTGCTGATCTGCCAGGCAAATATTGCATTGCTTTTTTTAGAATGATACTTTTCCTCCCGTTCAAATAGCTCTTTTGCCTCTTCTATCTGTTTTCTTAGTTCCTCGTTCACCACCATATTTCTCTCCCTTGCCTATTCTTTTTCCGCTTTCCGCCTCAGTTCCGTTGGGGTAATTCCAAAATATTTTTTAAACATATTGCTAAAATGCTTCTGGTCACAAACACCGATCTGCTCGGCAATCTCATACATTTTCATTCCTGTGTTCTGCACCAGGTCATAGGCCTTTTCCATCTTGACCTTTGCCACGTAATCTTTAAAATTGGTTCCCGTATGTTTTTTGAAAAAAACGCTGAAATAATAGGAATTCATATAAATCATTTTTGCAATGGTTTCAAGTTTTATGTTCTCTGACAAATGGTTTTCAATATATTCCTTGATGGTTTCAATTTCAAACATATCCCGCTTTTTCTTTTCTTCTTTGGGATCCGATAAAAACTGATGCAGCATATCCCAAATATAATCGGTGGCTTCTAAATACCGCTCCGCGTTTTTTAGTTCCTGCATAATCACATTTTCATCATACATTTCCTCAAACTCCGAATGATGAAGCGTCCGTTTGATTTGTTCCAATAGTGCGTAAAGCTTCATCACAGCAATTTCTTTGACACCCATAGAGTCACAGCGAATATAGCCACAAAGCAACGCAAAAGCCTTCTGCGCCGCTTCCTGATCCGAAACCCGAAGAGCATGCAAAAGCTTTTCCATTTCAGCTGAAAAGCCTTCTCCCTCCGGGCGTGGGAAAACCGCTCGATCCTTAATGCAAAAAATTTTGTCTTCATCCGAAAAATAATTATACTGCAAAGCCTTTTCAGCCTCTTTAAATGAAGCGGCAATGTTTTGGGTTCCTGTGCAAATGCTGCCAAGGCCGCCCCAGACTTCTATCTGCAATTCCTGCTCCATTTGCTTTAAAATTTCCCGTGCTTTCTGATGGATTACCTTAAGGTCAAAGTTAAAATCCGCGGCGTCAAAAATGATACAGACATATTCCCTGTACCGTATAGCCTGATAATTTTCATAGGATAAAAACCGCAAAATATCGCGCTGACGGGATATGTCCGATTTTAACGCACAGACACAAAAGGATTTTTGTTCATCACTTTCCATGCCAAAATCATTGTCACGGTTCTCCTGACCGAAAATTTGTTTTTTTATTTTGAGAATGCTTTGCAGCAGGGTCTCTTCATTAATGGGTTTCAGTAAATATTCGGCTGCATTTAAAGCAACTGCCTGCCGAGCATATTCAAATTCCTGATAGCCACTAATCAAAATAAAATACGGGCACATGGGCTGATCTGCTAATTTTTGTAATACATCAAGTCCTGTCATTTCCGGCATAGCAATATCAGAAATGACAATATGGGGTTTGGTCTCCTCAATTTTGTGCAGAAGTTCACTGCCGTTTTTTGCTTCTCCAACTATTTCTACATCGTCTCCCAAGCTTTTTACACAACTGCGCAATCCTCGGAGAATAACCGCCTCATCATCTGCAATGACAATTTTCAATTTCATCTTGATCACTCACTCGCTTTTCGGTAGTAAAATTTTGACCAAAGTACCCATTCCGGTTTCGCTCTGGATCATCAATCCATATTCATTTCCATATAAAAGCTTAATTCTTTCATCTACACTTTTTAAGCCAATATGCACATTTTCACTGCTATCTTGTGATAAAACAGCTGCAGCAACCTGTCCGTCCATGCCCCGGCCATTATCAAAAACTGCCGCTTCAATACCATTTTCGGTACATGTGACATGAATTGCAATCAAAAGATGCGTTGTAGTCTCAGAAATTGCATGCTTAAAGATATTTTCCACAATGGGCTGTAAAATAATCTTTGGTACCCGGTATGAGAGCGCCTGTTCATCTACTTGATAATCAATATTGATGTCAACCGAATTTTCAAATCGGAATTGCATCAGTTCTATATACCGTTTCACATTATTAAGTTCATCCTCAAGAGAAGCAAATTCAGAACCGGTATCAAGTAAATACCGCAGCTGCTCCGCCAGCGCACTGATCATGACAGCAGTTTTTCCTGCCTTTTCTTCCTTTGCTGTTACCCGGATAATCTCCAGCGTATTATAGATATAATGTGGCTTGATCTGCATTTTCAGCGCCTTCAGTTCCGTCTGCTTCTGCTTGAGCTGATAAAAATATTCCTTGTCAATATAGGCTTTTAAATCGCGGATCATATCATCCACGCCAGAAGATATAATACCAATTTCGTCATCCCGGCATGGTGTTTTTTCCAAATCAAAATTTCCTGCTTTAATTTTTTGTAGTTTCTGTAAAACCGCCTTCAGCGGCTCCGACATAGAAAAAGCAAAATAAACCGACAGGCAAACAATGACCATGACGGCAAAAATTCCAAGTATTAGCAAATATTTCTGCATATTGTATAAATCTGCAAAAATACGCCGATTATTTAATTGTAAGAAAAGAGTATTGCCCATATTTTCGCTTTTGGCAACAAGATAGAACGCATCCCCCAAATCATTTACTGCAGCGTCTGTTGGTTCTGCATTCAGGCGATTCAGGTTTTCCGGTACAAAATCCCCGCCTATTTCGTATACAGAAGTCGAATAAATACATATATTATTTTGATCCACAACTTCCAGCTTCTCAACATCACTCATTCCTGAACTGCGATATAAATCCAGAAAATAATTGATATTCAGGTCAAGAATGATCATTCCGGCATATTCGCCGGAATGATCATAATAATTCTTAACAATACTGATGACGTAATCATTGACGCCATTAAAGTATGGCTGATCGTGAAGATGTGTAATCACCACGTCCTCCCCTTTTTCACGCATTGCCTCAAACCACTCAGCATCCTGAAAATCAAAGAAAACATTTTTATATTTATTTTCTTTTGACTCCAATTCCCAAACACCATCAGGAGCCACAAAGATAATATTTTCAAGATTGCTGTTCTTATTGAGATAATAACGCAGCATAGCAGGAGCGTCCGAAGAGAAAAGATACTGGGCATCAATTTCATGCAAAATATTCACAGCATCCAGATAGGTAGTATCCATTTTGTCCGCCATACCTGCAAGAGAGCTTTGATAATTCTGTAAAATTACCCTCCGGTGATTTTCCGCAAAATAATTGATAATCAATGCCGAAAAAAGAATCATCGGAAACACAGCAACTACCAAAAACGCTGCCATAAACCGGAAAAACGTACTTTTTAAAAAACGTTTCACCTGATTCATATGGCTCATTTATTCAGCAGGCTGCTGTACCGGTCATATGCTGCCTGATAGGATTTTACAACATCCTCAATTCCCATGGTCTGAATCGTGCTGAGATAGGTATCAAAATTCTCAATCGGTTCCTTGCCGACAATGAATTTATTAATAATCTCATCATGATAACTCTTAATCTCATTATATTTTTTATTTACATTATCGGATTCATCTGCCGTAAATTTCAAAGACGGGATCGACCGGCTGGCATCTGCGTCCTTCCAGACGTTAATAGCGGCTTTCTGCTTGGGCTGCATATACTGATCAAAATAATCCAGACTCTGCAGCGTTGGATAACCGCTTGGCACCGCATAAAGACCGATTGCCTCCGACATAGGCAGTCCCTGGGGATTGTTCACAATCAAATCGGTATAAGTCGGTACACCATTTTCCATGGTATAGCTCTCGCCTTCAATACCAAAGTTAAAAAGACGAATTCCTTCTTCGCTGTAAGCATAGTCCATCCATTTTACCGCTTCTTTGATGTTTTTGCACTGAGTAGAAACCGCATAGCCAAGGGTAGAGGCCTCCGTAACATATTCGCTGTTTACCACATATTTTTTACCATCATCTGCCTCAAGCCACGGCATACCTGCAATGTCAAATTCAGGATTTACCGGTTCCATCAGTGTCATCAAACGGCCCAAACCGCCGCCGGCCAAGCCATACCAGGCACCTGCCAGTTCATTGGAAACTTTATAATCAAACTGGGTTTTGTCGGTAATTGCATAATCCGGGTCAATCAATCCCTCTTGATAAAGCTGATTCAGCCAAATGACATATTCTTTAAATTCAGGCTCTGTCCAACCGCATTTTACCGTTCCGTTATCTACATAAAACGCATCCTTGCCCCAGAAGTTGTACATCCTGTCAATACCAAAGGTCTTTTCTGCGATATAGGGGACCTCATCTGCAACGCCGTTGCCGTTGGGATCCTGCTCTTTAAATGCCTTAAGCACACTATAAAACTCATCACGTGTCTGCGGCATTTCAAGATTCAGCTTATCCAGCCAGTCCTGACGAATCTGAAAGCCCTGGAAAACCCGAAGTTCCTGATCGCCACGAATAAACGGGAATGTATACATTTTTCCGTCCGCCTCCGTCATCTGGGGATAAACAGTGCGGTTTTCTTTCATATATTTGACAATGTTGGGCGCATATTTCCCCATATAGTCATCCAAAGCAAGGATCTGGCCATCCTCAGCATAGGTCAGCGCGCCACCAATGCCGCCCCAGTTTAAAAGCATCAAATCAGGAAGGTCATCCGAGGCAAACATCAGGTTCACTCTCTCATTTTCCACAACCTGAAAGTCGACTTTGATTCCGCTGATTTTTTCCATTTCCTGAAAAGCCTTAATTTCATTATACGAGTAGGTTTTTCCCGCAACCGACACCTTGCTGGTCGTAATCGCAGATAAGGTAATGGGTTCATTGGTAATGGGCATGGTGTTTTCTTCCGGTGTAACCGAATCAAGATCAATCGGCTTTACATCAGAAGAAGCAATCTCCTGATCCGATGCGGCACAGCCGCTCATCAGCAAAACAGCTGCAGCCGCACCTGCCATGACTTTCCACATGTTTTTCATTGTAAAAACTCCTTTCCAAATTTTAATATCCGTCAAATTATATTTTTTATCCTTTAATTGCGCCTACCATAACACCTTTTGCAAAATATTTTTGCAGGAATGGATACACACACAAAATAGGCACGGTCGCAACAATAATGACAGCATACTTAATATTTTCCGCGATGGGCAACTTATCAATGGTAAAGGTATTTTCCATCATAGAGCCGCTCTCATTGAGTATCAGAATCTCACGCAGAATCAGCTGAAGCGGCCAGGTATTCCGATCCTTTAAGTAGATCATCGCATTAAACCAGCTGTTCCAGTGACCCACCATGTAGTAAAGCCCTATTACAGCCAAAATTGGGGTAGAAAGCGGCAGCATGACATTGGCCAAAATGCGCCAGTGGCCTGCTCCATCTATTTTGGCTGCTTCCTCAAGGCTGTCAGGAATGGTCAGGAAATAGGTACGGGTCATAATCAGGTTAAATACATTAATTGCTGTGGGCAGTAAAATCGCCCAGCGGGTATTTAAAATCCCAATATTTTTTACCAGCAAATAAGAGGGAACCAGGCCTCCGCTAACAAACATGGTAATGGTAATATACATCATAAAAAAGTTTCGCGGTTTGAAATCCTTTCTGGAAAGCACATATGCTCCCAGAACCGTCAATGTCATATTGATGGAGGTTCCCGCAATCACATAGAGCAAAGTGTTTAAATATCCGCTCACAATATCATCGTTTTGGAAAACCGCTTTATATGCCTCAAGCTGAAAACCTTTGGGCCAGAGCAGAATTCCCGCATTCTGCGATATTTCCGTAGGATTGCTCATGGACGCAAACAGGACATAGAGCATGGGATACAAACAGATAAATGAAAGCAGTGTCAAAATAATCACATTACAAATATCAAAAATCAATGATCCAGCCGATCTTCGTTCAACCATGAATTCCACCTCCTACCATAAACTCGTTTCGCTGCATTTCTTCGACACATAATTGGCCGACAGCAAAAGTATCACATTGATTACTGTATTAAATAAATTGACTGCGGTACTGTAACCATAATCCGGAGCGGTTCCAAATGCCAGTCGGTATACGTAAGATGATATAATATCCGCCTTATCCATGATCAAATCATTGTACATCAAAATAATTTTCTCTGAGCCCAAAGACATCATCTGTCCCATTTTCAAAATCAGCATAATGATTACCGTAGGCATAATACCGGGAATGGTAACATGCAGCATCTTCTTCCATCTGCCGGCGCCGTCAATGGTCGCCGCTTCATATAAATCCATACTGATGCCGGAAAGGGCCGCTAAATAAATGATAGATCCCCAGCCAATTTCCTGCCAGATACCGGAAATGACATAAATCGGTGTAAAGAAAGAGGACTCACTCATAAAGGAAATACGGTCGCCGCCAAACATCACCAAAATATCATTAATGATTCCGTCCCGTTTGGTAAAATCTAAAACCAACCCTACTGCTACCACCAAAGAAATAAAATGCGGTAGATAAGTAATCGTCTGTACCGTTCTTTTAAACTTTTGTCCCCGCAGTTCATTCAGCAAGAGGGCCAGAATCAACGGAGCGGGAAAACCAAAAATCAAATTAGCAAGACTAATACGCAGCGTATTCCACAAAACATTAAAGAATTTAGGGCTGGAGAAAAACTCAATAAAATGCTCCATTCCAACCCAATGACTTCCCAGTATCCCCAATCTGGGGGAAAAATCCTTAAATGCAAGGATGATTCCACCCATGGGAATATAGTGAAAAATCAGGTAGTAGAGAAAGACAGGCAAAAACATAACATACAGCGCACTGTCCGCCCGGAAATGTTTGATTAGCGACTCCCGAACGCTTAACTTTTCAGCCTTTGCCGCATGTTTTTTTCCAAGGGAGATTTGTTTCATATCAATCCACTCCTTTTAAAATCACAATGTCTGCCACCGCATCGCGATATGCCCGAATAAAGATTTTATCTGCCCCGGAGAAGGAATTGTCCATGGAAACCAGGTTTTCCAGCTGATCCATACGCACTTCATTTTTTCGGCCGTCAAACTGATACACATTAACGTCCTCAGGCAAAGCAAAAACGCGATTGCTCACTGGTGTGTTATTCTTGTTATCGTCAATCGTGATGCAAAGCGTATCCTCATCCGCATACGCCACCATAGACACCGCGGTCAGCAGATTGACCGCATAGTTTGCACCGTTCCAGATCCGGATTCCCAGATCATCACCTGCCCGGTACAGAACCCGGAATGCGTCCACTTCTGACTTGGCGTTCAGCTTATACTGAATCACATCCCCGACTCTTAAATCCGAGAACAAGGTGCTGTTTTCTTTATCCGGCTCTTCCATCACCACATCACCCAATTCCGGGAACCGGGTATTATTGGAAATCGTAGGAATAATGGTCACAAGCTCACCGTTTTGATAACCAGTAATGACGTTCAGCATGCCCCGTTCTTCATGATAAATCGTCTCCATGCTCTGCACCACCAAAGCGGCGCTGTTCCAAGGCAGGGTTGCTTCTGACGAAGCATTGAGGTCAACACCGCGGTTTACCACCGCGCCCACCTGACGTCTTTTATCCGCATCAAAAAGTTCCACGTTGTAAAAGACATCTGAGGTAAATATGGAGGTATCTGTTACCATATAATAATCCTCATCTTCCTTTTCGTCGGGAATATTAAATACCGGCACGCTCTGCGGCACCAGGTACAGCCCTCCAAAACTGGGAATGGCCGTATTTTTAAAGTACATAGAATTACTGGGGTTATCCTTAGAGAATACTTCTTCATCATAACCGCGATATTCGGTATTATTGGTATAGTCAGTGGCTGTATAAATTTTTTGAACCAAATCATCAGAATTTCTCTGATACTGGATCAACGTATCCTCTTTGACTGCGGCATATGCCGCTTCATCACTGATACTTTCATCATTCACCCGCACCTTTGACTGAAGATTCAAGGTCAAAATTTCACCGCTTTGATCCAGGAGTTTTACCATATACGTGGTATCCAGCGACGTCAAGGCCGTCTTATCCATCACATAAGCATACAGCAGCCCTCCGGCGGCCGTGCTATCCGACGGGCAGAAAATATGTCCGAACGGATCCAGCAGAAAGGTTCCCTCATCGCCCAGTTTGATTTTTTCCGGCGCATCATATGCCAGCTGATAGGAAACATCATCAATAGAAAGCATGGTTTTGTCATCAACGTCGTTCATTTGCGTTACCTTGCCGCTGACCATCTGATCACTGACCAAAATCCGTGCCGCTTTTTGATCCAGGCTCCAAGCCACTGCAGCCACATCATTTTTCACAAGGTCAGTCAGTTCTGCTTCTTCTCCGTTTTTCGTTAATTCCAGAGAATCAAGGTCATACAGCACCATTTTAGAAAGGCCATGGATATTATCGGAAAAATAAATCTCCTGTTCTGCCTCGTTTACACTGGAAATCAATGTGTTCTGGTAAGAGAAAATCAAAACAGTGTCATACTGAGAACCACTTCCAGAAACAAACCGCAGTGTTCCCTGATTGATATCCAGCAAGTTCATATTGTATTCTTCCGCTGTAACTGCCTTGCCGTTAAAGATAATCCGGATCCCTTTGCGGAAGGAAAGCTTACTGCTATTTCCTGCCGACTCCCTGTAATAGACCAAAGAATCCTCATTGATTTGCTCGATTTGATCTGCCTCTATTTCCATCATTTTACTTCCATCAGCAATATAATATCCCAAGAGGATCGGTTCCGTGCTTTGACTGTCTTGATAGAAATAGTACACTACCTCAACACCCAGCATATCGGCGATATCCGTATTTTCTACCCGGTAAGACGCGCTTTTGCCGTCAGAAAGAATGGTAACACATCCCTCTGGCGCAGCCTGATCCGGTGAGTCGATGGAGGTTACCGGATTAGCGGTAACCACTCCCGACGCTTTTGTCACATTCAAAACAGATCCCAAAATGGTGTTATCCGTTACCGTGTACTCTCTGTCTTCACCGTAGCTAAGCGGCTCTAACATTTTGGTTTCCAGCGCGTTGTAAAGCATCAGCGCCATATCCCGGTTGGTCATTGGCTCGTCAAAAGCCTTTGCGGAAACACCTGTTAAAAGTCCGTTCTTTGCCGCCACATTAAAATATTCATCTGGATATCCTTCCGGATTTTCAATGACGGATTTATAGCCAATCATGGAGACCATGATCTTTAGTCCCTGAAAATAGGTTGCCGCGTCATCAGGGCCAAATTCGGTTTCGGTATAGCCATTGACAATACCCATAGATTTTGCCACAGAAATATATCCATCATACTCGTCAGAAACATCTGTAAAACCAGACGGCTCAGCAGTTTGCGCCACTGCACCCAGGCCATATTCCCGCACGCTTGCTTTCACAAATTCCGCCCGGGTTGGGCTTCCTTCCGGATCGAAGTTTTCCTGATCCAAAATATCCAGAAAATCCAAAACGGAAAGAACCCGCACAAAACTTTCATCCATCACCGGAGCCGTTTCTTCCTGTACCGTATCTGCGGCAAAAACAGATACATTCAGCATCATTGCCACAGCCGCTATTATAGAAACAAATTTTTTCAACATTTTCTTACTCCCTTCCAAAAATGTGCAGCGATCGGAAAATTACCGCTGAAACCTCTGCCCTTGTCGCATTGCGTCCCGGTCCAAACGAACCATCAGGGAATCCCTGCAATAACCCAAGCGACGTAATCTCTTTCACAGCATCTGCGGCGTAATCCGCAATCGCATCTTCGTCCGTAAATGTGATTTCCGTTTCCGGAGAAATTTCTATTCCTTGCATCAAAACTGCTCTGTCAAGGATTACCGCCATTTCCTCTCGGGTAATATTTGCGTCAGGACGGAAAGTGCCATTCTCATATCCCTTGACCAAACCTTGGGAAGCCATACAGGTTACCGCATGATAATACCAAGCATCCTCGGCTACATCAGAAAACTCTGCTTCACCATTTTGCTGAAGCTGCATGGTCTTCGTGAGCATTTGCGCAAACTCAGCACGGGTAACCGACTGATCCGGATAAAAGTTTCCATCATCGCTTCCGTTTACGACAGCCAGATCTGCCAGCTTTTCAATGTAGGTATAGGCCCAATGTTCGGTAGGCACATCCGAAAATACGGGCTGATCCTGTATTTCCTGATTTCCATTTCCATTATTTCCTGTTCCGCTTCCAGAGCCAGAGCCGCCTGCACCTCCGCCTCCGCCAAAGCTTCCACCGCCGGAACTACCAGAGCCGCCGGGATTATTCGGTACACCACTGCTGTTATTTGACGTCAGCTTCACTTCAATGCTGTCATAAATCTGATCTTCAAACCCAGAAACTGCAGCGGTTATAGTAAATTCAGTGCTAACCGCAGTAGACCGAACCGTCAAGACGCCGCTGTTTTGATCCAAAACGACACCAGAAGGATTGGAATCTAACTGATAAACCACCGGTGCAGACATTTCCTTTCCATTATAATCCAAAACCTTGGCAGTGTAATGATAAGAGGTACTGCTCTTTGCAGGAGCGGTAATCGAGCTCTTTCCACTCAAGGTAATTTCATCCGGAACATTCAGTGCGGTAAACACAGAGAAAATCTGGCTTAGGGTCGGATTTGCCTTTGATGTTACTTCAATCTTGATTTCCGTATTTTCCGGAATCCCCGCCTGCAAGGTTAGGGTGCCATTTTCATCCATGGATATCCGTTCATCTGTATCCACAAGTGCAAAAGTAACACTCTGGTCGCCAAAGATATTTCCGTTTTGATCCACAATATCAGCCGTGTAAACAAAACTGCGTTCTCCGCTTTCCGGCGGACAGACATATTTCATACCATTGAGCACAATAGAACTTGCCGCTCTTTCTGCTACTCTAACCGTTTTAGAGGAAACCGCCGCCACACTGGATGCGGATTTTGCTACAATGGTAACTACAGTTCCAACGGGAACATCCGGATCCAGAATGAGTACCCCTTCATCTACGGTGACGCCATCCACCGGCTGATACAGGCTCCAAACAATCCGATCTTCCATGGGATAGCCAAACTGATCCAGCACCTGTCCTTCATAAACCACAGAGGTCTGGGTGCCGTCTTCGTTCATGGTCACTGTGTCCGGCCCGGTAATCACCAAGCTGCTCCGCTGAGAATCTACCGTAGACAGCCGAACTGTTTTTGAGGAAGAAATCTCTCCTGCCGCAGCTGTAATTGTCACCTCAGCTCCATTTCTGGCCTCAGGGGACACAGTAACAGTTCCGGTTTCTTCATTGATCGAAACGCCGGAAACATTGCCGCCAAGGCTCCAACGAACCGTTTGGCCGGATAAGGTATTATTATACTGGCTGATGACATTCGCACTGTATTTTCCATAGCTGACACCAGCGGTCGGGATCTTTAGCATCGCATCACCGCTGATTTCCACACTCATGGGCTCCGGCGCCTTTACGTCTTCGGATTTTAGCACTGTCAATCTTCCGCCCTGGGCAGGAACCGTCACCTTACCGCCAGAAGACGCATAGTTCGTACCGGTCTGCATATCAATTAATGCTTTGCTGGAACTTAATGACACATTTTTGACATATCCCGAACTATTGGCCACAATAACCGCATAGGTTCCGTCCACCTTTGTCAAACGATATGCCGTAACTGTTGGATCTTCGCACTGCAATTCGCTGATAGAAAGCGAGTTCTGCCCGCTCTTTAGCGGTTCCAGTACAACCAGGTGATTGGAATCCTTCGGCGCTGTGCTCATCACATAATTCATAACATTCTCGCCGTTCACCTTGGGTCCAACCGGAGTAGTTGGTTTGAACTCGGTGGTGATCTGCACGTCTGCCGGTTCTAATACCGTGGTCTTTAAATTGGTATCAAAAAAGCCTTTTGAAGTTACCACATTTCCTTGTACCGTAGCCGATTTTGCCACTACAGGCATATTGAAAATTGTGTTATTGGGCGCTCCGTCAATTTGATCCCAAATGACAACCGCGTTAAATCCATTCTCCAACAATGCGTAATTTCGATAGTCAATGGCATCATTGACTCTGGTCCAGGTAGTCCGCACCCGGATATAGTCCATTTCATTGGAACTGAAAATACTGTCACGCCTGCTGGTGGTAGGACCTGCTTCCGGGGTTTTTCCATCCTTGGTAAATAGCAATGCCGCATGAGAAGATGTATTGGCATACCAGCCTCTGCTGGAAGTAAAATAACTCTCAATACCTGGATCCATGACCAATGGTACCGAATTGGCATATAGGATAAACGAACCTTGATCCGCATGTCCGTGTCCCAGCGCAGTATCATTTGACATGGTAAAGAAGTATTTGGCATTATCCCTGCCATAGTTCTCACGGAAAATATATACCCCTGTGGTAGCTGACTGGTAGTCACCCAGCTGAAGCGGATAATTCGCGTCACCAAAGTCAAATTCCATAGGGTTAAAGAAATTCATCAGAGCAACACTTTCACCGCTGTAGCCACTCATAGGTGAACCAGACATCAGCCACATTTTCTGCATCCACTGGGCAAGCTCCGGATTTACCTTTGCAACCTGATCATAGTACTGACCGCAGTAAGCAAAAATCGAGGATGAATTCTTTAGATCCGCATCCCCAAAAGGCGGCGTACCTATCTGATTGTTAAAATAGCTGTACGGCGGCGTGGAAGTGTTAATTGCATATTCAAACATCTTAGGAAGATTGGTAGTTCCCCACCAGTCATCTCCCCGGGCAATATTGATAACTCTGGCAAAGGGAGCAAATTTTTGGATAACCGCACCCACATACCGGATACTTTCCGGCCAGCCTCCGTCATCATATACCGTCCGCTTCAACTGTTCATACAGCACGGTAGAACCGTTCATCAAAAACTGTCTTGCATCCTTCTGATCCGGGAAGGTAATGCCATACATAGCCGCACCACAGGATTGGTCGGTGAGCCAGTTTCCGCCAACCACGATATCCTCTGGGTCAGCTGTCGTTCTGTCGCGGGAATCCAAAAGGAATTTTGCAAGATACTCCACCGCATTCATAAACTGCTCATACTCTTCCTCCGTAAAAACGCCCGAGTCTTTAATCAAGGTATATGCAGTGCAGATGCTTTGCATAATTCTTCCGCCCTGCACTTCGCCGTATGCGTCAATCCCGTCCGGACGGTTATTTTTCATCATCCAATATTCTGCACCCTGACAAAAATCATTGATGGAATACAAAAGCCTGTTTTTCGCTTTCTGGGCATAATAAATATCATGTTCTACCGCATAAACAATAGCATCTGCCTGTGCCTGAGAAAGTTGATTTCCCGTACTGGATTTATTGTTCCAGTTGGTGGTAAATGTTCCAATTGCTTCGTCATTCTTATTGTAATAAGTAATCACCGGCACAATACCGCGGTTTAGCTTTTCATCTATTTTATTCCGTATGGAAATAGAATAACTCTGTCCGGCAACCAACGGAATCTTTTCTGTATAGCGAATACCGCCCTGATCTTCCGCCGTGGGGTTTTGAATATAAATACTGCGGGAACCAGAATACACATAATTGCCTCTTGACTCCCAGCTAAACTGCGGATTTCCCTGATAGGTTACATATTCCCAATATTCTGGTTTATCCGTTCCTGACTCAAATCCGGCATTTTCAATCACGATGGGATCGCCGCTTCCAGTAATGCTAATATCGTCAATCCAGACATGGCCAACTTTTTTAGGATCCTCCTGATTTTCATGCTCTACCGATGGGAGGTATAGCTCCAAGGTAGCATACGCCGTATTATTCGGAACCTTAAAATTCGTGGTTGGCATACTGCTCCACAGTTTAAAATATTGGTTAATTTCCTCTCTTGTATGATCCTCATTCATGATCCAGAACAGCCGTTCCACCTGGGTTAAATCCATTTCATCCGAAAGCTGTTTTAGATAATTGTATTGATCCTGAAGCACACTGTATTTGTTGATCTTGTTAGAAAATTCAATGACATCCTCTTCCGTGAAAAATGTATTGGAAAGCGGCTCAATATCTTGACGCAGAATCTGTGTATTATACATATTCCATATGGCGTCATAGATTTTCACAAGCGCTTTTCCGGTTAACATAGTGTCTCCGCTTGCATAAATTCTCTCAGCATCGTCTCTTGCTAAAGTTAAAGCATCATAACTCTCTGCTGGATACTGTCCAACATCTCCACCAACCACTGCGGATTCCAGCATTGCATCAGCGCTCTCCATTGCCTTCTGATACATTTCATCCATTTTGGAACGCTCTACCTCATTAATTTTAATCTCCAAAACAGGACGCAAAGACGCATTGGTTGCCTCTTTTGAATGAAATCCAGAAGGATATTTGGGCGCTGGGTTTCGAACATCCCAAACAGCAAATCCAATGGTTTCATCCGCATTTTGCTGGGCAATGACTTGATTGGTTACAGAAAGAGAGCTGCGTGTATTGCTGCTTCCTGACCCGAACTGCACCAGCAACGGTTGTATATCTTCTAAACAATACATATTATCTGTCTGATTGATTTCCAACCATTTATCAAGCGTCATGGATTTTTCATCCCATTGTGCATTGATATCTTGGGGGATTTGATACAGCAGTACCTGATTGTTGTTGTTAGTAGCATTATACAACTGCAGTGTTGCCTTGGAAATTTCGCCGCCGATTTCGCTTAAATCAAATTTAATTAGCGCCAACCGGCCATTTCCGGCACCCATGCTCACTTCACTTCCGTGAGGGTTCTCACCCTTCTTCTGCACATATGTATCATCAGAAGGAGATAGTTTTATTGTCTGTAAAACATCATTTAAAATATGCTGGGTCAAATACCAACCATTCATTTCTGACATTCCCATGGTAGAGCTGTATCCCGGATAGGTTTTGGAATACCGCTTTAACGCAAATTGTATCGCTTCGTCCGGCCTTGGCTCTGCAAAGGAACGGTTTCTGGTAAAAGGCCTTTCATAGGTTCCGTCAAGTACAGAGTTTGCGTAATCAATATATTCCTGCAAAGCAAATCGGGCAGAAGCTGGGTACATCTCCGGTTCTGTCATCATATTGATTTCGCCGTCAACCACATCCTGCATCAGCTGGATCCGATAGGCGGAAAACTCCAATGCATTGTTTTCCTCATCTACCACAGCATCCGATTGCACCGCGGTTCCAATAAGTTCTTTCATCGATCCCGCAATTTCCTCAATAGACGCTTTAATATTGCCAGCGGTAGAAGCATCCGTAATGCTGTTATAGCTATTTTCAATTTTTGTCAAGGCATTTTCCTTGTCCGCCGATGCCACCTGCCCAGGCGCTCCACCTTCTGGCATAGCCCCCACATAATCCAGCGCATATGCATATACTTGATCCAAAGATGCCTTTAAAGAACTGCGGTTCCCGTCACTAATCATAGGAACAATAATGCAAATTTCATGTTCTATAACTGCTTCTCCATTGGTGACCGTAACCGTTACCGGAACTCTGGCATCCCCATCTTTGGGCCGGTTCACTTTACCATCGTCGCTCAAATATTCGGGCATTCCGCTTTTCCATGTTATCTGGGAACCAAAGTCACCTGTGGAAGGAAATTCTATATCAGAAATGACTGTAATACCGTCAAAGGGTTTTGCCTGCTGCTCAAAATCATATTCCGCTTTCATTTCATCTGTGGGGCTGGTCTTTAGCACCTTGACTGTAAAGGTTCTGGAATAAGTTGCCGCCCCTTTGATTGCCGTGGCAGTCAGTGTTACTTCTTTATCATCTTCCGTAAAGGACGGCCGCATCACCGTTCCGCTCGGGTCAATCACAGATGGATCACTGGATTCCCAATAAATATCTGTCTCACCGCTTTGTCCTTTCGACGGCAGTATCAAATTTTCCGTTACTGCATTTAAATCTGCTTCTTCCCCATTTTGATCTTGTATCACTATACCACGTGCATCATTTACCACTAGAATCATATCCGGATCATCTTCCAGAGTCAAAACCAAGTGGGGCTGGTATTCCGGATCTACCAGAGCCTCTTTCGAGAATATATGGATACCCCAGGTTTGGTTTCCAGTATAACCTGTCACCAGACGCAAGCTAAGATACGAATCCTGCTCCCCTGCCACAGCATCAGTGATATCCATCAAAGTCGGCGTGGTATTTGATTTAATCAATAAATCCGTACCGGAATCAAAAATTTTTACTGAATTATTTGCCAGGTTTCTGGAATTATTCCATGTAATATCCGTAGTATTGTCCGGCTTAGCATTGTTTTTGCTGCCTTCTGTCCAGCTATCATCTGAAACATAAAAGAGCTGATATTCTCTTGCATTTCTTGTATCTAGGCTCTCATCATGGCCATAGGTTACAGCAAGCTCCGCTTTACTGATGACAGTTCCAGGTTGCTGTACCTGGGACAAATCAAATTTCAAAAAAATTTCCCGGCTCAATACGCCATCCCGGGCAGCAGAAAAGTTTACTTCTGTAGCTCCAAAATTATTTCCTGCCGTGCCAACTTGAACCATTGCATCAGCAATGACAGGAAGTTTGATAATATTTCCTTCTCCATATAACGCAACCAGATTCTCTGTTTCGCTGTTTTGAGCGCCGACTGTGTTTTCCGTCGTTTTCTCTCCATCCACCGAAACATCGCTGATTTCTGTTTCATCAGGTTCGTCTAAATCCGAAGCTGCATCCCCCTCTGTCAGAAGACCATTTGAAACTGTATTCTCTCCGGCAGCCGCCTGGGGCATTTCTGAGACAGTTTCTGCTGTTTCAGTCTGCACTGTACTACGCAGCCCCTCTGCCGCCCCTGCCGGTACCGCAAACAAATTCATCAGCAGCGCCAGGACGGTCAGTGCGCCTATCCCTTTTTTCATACAAATTCCTCCTTGTCTGATAAACTAAGAAAAGCAGTCTGTTATAGAGGGAACTATAAACCAAGCTGCTTTTCATACACTGATTGTAGTACACAAAGACAAAGCTGTAAACATTGTTTTTTTAGAAAATGGTGTATATTTTTTAGATGTTTCTCATTTCTCCGGTATTCCATAGAAAATCTGGAAATACCGGGAAAAAAGGCAAAGAAAATAATAGTTTTCCATACAAAAAAAGGCATAATCGAAAGGAAAACCTGCAAAAGAGGATTTCCTTTTATAAAACAAATAAATGATCGTCCATCTTTTTTTGACGGCGCACACCTGACAATCAAAAAAGTTGGTTTAAACTCCCTGAGAGGAGATATATAAATATTGGTTCGCCATTTCTTTCTTCGCAGAAAAACGAAATAAAATTTGACACAAAAAATATACGGAAAGCATTTTCACTTTACACAATTAGTTTAAAAATTTAATAAAATAAAGCTAAAATATTTTATCTGTCAAGTAAATTCGCTTTACATATTATCAAGGAGATGAACTACAACACAAGCAATCAATACAGCATAAAGCCCCTGAATTAAGTAAAGTCACATCATGTTTTCTGCCAATATAAGTACTATTTTCTTATGTTGATTTCCAGCTTCCTTACACAATACATTTCAAGTTCAGAATCCCAATGGACACCTTGTTTTATATAATTTTTGGATTTCTTTGTTCCATGAAACATAAAAATATGCCGCATAACATAAATATATACAAAACAACATCGGAAAAGGAGGAGAAAAAATGACCTATACCTTTCAAGAACTGCGTTCAAAGGAAGTCATTCATGTTGGGGACGGCGAACGCCTTGGCTTTATATCTAATTTGGAACTGGATGCTGTAACCGGGCGAGTGATTTCCATTAGCGTCCCTGGAGGATACAAAGCTTTCGGTCTGCTCGGAAAAGAACCCGACCGCGTGATTCCCTGGGAAAAAATAAAAAAAATAGGCGATGACCTGGTCATTGTGGAAAATCTACACAAAAGCTAACTTTGGTAAAGCGAGCAGGACAAAACAAAACTCCCATAAAACAGCAACTGTTTTTTTGGGAGTTTTATAATACTATACATACATTTCAGCTTATGCCTCTTCCTCTGGTAAAGCAGTAGGAACCTGCTGTTCGTGTCCACCACGCAGCTCACTGCGGTTATTGCGTACAATGGCTACACATTGCTCCATTTCTTTCATGGAACCCAAAACAACCTTTTCCACCGTTTCCAAAAGATTGTCTGAATAATTATAGGCGGAATCAGAAATGGCCTGTGCCTCAGCCTGGGCACGCTCTACAATTTGTTTTCCTTGGGCAATGGCTTGTTTGGTGATCTCGTTTTCATCTACCATAGATACTGCTTTTTTCTCTACAGTTTTAATAATTTCATCTGCCTCAGCCTGCGCTTCCTGCAAAATCCGCTGCCGTTCTTCCTTAATCCATTTCGCTTGCTTTAAATCTTCCGGAAGCTTCAGTTTCAGTTCCTGTAACACATCAAGCAGCTCGTCCCGTTCTAAAATACAGCGGCCAGAAAACGGCACCGAAGCCCCTTTATCAATAATATCCTCTAATTCATCTAATAATTCTAAAGCATCCATTTTGGCTACCTCCTAAAATAATAATGGGATATGAAAACACGGCTACCGTTCGGCACACCGCTTATTTATAACAGGAATCAATGCCTCAGGCACCAGGCCGTTCAAAGGGCCGCCATATTTGGCAATTTCTTTCACAATACTGGAGCTTAAAAACATGTAGTCTTTACTCGTAGGGATAAACAATGTCTCAATATCCCGATATAATGCATGGTTCGTTAACGCCATCTGAAACTCGTATTCAAAATCCGACATAGCACGGATTCCTTTAATGATAACAGTTGCACCAACTTGCTTCATAAAATCCACCAACAGCCCAGAAAAAGAATGTACTTCCACATTTGGCAGATCCGCGACCGCGGTCTTTAAAAGAGCCACTCTCTCCTCCACCGTAAACGCCGGTTTTTTTGTATGATTAACCAGCACAGCTACAATCACCCGGTCAAACAACTTGGCAGATCTCGCGATCACGTCCAAATGGCCATTGGTACAGGGATCGAAGCTTCCCGGATAAACAACTGTTTTCATAGTTTCACCCCTGCAGTATGGTAATTACAGTTTTGCCGTAAACCGCTGTCTTTTTACAAGAAAAGAAGGAATCCGGCACTACCTCTCCTGCTTTTTCCGTTTCAACGGTCAAAATGCCGCCCGGAGCAAGCAGTCCATATTGATCAATTCGCTGTAAAACCGGCATAAGGAATCCTTTGTTATAAGGCGGATCCAAAAATATTAAGTCAAAACGCCGGTCACAATGTTCTAAATACGAAAGCGCATCTAAAACAACTACCTCTGCTCTGCCGTCAAACCCGGCTCGGCAAAGATTTTCCTGGGTTAACGCTGCTGCCTTTCTGCTTTTTTCCGTAAAAACACAATGCTCGCATCCGCGGCTTAAAGCTTCTATTCCAAGGGCACCACTGCCGGCAAAAAGATCCAAAACCGATGGAACCGGCAAATGAAACTGGATAATATTAAAGAGGGATTCTTTGACACGGTCGGTGGTAGGACGCGTATCCAAACCATCGGGATTTTTCAAATGAAGTCCTCTGCGCGTACCGGCAATGATCCGCAAAATATGATCCTCCCTAACCCTCAAAATTAATAAATAAATACACTTATTATTTATATCTTAATTCGGTAAATTTGTCAAGTGCTTTTTATGACAAAAATGCATCTGTTTTTCGCATGCAGGCGTACCAGAATACACATATGCATTTTTATACATTTACAACAGCCAAATAAAAAAGAAAAGAAAAAGCCCCACCGTGCCGTGATGAAAAGGTTTAGTAAAAACCTGGAATCCAGGTGGGGAAACGCCCAAAAACATTACAAGTCCACTGGATGCATAAGCATGAGGCATGTGCGCCGCTTTTGGAGACAAGACCCCTTCGTAAATGTGTTGGTTTTACATTGTAACCTTTATCACAAACAAAGCAGGGATTTCTCTTTTTCTATGTCTATTATAACATAAAATTCAGAAAATACAAGTAGTTCCCGCATTTTTTTTGAAAAAGGATAAAATTTCTAATCTTTGACATGAGCAAAATTATTCTCCCATCGCCATATTTGCGTAAGAAACAATTAATTCTGCCGTCTGGTCAATCGATATCTTTGAAGTATCTAAAGAAATGTGATAATTATCCGCATTCCCCCATACCTTATTGGTGTAAAAATTATAGAAAGAACTTCTTCGTTTATCCGTTTTGGTAATTAAATTTTCAGCTTCTTTTTCCTTCATCTGATACAGCTCCATCACCCGCCGGACACGCCATTCAAGATCGGCATGAACAAAAACATTCACCAGCCTCTTTTGTTCTCTCAGAATATAATCAGAACAACGTCCAACAATTACACAGGAATGCTCCTCCGCTAAATTCCTGATCACCTGAGACTGGATGCGAAAAATTCCATCGGAATTTAAAACATCACCATAACGGTAATAGGTTCCGCGCCCAGACTGAATTCCCATCACCAGTGAATACAGCAAACTATTGGTCGGCTTTTCTTCGATCCCGTCAAACAGGGTTTCTGAAAGCCCGCTTTCCTTGGCGGCAATTGCAATCAGTTCTTTATCATAAAAAGCTGTTCCCATCAACTCAGAAACTTTTTTTGCCACGTCCCGCCCGCCTGAGCCGAACTGCCGGGCAATCGTAATAATTTTATTTTGCGACATTATCATACCTCCAAAAACCACAATCTTTTTCTTTTGTGATATTATACCATAAAAATAGGAAAAGTTAAATAGAAACCATAAGAAAACTTAGGGTAAATGTTAACAAAATCCACAAAAGAATTTTATGCTTTATGATAAAGGGAAGCAAGTGTAACGCCAGAATAATAATGCATCAATATTTCCTGATAATTTTTACCTTCTCCTGCCATAGCACCTGCACCGAACTGACTCATACCAACACCATGCCCATACCCGGTAACTTCAAACACCGCCTGCTCTTCTTCGAACCGAAGATTAAAGTGTGCGCTTCGCAGTCCAAACATACTGCGGATTTCCGTACCTTTAAAAATTTCTCCGCCCAATTCAATGGTTGCAACACTCCCGCCTTGGGTATAGGTTACCTTGCCAAGCATGGAAGATAAAGGTTCTTTCAGAGAAATTTGAGGCCGCGCCCCCTTTAATACAGTATAAAAGGCTTCTTTGGGATAAAACACCCGGCTTCTGTAACCGTCAGCCCGGCTATCTTCTTCGCTGGGCACTGACTGAAGATATGGCAAAGCAGTACCCCAAACATCTTCCGCCGTCTCCGTCTGCCCGCTGCTGACTGCATAAAAGAAAGTTTTTGCTACTTTATTATCATAAATCAAATATTCACCACGGGTTTCCTGAACGGCTTCCAGAATCTTTTGTTCATAATCATCAGCAAATCTAGCATCCCAACGTTTTTTTGTATCAGAAAGGGCAGTCCAATTTTTACAATGGCTATAATCCGTACAGAGCAGTGCTCCGTGATGTTCCTCAGGAATACCGTTTTGCAGATAGCCGGCTATTTTACTCAGCATATAGCTTCGTGCCGCAACCGCCTGAGCCTTTAATGCTTCTTTAGGATAGGACGGTGGCATCTCCTCTGCCACAATACCAGCAACATAATCCTCAAAATCCATAGTAACCGTTTCCCCGGAAGCCGTTATGTACAGGCTAATTTGATAAGGATCCTGCATTACCGCCGTAGTTACTGCATCCCCCTCTTGCTCCGGTACAATATCCGCTGCGGCAGGCACCTCTTTCTCCCGCTGAAACAACCCAGCTACAGGGACAAGAACAGACGGAATCAAAAAAACAGCAACACAGATAACGAAAAACCCCAAAACAATTTTTTTCATAATGGTTTCCTCCTTAAAAACAGCTTGTCTTAATATATTGTTACAATTCCATATTTATGAAAAAAAATGGGAAATATGCTTGACAACCCGCGAAATTTATAATATAATAACCAAGTTGTATTGACAAAAATCCTTACTCCTTATCAGATAAGGGGTCAGAGTCCAGAAGGAGGTGACTTATATCATGGCAGAAATCATCAACAAGTATGAAACGATTTTTGTAATCGATTCAACCAAAACTGAGGATGAGATTACGGCTTTGATCGAAAAGTTTAAGTCATTGATCGAAAAATACGGCGAGATTGAAAGTGTTGACGACTGGGGCAAACGCAGACTCGCATATCCGATCAACGATTTGACCGAAGGTTATTATGTTTTGGTCAACTTTAAATCAAAACCTGATTTTCCCGCCGAACTCGAACGTGTTTACGGAATCACAGATGGTATCATCAGAGATATCGTTGTAAAGCGTGAGGAGGATTAGTCTATGATTAATAAAGCAATATTAATGGGCAGACTCACACGGGATCCCGAACTGCGGCATACGAGCTCGGGAACACCGGTTTGCAGTTTCAGCATTGCCATTGACAACGGATATGGCGACAAACGGCAAACCGATTTTATTAATTGCGTCGCATGGAACAAAACCGCTGAATTTGTCAGCAATTATTTTTCCAAAGGGAAAATGATTATTGTAATTGGCCGGATTGCGACGCGGACTTGGGAAGGTCAGGACGGCAAAAAGAATTATGCCACGGAGGTAGTAGCCAGCGAAGTAAGCTTTGGAGAGAGCAAACGCAGCCAGGACGGCAGCTCCTATCAGCCGGGTTCCGGCGCAGATATGGCTCAATCCGCACCCTCAGTGCCAGAAGCACCCGCTGTGCCCTCCTATCCGGGAACAGCCGCAGAGGATGCATTTACCCCTCTGCTTGATACCGATGATGATCTTCCGTTTTAATTTGATTTAAAGGAGGCGAATCAAAATGGCTGAAGAAAGAAGAACAGAGCGTCCCAGAGCCAGACGCGCAAAAAGAAAGGTTTGCGCTTTCTGCGCGGATAAAGTGGATTACATTGACTACAAGGACGTTGCAAAACTGAGAAGATATGTAACAGAGCGTGCAAAAATTCTTCCTCGGAGAATTAGCGGTTGCTGCGCAAAACACCAAAGACAGTTGACTGTCGCAATTAAGAGAGCAAGACAGATCGCTCTGCTGCCTTATACTTCTGACTAAACAGTAGCAAATTGACAGCTCCCACATTTGTGCGGAGCTGTTTTTCTTTTTCTTCCTCTTTCACAAAGCTTTTTTGATATTTTTTTACTTTACCTCTTTACAAATGCTTCATTTTATTATAAACTATATAAGTTAAATTGGATGAAAGCTGAATTTGATCAGGAGCAAACAGCTCTGTTATTATATTCAAAACAGAAATAGAAATGGAGGTTCTTTTTATATGTATCGCAAAGTATCAACTGATCTTTCCTTTGTAGACCGCGAAAAAGAAGTGATCGATTTCTGGAAGAAAAATGATATATTTAAAAAGAGTATGAAAAACCGCGAAGGTGGAGAGAATTTTACCTTTTTTGACGGTCCCCCGACTGCCAACGGGAAACCGCACATTGGTCACGTTCTTACCCGTGCAGTCAAGGATTTAATCCCCCGGTACCGCACCATGAAGGGCTATCATGTTCTTAGAAAAGCCGGCTGGGATACACACGGTCTTCCGGTCGAGCTGGAGGTGGAAAAATCACTGGGTATCAGCGGAAAACCGGAAATTGAAAAGTATGGCATTGAGGACTTTATCAAAAAATGTAAAGACAGCGTTTTTACCTATCAGAGCGAATGGGAAGAAATGAGTGAGCGCGTTGGTTTTTGGGCCGATATGGATAATCCGTATGTAACCTATCATAACGACTATATCGAATCCGTTTGGTGGGCTCTGCGTCAAATATGGGATAAAGGCCTATTGTATAAAGGTCATAAAATCATGCCATACTGTCCCCGCTGTGGCACCTCCTTGTCCAGCCACGAAGTCGCACAGGGCTATAAAGACGTGAAAGAGAATTCCGTTATTGTGAAATTTCCTATTGTTGGCAGGAACGGAGAATATCTCCTGGCGTGGACTACCACCCCTTGGACACTGCCGTCCAATGTTGCACTCTGTGTCAATCCATCAGAAACCTATGTGAAAGTTCAAGCAGAAGACGGCATCTATATTCTGGCAGAAGCACTGGTCAAAAGCATTTTTGGTGATCAGGATGTCTCGATTCTTGAAAAATATATTGGAACCGACCTGTGCGGTATGGAATACGAGCCGCTTTATACCTTTATTCAACCGGACAAAAAGGCATATTACGTCATTGCGGACAATTACGTCACCATGGAAGACGGTACCGGAATTGTACATATTGCGCCTGCGTTTGGTGAAGACGACTCTCGTGTGGGGAAGGAAAACGAACTTCCCTTTATCAACCATGTCAATACCCAGGGCAAATTTATTGACTGTACTGGTGATTGGAGTGGTTTGTTTGTCAAAGATACAGACAAGCTGATTATCCGGGATTTAAAAGAAAGAAACCAGTGTTTTGCTGTTGTACCGTTTGAGCACAGCTATCCATTCTGCTGGCGCTGTGATACTCCGCTTCTGTACTACGCGTGTGATACCTGGTTTATCAAAATGACCGCTGTCAGAGATCAACTGTTAAAAAACAATGATACTGTAAACTGGCTGCCGGATAATATTAAACACGGCCGTTTCGGCAATTTCCTGGAGAATATCATCGACTGGGGTCTTTCTCGTTCCCGGTATTGGGGAACACCTCTTCCCATCTGGGAGTGCAGCTGCGGACACAGACATGTTGTGGGCTCTATTGCAGAACTGAAAGAGATGGGCATTAACTGTCCGGAAGATATAGAACTTCACAAACCCTACGTTGATCAGGTGAAGCTTCGCTGCCCCAAATGCGGCGGTGAAATGACCCGAGTCAGTGAAGTCATCGACTGCTGGTTTGATTCGGGATCTATGCCCTTTGCCCAGTGGCATTATCCCTTTGAAAACAAAGAAATGTTTGAAAACAATTTCCCGGCTGATTTTATCAGCGAAGCAGTTGACCAAACCAGAGGCTGGTTCTACACTTTGATGGCCATTGCCACTCTGCTGTTCGATCAAGCTCCATATAAGAACGTGATTGTCCTTGGTCATGTACAAGATGATAAAGGCGTAAAAATGAGCAAACACAAGGGCAATGTCATTCTGCCCATGGATATTTTAAATGATCAGGGAAGCGATGCCGTACGCTGGTATTTCTATTCCAATTCAGCGCCATGGCTGCCGAACCGTTTCTCTGCAAAAAACGTTTCCGAATCCCAGCGCAAATTCCTGGGCACACTTTGGAACACCTACGCATTTTATGTACTTTATGCAGAAATTGACCAATTTGATCCCACGAAACATCAGCTTGATCTTAACAAGATATCTGTTTTAGACCGCTGGATTTTATCCAAACTGAATCATGTCATTGACACGGTTGATCGAAACCTTGCGGCCTATAAAATTACAGAAGCCACTCGTGCCATTACAGAATTTACGGATGAGCTAAGTAACTGGTATGTTCGCCGTTCCCGCGCCCGGTTCTGGGCCAGTGAAATGACAGACGACAAAATCAGTGCATATATGACTCTTTATACAGCATTGGTTGAATTTGCAAAAGTTTGTGCACCGTTCATTCCCTTTATGACCGAACAAATTTATCAGAATCTTGTTTTATCAGTGGATACATCGGCACCAGAGAGCATTCATCTGTGTGATTTCCCGAAGGTACGGGACGAATTTTTCGCTCCGGAAATTGAGCGGGATATGGATGCAGTGCGAAAGATTGTAATGCTGGGTCGAGCATGCAGAAACGAAGCCAATATCAAAAATCGCCAGCCGCTGCAAAAACTGTTTGTGCAGAGTGCCGTTCCGGTCAATGCCGCGTATGAGCACATCATTTTGGAAGAGCTGAATATCAAAGAAGTGGAGTTCACCGAAAATGCCGGAAGCTTCATCAGCTATCATTTCAAACCCCAAATGCGTACGCTGGGACCGAAATATGGAAAATTGATGCGCCCCATTTTCGATGCCATTGCCGAGATGGACGGCGAAAAGGTCATGGAACAGCTCAACAGTGGTGAACCACTGATACTGACAGTGGATGGTACCGAAGTTTCGCTGGAAAAAGATGATATCCTTGTAGAAACACTGCAAAAGGACGGCTTTGTATCAGACAGTGACGGCGGCTTTACGGTGGTTCTGGATACCAATCTTACGGACACTTTGATTGAAGAAGGCTTTGTCCGCGAATTTATCAGCAAGGTGCAAAATATGCGTAAAGACAGCGGTTTTGAAGTCATGGACCACATCCGTATCCAATTTGGGACTAATGCCAAAATTGCGCAAATCACCGCCGCAAATGCGGAGGAAATCCAAACCCAGTTGTTGGCGGAATCGATAGAGGAAACGTCACAGCTTCCTGATACAGCCGTGGAATGGAACATTAACGGCGAAAAAGTTTCTATCGCAATTCAAAAAATATAACAATTTTTAATGACAACTACAAAAGGAATGCTTTGTTTTAAGAAAGCATTCCTCAGCGTGTCGATACTTTATCGACACGCTGGCAGATGCCAAAAAAGGAAGTTAGATTTTCCGCAATCGCTTTCGTCGGCGTACAAAGGTACGGTAGAGAGCGATTGCGGGAAAAGCAAGCAATGACGCCGGTTTCTCGATGAATCCGGCGTCATTTTATACGACAACATAAAGTTTATGAAAAGGAAGCACATTTTGCTTTTATCATCTCGCTTGCGGTATAACGACTTTTTCGACAGTCTGAGGCATGCTATGTTTTAAGAAAGCATGCCTTTTGTCCGCTTCTAATCCAATTATGATAAAATAGCAGCAACAATTCTATGACAAATCATTTATATATGCTCAAGGAATCCATGTCAATGATCTCACAGCAGCAACATATAACTCTCTTTTATCTATACAAAAAAGGCCCAGCGTATACTGAACCTTTTTAGATAGCTTAAACAAAATTATTTTAAAATCAGAAGTAAATTTAATATTGACATAACGCTCATTATGCGGTAAGATGAAGCCATATACCGGGAAAGGAGGCATTTCTTATGGAAAACTGGGTTGAAGAACCAAAGGTGATTGTCAATGGTGAAGAACGGCATATTGTAGTTCATATCCAAACATTACCCTCACCTATTCTGTGCGCACAGGCACACTCCCATAGTTATATCGAAATGCTGTACTGCCTGGAAGGAACCCACGAGATCCTTTTAAACTGGAAATCCTATATCTTTTCCGAGGGTGATATGGTATTGATCAACTCCAAAGAAATTCACCAGATTAAAGCAATATCTCATGGAATCAGCAGCTATATCGTTGTACGTTTTGATCCAGAATTGCTCTATACCTCCTATCAAAACGCTTTTGAGCTGAAATATATGCTTCCCTTTACTTTGAATGAGCATACACCGCAAAAGGTCTTCCATGCCGAGGAAATTAAAAATACTTTCCTTCCTGGGCTTTTCCATGAACTTCTGGAAGACTACAGCAAGCAGCCATATTGCTTTGAATTTGCCCTTCGCACCAACATCTGCCGTATTTTCCTCTGGATACTGCGATATTGGAATCAAAGCGGTCTAATTCTTCACAGCGCTATAGAGGACAGCGGCCTTTTGAAACAATTTCAAACTGTTCTTGATTATCTCAACAAACACTATGATCAGGATATCACTGCGGCTGAAATGGCAGATTTTTGTCATATGAGTTACAGCTACTTTTCCCGTATGTTTAAAAAAGTAGTGCACCGCAGCTTTCGGGAATATCTGAATTATATTCGGATCTCCAAATCTGAATTGTTGCTTGCTACCACAAATCTTAGTATTACAGAAATTGCAATGCAAACCGGCTTTTCCACAAGCAGTTATTTCATTCAGCAGTTTAAATTTTATAAAAAAATTTCTCCCAAACAATTCAGAAAAAAATTTATTGCCATCGAACCAGCAACCAAACTCAATCAGGGAATGGAATAACCCTATTCCGTTCCCTTTCTTTTCGGCCGAAGCCGAAGATACCTTCAAGATGCATTTTTGATCTGCAACCGCAGTTTATCGGCAATCATGGCAATAAATTCCGAATTGGTTGGTTTCCCTTTAGAGTTAGCTATGGTATAGCCAAAAAAGGAATTAAGAACATCCGTGTCTCCTCGATCCCATGCTACCTCAATCGCATGTCGGATAGCGCGTTCCACCCGGCTGGGTGTAGTATTAAAATCTTTTGCGACGGTAGGATACAATTCCTTGGTGATGGAATTGATAATATCCAGATCATCTACAGCCATCATAATGGCATGCCTTAAATATTGGTAGCCTTTGATATGTGCCGGTATCCCAATTTCATGTATTATCTCTGTGACCATGGTTTCCATATCTGCGGAAGTTGTTTTTCCAGAGAGTGCTCGTACCGCGCCAGCATTGTGACCTTCCCGAAGCATCTTCTCACCCTCCGTTCCAAACATGCAGACTCTCCGGATCAAAACATCAAAATCTACCGGCTTAAGCATAAAATACTCTGCGCCAAGAGCAATTGTTTTAGCAGCAATGCTGTCGTTTAACACTGCACTAACCATCAAAATTTTCGGCATCTCTTTTAACTTAGCATTCTGTAAACGCTCTAACACCCCAATTCCGTCAAGGTTCGGCATCACCATATCCAAAATCAATACATCCGGCTCCGTCATTTTCACCATACTGACCGCTTCCAAACCGTCATAGGCACATCCTACAATTTCAATTCTGCTCTCGCGCTTCATATACTCGCAGAGAATCCCCACATATTCTCTGTTATCATCCGCAATTACTACCCGTATTTTCTTATTCTCTTTTTCCTGCATTTTTTGCACTCCTTTGTCTTTTTCAAGTTTCATTTTGCTTTCTGACAAGATTATAAACTTAATTTACAAATTTTGTCAATAGTTTTTTGGAAAAAAATTGGAAATTTTTAACATTTATTTCCATTTTAAACTTTTTGAACAAAATTCGACTTTTTCTGACAACACCACAAGATATTGTAACATGTAAAAGGAAAAAGGTCAATCTCTATTGATAAAAAGAAACGTCCGTAGCACATGGCAGTTTCGGATTTACACGGACGTTTCTTACTGTAACTTTATCTGTCCATTACGTCCGGCGAAAAAGTAAGGTGCTTAAACTAAATCTTAATATGTTCAATAAAAGTAACAAAGACTATGGCTATCTCTTTAAACGGTTTAAATGATTTCGTTATCAAAAGACAGCATAGTGGCTTTTGAGATTTGTCTAAAATTTTCTCTGAAAAAAATTTTTTAGAATTAAAACGTTTTAAAAAATCTAGCATTAAAAATTATTATTCTACTCTCTAATTTCTGCCCAAGAAGTGGCATAGCGTAAAAATAGAACTTGCAATCGGACATCAATGATACCCATTACAAGTTCTGTTCATTTGCTTAAAGTGAACGCTATAGATGCCATCCTGTGCTTTTCAAGGCTCCCGCAAAACCGCAGGTTTTGTGGGACTAAGGAGGAACGACAGAGCGGGTAACTAATTTTTCTGCATAGAAAAATCGGAACGGAGCATAGTCCGTTCCGACGTGGTTAAAATGAACGATATAGATGCCAGCGCATTCTTATTTCATATCAATTTGCTTATAATTTCATTGACTTGTTTTTTACCTTTTAATACTACTGTTTTTTGTTCATATTGGTTTAAAATTTTCTTATTCCGACTTATGTCGATAATAGTATAGCACAAATTCACTAAATAATCAATAAGGAGTAATAATATTATTTATTATTCTATTGTAATGTTCTATTTGTTTTTTCCCTTTTATGTTTCGGCACACTCCTTTTTATATTTTTCTAAGAGTACCATGTTTTTTATTTATTAGCCACTAAAATACATTTTTTAAACACCATTTTTTACATTATATCATCACTATTGACAGGGGTCACTTCATATCAACATCAGTATTCTAATGTGCGTTATAACTTGATTAATCATACAAATGTAACTTTTTCACAGAAAAATTTGTAGGTGTAACCTTTTGAAAATAAACCTACAAGTGTAACAAAACAAGAAAAGGTAATTTCTAATGTGTTATTTTCAAACCCATATAAATAAATGAGAGGGGGCTTTATATAGCTCCCTCTCATTTATTTATTTTTCCAACAGCCGCTGCAAAATAGCCGCTGTTTCTGCACGAGTGGTATTACCCTGCGGATTCAGCTTGTTTTCATCTGTGCCGGAAATTAAGCCTGTTCCGACTGCCCATTCCATATTTCCGTAAGCCCAGTCTGCCACTAAGCTTTCGTCTGTAAAATTGGAAAGGTCGCCTTGTGTGCCAATCATTTTCTTGTAATTTGCATAGCGGTTTATAATCGCCGCCATTTCCTCTCTGGAAATTAACTTGTCAGGCGCAAATTCTGTCTCGGAATATCCTTTTACAATCTGCGCACTTGCCGCCCAGCGTACTGCCTCTCCATAATATGCAGACTCGTCAACGTCCTTAAATGTCATCAAGTAGTTTACAACGGGTTTATTTTCTATCCGCCACAGTACTGTCACCAACATACCGCGAGTGATAGGCTCGTTCGGCGAGAAGGTTGTTTCTGTTGTACCGCTGAACCACCCATTTTTCACTGAATCCTTTACTTCATTGTAGAACCAGTCGTCGTCTGATACATCGTTAAAGGGGTTTTCCCATTCGTCGGGTTCTGCTGGGTCAGTAGGATCGGTCGGTTCCCCTTTTTCTTCTGTCCATTTTGCATACAGCGTGATATTTTTTGTCACTTTCGTATCAAAATCATACGCTGTCGCGCATTCCTTATCGGTAAACCAGCCTTCAAAGGTGTATCCTTCTTTGGTAGGATCCTCCGGCTTAACAACAGTAGAGTTTTTATTTACTTTTATGCTGTCAATTTTGCTTCCGCCCTGTGTGTCAAAGGTTACGGTATATGATGTTGTGACGGAACTACCGCCGCCACCGCCGCCGGATGAACCACCGCCCGAACTCTTCACCGTAACGGTTGTGGTCACTGTGCCGCTGCCGGAATAATTTTCGCTGCCATCGCCGCTAAAGTTATTGTAAGACAAATTTACAGTATATGTCCCTGTGCTTTTAGAAACCTCATCTAAGCTCTCTATCACATTTCCTTTTGCATCCTTGATTGACTCTATCTGTGCATTTGCACTCAAGCTTTCTTCACCAAGCATACCGCTTAAAGTATATAGAGAATGTATGGATATCTCATTATTTTTGTAGACAGTTATATTTTTGCCTTCCACCTTAAGTATTGCAGGGGTAACTGTTAGGGTTCCCACTGCCTTTGTAATTTCATAATTACCGGTAATGTCTGTGCCGTCTGCATTTTTAATCATAACCGTCTCTATTTTATTTTCACAGCTGCCTGTATTCGTAATTGTGCTGTCAGCTGTCATGGTAACATCAATCTTTTGTGTGTCATTTACAAGACCTTCCTGCGTATATTCCACAGAAACCAGCGGTGCTTTATCATAGACTTTGCTGGCACTTGCTGCCGTGATTGTAATTGGTTTTGGAGTTATCTTTACCTTGCATTCATTGGTGTTAACCCGTGCTACATAACCGTTCTGCAAGAATTCCAGTGTACAATAATATATCCCGCTGTCTGTGACATTCTGGACCGAATAGATATTGTATGCCTCGCCGTTAACCGGCACAAAGATATCGCTGCCTTCTGCTTTAAAGTACCACTGATAACGCTCCACCTGCAAAGGCTCCGCCAAATCAAAGGTAACGGCATGACTTTCTCCGTCATAAACACCTTCATATCCCTGTGGGGTAATTGCCGCCGCTTTCCAGCGGGCATAAAATGTTTTGTCGCCAATATCCATATCTGTTATTTCGGTTACTGCAACACCCTCTAACCGTTCGTTATCGTACCAGCCAACAAACTCAAATCCCTCACGGAGTATTTCGGCTTTGCCAGGTAAGACCAGTCCTTGTCCGTAAGTATACTGTGTATCGGGAATCTCGCTGCCGCCGTTTTCTTCATAGACCACTTGATATGTCTCAGCTTCCCACACAGCGTAGAGTGTAACGTCCGCGTCTGTTTCATACAAATCGCTCGCAATATACTCAGGAACATCCGCATTCTCGACAGAAGACCATCCGAGGAAGATATAGCCGTTTCTTACAGGAACAGCATCGGAAATTACTGCCGGTATGCCATGCTGTTTGATGGCTCCATCGGGAAGTCCGCCCACATAGTCGAACGTCCCCGCCTTATAGGTAATGGAGTATACATCCTGACCGATACCGCGGATGGTTATCGTCTGCGGTTCGCCGATCTGCGAAATTGTGTATGTATAAGCATTTCCCTCGTTACTGTCAGTCGTGAGCTGTATGCCGTTTGCCAAAACTACCATTGCCGCCGCGTCAAAACCTTCCGATACCGTAACGGTAAAGGTAAAGCTTCCGCCGTACATAACCTCGGTGTCATCCGCCGCAGTTATTGTATACTCAGCCGTATTAGAAGGCAGAGTTATGGTATAGCTGCTCATATCAAATTTTGCGTCAAGCGTTAGATTACCCAATACGGTATGATTTTCAAAATCCCATTCAGTATCGCCGTTAAACCATCCGGCAAACACATGCCCTTCTTTAGAGGGGGTAACAGGCCGCTGCAATTTTGCACCGTACATTGCCTCTGTACTGCGATAAAGTTCACCGTCTACAAGATATTCTACTGTATAGATCTCCTTTTCTACACCTTCGACAAAGATCATACAATCCGAGGTGATATTCTTTATTGTGTAATGATAGTCACGTCCGGCAATCGTTGGTGTAAGCACAATTCCATTTGCCGTAACGTGGATATTTTCCGCGCTGTAGTGTTCAGCAACACTTACAGTGAAAGCATAGTTGCCGCCAAAGGGGACTGTTTCACTGCTTTCGGAAGTGAACGTAAAGCCCTCGCTGAAAACAGGCGGTGTCACTGTAAAATTCTCACCCAAGAACACGGCATTCAGCGTTAAATTCCCGGTCACCCTGTCTTGCGCGAAGTTCCAACGCTTGTCGCTGTTATACCAGCCATCAAACACACATCCGTCTTTATACGGCGGTGTAATTTCGTCAAGCAAGCTGTTGTAGTTTGCCTGCACCACCCTGTATATCTTGTTGTCTGCCATAAAGGTTACTGTACAAACAGCCAGTTTCCACTGTGCATAAAGCGTTACGTCAGCATTTATCGTATACTCGTCGGAAGGTTGGTAGCGAGTTCCGCTTCCATCCTGCAAAGTGTTCCAACCGGTGAACACATATCCCTCTCTCTGTGGTATGTTTGCAGATAAGACAAGCGGTACGCCATACTGTTTCTGTTGTGAATTAGGCATCTGCGAAACCGGATCCGAGGTGTTTGCGTCATAACTTGCGGTATATGTATTTGCTTCCCATTTTGCATATAAAACAAACGCACCTATGACAGGAATATCAAAGTTATACATCTTTGTTGTCTCTTTATCTGTATACCAGCCGCAGAACTTGTATCCATCATTTGTTGGTGGTTCGGGTTCTGTGAGCAGCTGCCCGTCCTCAACGTTTACGATGGTGTAAATATTTTCACCGTTTACAAAAACGATGTCAAACCGTTCTTTCTCAACAACTGAAATTGAAATGACAGGCTGAGATTTCACTTGATGGATGGTATAGGTATAGCTGTTTCCGTCCTGCACACCATCAAGCGGCTGTCCGTTCACATATACGTTTGGTGTGGCGGTTTTATATCCTTCAGCCAGCGTCACAGTAAACTGCACATCCTGGCCGTAGTTAACCGTCTGTGACTGCGGCGTCACTGTGTATCCTGTGCCATCTGTTAAAATCACTGTGAATCTGACGGGCAAGACGTCATGCACCGTGATATTGCTATTACTTGTAACATTTTTCAGCACATAAGAGTACACATTGCCTTCTACCGACGAAAAGCCAAGCGCCATACCGTTTGCGCTTACAATCATACGCTCTGCTGTATAACCTTCGTGGATTGTGATGGTAAACGCTACCTCACCGCCGTAGCCGACCGTCTTCTGCGCGCCCGGCTCCGATACCGTATACCCCTCGCCTGATTCAGGAAGGATTACCGTAAAGCTCTCGCCATTCCACACAGCGTAGAGGTCTAATGATTTGTTTTCAGTATATTGATACTCTTTTCCAGCTTCATACTTTACCGCACCGTCTGGAGTTTCCGCCCAGCCTAAGAAACGGTAACCCGTCCGCATCGGAATTGTCCTGCTCAGTGTAAGCGGTACATTTTCAACCTTGTTCTGCGGCGCAGGCATTCCGTATACCGCATCCTTCGCGTTACCATGGTAGGTTACCATGTACTCGCCCAGCCTTGTCCAAACGGCATAGATCGTGGTGTTTCCAAATATCTCAATCTCCCCGCCTGAGGCATATGTTTGCCCGCTGCCATCCGACTGTGTGTTCCAGCATGCAAAGCTATAACCGTCCTTGGATGGCACAGCATCACTAATCTGCATCGTAACGCTGTCAGCACCGCCTGTAAGCTTTTTCGTCTGGCTTGGCGGTGCGCCGCTGCCGCCGTTTGCATCATAGGAAAGTGTATAGCTGTCGTTTTCGGAAATTACCGCATAAAGATAGACTGTCGCTCCGTCTGTGCCGGTAAGTCCGGTTGTGATTTCCTGCCCGTCGGTATAGTAAACCGTACTGCTGCCCGGTGCGGTTGACCACCCCGCCAGGTGATAACCTTCAGGTGTAACAATCCCTAGTTCTTCTCCTGTATACAGGTTAAACGGAACCCCAAACTTGGCACTCTGCTCGCTATTTAGCTGTTCGTCTCCGTTGATATATACGATCTTATAGGAAACAGGAATCCAATAGGCGTAAGCCTCAAGCGTCTGACTCTCGTTGTCCCATGGGGCAGAGGCGTATCTGCCGCTGACCTTCATATTCTCATCGAACAGAATTTCACCGTGTCCGTCCTTTTCCGTATAATAACCGCCGAATGTATATCCGTATCTTTCAGGCATCCGCAGCCCCTGGTCAGACAGCATAGAATCATATTTAACCGAAATGGTTGTGCTGCCACCTGCGCCGCCTTCTGCATTTAAAACAATGATTGTCTCAGCCGTTTCCCATACAGCGTAAAGTGTGACAGTTTTGTTGTTCTCAGCCGTTAGGTTTTTAACCTGTGTCTTGTCATAGTACATCACTCCGTATTCAGGCACCGTTGTCCATCCGAGGAAACGATAGCCTTTTCTGATAAATGTATTTTCGGACAGAGTAACAGATGTGTCATATTTTGCACGTATGTCCACCATATCACCGCTGCCGTAATTTGCATCAAAGCTAATAGTGTATTCATTCTGTGCCCACACGGCGTAAAGCACGGTATCCGAAGTAATTGTAATCTGATCCCCTGCATGATATTTTGCCTCTTCTGCTGAAGCATTGTCCGCCCAACCGAGGAAGGTATAGCCTGTTCGCGTCGGCGTTTCGTTTTTAATTATTGCCAGATCGTTTTCGTCATAGCCAAAAATATCAACCGGCGCATCTATACCGTCGTTTCCGTTGTAAATCACATTAAAGGCCTCACTGCTTACAATTACGACGTCCGTTTTGGCTATGACGGTGAAGACATAGCTTCCGTTATCTCCCGGTGTTTCAACACCGTTAATGTAAACCTTAGGGGGCACATCACCGGTCACGGTAAAGCTCGCTGTATCGCCATAATAATAGGTATCACTGAGTCCGTTTACGGTATAGCCATCTGCCACGTTTTTCGTAATTGGATAGGAAATCTTTTCCCATACAGCATAGAGTACCGTGTCGCTCGCGGGCATAATCATGGGGTCGCTGGGCTGGACTTCAGCCGCCTGGGCATCCTGTGTTTTTGCCCAACCAAGGAAATAATATCCGACTCTTTCAGGCACAGCCTCGGTTATGGTAACCGTGCTTGCCGCAGGGGGATACACCTCCGGCACATAATAGCTGAACGCACCGCCGTTTGCATTGTATGACAACTGTGGATTCTTCTGCCACACCGCGTACAGCGTAACAAGGCTATTGCCCATTGTGAAACTGTCTGACGGCTGATATTCAGGTTCTGCCGCATCGCTCGACGTTGCCCAGCCCAAAAACGTGTAATTTGCACGGACGGGAAGCTGGTCGCTAAGCGCTATGGTTTCGTCTTGGTGAATCACCACCGGAGACGGTGCGCCGCTGCCTCCGTTTGCATCATAAGTAATCTGGAACTTGTCCTTTTCGAGCCACGCCGCATACAGATAGACCGTTTCGCCTTCTTTGGTTGCAAGACCTACACTGTAGTCGGTGTCTGCCATATACATTCCCCAGTTTTGCTCGTCATAGATATTCCAGCCGACAAAGTTATAGTGTTCTCTGGAAATTCCGAGCGCCTCTGCCGATGGAAGACGGAGTTTTCCGTACTCGACATCAGCTTGTATGGAAATATATTCGCCCATGCTGTAGAAGTGGATATTATAACGGATCGGTTTCCACTGTGCATACAGCGTAGTGTCCGAAGTCTTATCCCACAGGCTTGCGCTCGTGCCGTCATCATTGTAATATTTTTTACCGCCTTCTTCCTGGTCAAAATACCCCAAAAAGGTATAACCCGGTCTGCTCGGTTGTGTAATCCCCGGCATAGCTGCATCATAACTTGCGGTTAAAATTGTAGAACCGCTGCCGCCCATGGCGTTTAGCGTGACATTGCACGCAATTGGCTCCCATACAGCATAAAGAGTTATGTTACCCTTATCGATTAGGTTGGAAATACTCTGCTCGTCTGTATAGACAACTCCACTCTCTGCGGAGGTTGCCCACCCCTTAAATGTCCAGCCTTCTAATGCATATGTGTTTTTGCGAAGCGTTCCTTCCGTATCGTAAACAAATTGGCTGTCTTCCATAGTCCCTTCTATCTCATGAGTAGCTGAAGCAGGCTTATTTTTGTTATAGGTTATCGTATAGTTGTTTGCCGACCACTGTGCATACAACGTAGTTACGCTGGGAATATCATATTCTTTTGCACTGCTGCCGTCTGCGCTGTAGTACTGCGTACCACCCTGCTTTTCAGTAAAGTAGCCTAAAAATGTATAGCCTAATTTCTGAGGCATGGTGGCTGCGGGCATATCCTCTCCGAACGTTGCGGTAACCGTTGGTGTGCCCGAAGTTGTTGCACCGTTGCCGTCCAAGGTAACCGTATACTGGTTAGGGACAGCAGATGCCGTAATAACAATATCACCCTTGATTGCAGTACCAAAAATGGACAAATAGCCGTCGACACTATTGTAACTGTAATCCTGATTTACGACAATCGGTACGCCGCCCATAGTAACTGACACCGACTGCGGTAGGGAATATCCGGCATTTACCGAAAGTGTAGTATTGTAATCTGTGCCGTATTTTGCTGTAGTGTCGGTATTGCTTGATGTAATATTGGTCAGATTATTTGTAACCGACATCGTTTTATAATATTGCACCGTACCGACCTCGGGACTTCCCGAGTATGTATAAGCATTGCCGGCATCATCCGTCACCGTAAGTCCGGACACATTCTTCAGACTCACCGCACCACTCTTATCATGGTCGGGAAGCGTAAAGGTATATGTAACGGTATCTCCCGACACAGTTGCCTCCGATGACGTTGCAAAATCCGTTCCATCTATGGTAATGTCGGCGCTTCCGCTTGCAGAAATCTGCACCGCTTCGTTAAATTTTATTTCATAAGCGAGGGTGTCTCCGGCAATACAGATACCATTTTCCGGACCAGTAATATTCGTCGTGTTTAAGGATGCGCTTGAAAATGCCGGTGCTGTGGTATCGTGGAGGTAGCATTGCATTTCACAAATCCACGGTCTGCCGGCTAAATTTCCCCAGTTGGAAAACCAGAGCTGTATGTAGTCTGTACCAGCCGGTAAAACCGTGGTGCCGTCGTTTACATTTCCAGCATTTAGTTCTAGAACGTAGTTAGAATCATTCGCTCCGGCCTTGCCGTCTTTAAATTGGGTCTTCTTGATTTCTGCAAGCAAACTTCCGGATGCACTATAACACTCAGCTCGAATGGAAAAAAGGTGGTCGGAGCTCCAGCCTTGCAAATAATTTCTTGAAGAAGCGCTTATGGAAAGCTGTCCTAAATTTGCTCTTGTTTTATCTGCTTCAGACAGCTTTATCGTATAATACACGCCTTCGGTATACTTGTCTGTACCAAGATCTTCACCCTCTGCCGCACGGATACCTACACCGTAATCATCATGTTTCCAACCGACGGGGTACACGTTTTTGGCAATATTCCCCCATCCCTGCTCTGCCAGAGACTGCCCCTCTATAATGGGAGGAATCAAATTTTGCGTTTTCTGCCGATTGGTCCACATGCCGTCTGTGTTTGTTTCTGCATAGGCAGGGATAGCAAACATAGACGGCAGCATACACAGGACGATCGCCCATGCATAAAATCTTTGTTTTACTCTTCTCATTAAGCCATATCCTTTCTGTAAAAATTCTTTTTTTCGTGTAAATTTTCATTCATTTTCATTTCGAAGATAAAGCGCAAAAAGGCGAACTCCATCCGTTTTAAAACGGGCGGAATACGCCTTTGAAAATATAAAAATCATCCTCTTGACAGAGAAAATTTGCAAATTTATTTTGTATATATGTGAGATTATCGCACAGCTTCATACATATGTCAACCCCCTTTTTGTAACCATAAAAATCCATTTATATTATACTATAAAAACCCACATGTGTCAATGTTTTGTGACACTCTGACAGCTTTTTCTCAAGATATTTGTGCGAAGTGACTCGCCATAATTTTTAGGGTTTTAGATTTTATATAATACTTTCTAAAAAAATAATTTGAAAGAAAACAAAAGTGTTCATTTTAATAATTTCATTTTATTTGGAGCTATACTATAAAAGCAGACACGGATATGCATGATCTGTTATAATTAATTATACGCCAAAAAGGAGCCTTCTTATGGCATGTCTCCCCCCAATGTCGATGTGGAACTGTTTATTACCGTCTTTCAAAAAGCTTACGAAAACAAAACGTCCCCTATGGGCTGTTCCATTCAGATTGGGGAACAAAGTACACGTCCTTTATCTTTCCGGCTGCTTCTGGATTCTTTAAATATAGTGGCTTCATATATTGCTCTTTGGCAATGATATACCTAAACTGATTTTGAATTACTGATTTGTCCATAGCAAAATTCTTCTTTCTCTTTGATAATAGGATTATATAACAAATCAGCAAAAATTCTACTACACTAAACTTCTATCATATCTGCATGGCTGAGATACATGTCGGGCTCTGTTAATATTATTACACGGCATCTTTATGTTCTTAAATTGGCATGATCTTATGCTGGTTATTTTAACTCAAATTTGATTTATCATCAAATTCAGGATACAATAGAAACCATTTTCATTTTAGGAGGTTTCTATCATGAAACAAAAGTACACACAAAAGCAAAAATATGATGTTATTAAACGATATCTTGCAAGTGAGCAAGTTCTGTCTATTCACAAGCGAACAGGCATTCCTCGGTCAACAATTTATTCTTGGATAAGCGATTATAATTACAAACATCAGGTTAAAGATCATGCTATTAACTTAAAAGACTACAACGACCTTAAACGCAAATATGAGCGCAGTCAAATTATAATTAAAATCCTGCAATCTGCTTCTTGCTTAGCTACTGACTCGATAGACAACAAGTATTACGCCATTGAAGATATGTTATTAGAAGGATACAATGTCAATGTTCTTTGTGAAGCATTACGTCTTCCAAAGGGTACATATTACAACCGTAAACTTCGTGGTAAGAACGGTAACACACAAGCCAAGCAACGGAGAGATGAACTTAAGCCTGTCATAGAAGCAATTTATCAAGAAAGTAACCAGATTTATGGTCCATGTAAGATTGCTGCAGTTATGTATGACAGAGGTTATCACATTTCCCCAAACACTATTGCACGAATAATGCACGAAAATGGTTGGTTTAGTATTCGTGGTGGTGCAAAAGCACTATATGAAATGAATCAAAAACGCAAGGAAAATATCTTAAACCAACAATTCACAACCACTCGTCCAAACGAGGTCTGGGTTAGTGATGTAACCTACTACACATACAATCAGATGAGATATTTCATTTGTGCTATCATTGACCTATATGCTCGCAAGGTAGTTGCATGGAAAATTTCAAAAAAGAACAGCACTCAGCTTATAAGAAAAACCTTTATGGATGCGTATAGTTCACGAGAAATAACCGATAATCTTCTATTTCACTCCGACCAAGGAGGCAACTATGTATCGAAAACATTTATGAAACAATTGCAAGAATTAAATGTTCAGCAATCATTTTCAAGAGCAAGTACTCCATATGATAACTCTGTATGTGAATCTTTTTTCAGTAGTTTCAAGCAAGAAGAATTATACCGTCACGAATATAAAACTGTCGAGGAAATGAAACGCAGCATTAACAATTATATGATTTTCTACAATGAGAAAAGACCACACTCAATTATTCGATACCAGACACCCAATAAATTCGAAGCAAAATATTACGTTAAATTAAGACTTTTACAGGATGTAAATCTGGACGACAATAGTTCAAATCTATGATTTTTTCTGTTTTGATTTCAAAATCAGCCTTTTTTGAAAAAAGTGTACAGTATAAATTTTGTATGTTAAAATGCCCAAAACCTTCACAGATAAGGATTTGGGCATAAGAAAACACCTAATATTAAACACTTATGGTTCAAATATCAGGTGTTATTCATCTGGCTCCTCCAGTTGGACTCGAACCAACGACCCTGCGGTTAACAGCCGCATGCTCTACCAACTGAGCTATAGAGGAATATATTTAAAAATATTATATGCAAAAAAGAGAAAAATATGAAAATCTCTTTCCACATATTTTCAACAACAAATAATATTATACCAGATTATTTTAAATTGTCAAGTCTTTTTTTCGTCTGTTTGCCCTTTGTTTTTCAAAAGACAAACAGACGAAGTTATCCAAGTTTTAACTTATTTATTATTTCTCTGTTAACCACACCTGCATTTCCGTTTCTCCGCGATTTGCAAATGCAAAATATGGAATTAATTTTACAGGTATTTCCTCCCATTCATCCTGTGCAGGATAATAAAGCCGGTTATTTCCTCGTGTCTTAAAAGCATGGCCTACAAGCACAGGTAATATCCATTCTGATTCCTGCAGTTGATACTGAGCTGATGGGTTTAACCGTATTGCCGCCACATCGTCACCGTTGTCTATACCTTCTGCACAATAAACTACCGGGCCCCTCATAACCGCTATTTTTCCTGCATCCGCATGGACTCGTGCATTCGCACGATATGCAGTAACTGGCATTTCAAATGAAATGCGCACTTCTTCCTCGTGATTTTCGATTGGGATATATGCATATCCATTTTTCATCTCATATTCATGGTCTATGCTAAATTTTTTACACCAAAAAGGAATTCGTACTGCTACATATTTTTGCGGCACACAAAGCCGTAAAAATACCTCTCCGTTACAAGGATATTCCGTTTTCTGCTGTACTTGCATGTTGTCAACAGACATTTCTGATTCCATGTACTGATGCACATATAATACATCTTGATCATAAGTATACATATAATCCGCAATGGATGCGATAAATCGAATCAAATTGGGAGGACAACAGGAGCATTCAAAGACTTGTTCCCTTTGTGTTTGTGGAAAGCGTGCTTTTTCTTTCGTAGCCATATTAACATGATTAAAGTATGGGTCAACGGCCAGCGGATTTTCATAAAAGAACGAGACACCATCCATTGAAATACCTGATAAAATCCCATTATATATGGTTCGCTCCACAATATCTGCATACACCGCACGCACATCCGTTTGCTGGAATCGGCCTGCCGCCATAGCAAGCGCAATAGAAGCACAAGTTTCCGCATAAGCGGTACGATTGGGAAGATCATAATCAATGGTAAACGCTTCACCAAGATATGTGGATCCCACCCCGCCAGTGATATACATGCGTTTTTCAATTATATTTTGAAACATTCTCTGTGCGGCAGCCAAAAGCGTCTCATCGTCTGTTTCTGCCGCTATATCGATCATGGCACATAACAAATACAACGCGCGAACACAATGTCCCTCTGCCGTACTGCGCTGACGCAATGGGATATCATCCTGATTATATGTCATTTCCGTCCAATCAGACAAAACTTGATCAACCGTATTATTGCCATGTTCATCTACAAAAAATTGTGCCAGTGAAAGATAACGCCGTATTCCTGTCACATGATACAGCCGTACCAATGCAAGCTCTATTTCAGGATGTCCAGGCGTTACAAATGCCGCGCTTTTTTCTATTTTAAAAATACGCTCAATATAATCAGCGTATTGGCACATTGCATCCAAAAATTTTCTTTTTCCTGTTGCTTGATAATATGCAATTGCGGCCTCGATCAAATGCCCCGCACAATATAACTCGTGTTCCGACCGCAGCTTAAAACGCTGATCCTGCCGATGAACCAGAAAATGGCTATTAAAATATCCGTTTTCATCTCTATTTTTCAGAATATTTTCGATAGCTTCATCAATAATTTTTTCATACTCAGCAAGGTCGGTGTCATTCATTGCATACGCCACACCCTCAATCCATTTTGCAATATCAGAATCCCAGAAAATATGCGGCATATTGGCCTCTCCTTCCTTCCAGTCACACTGTAAGGCAGAAAAACGGTGTGTCTCACGAAACCGATCATAAACCGCACCAATGGTAACTTCTTTAATTAAATCCTGTTTTTTCTTCCAAAATCCGTTCTGGATCTGTATGTTTTGAAATGGTATTTGTTTCATTTTATATTTCTCCCCTAACCATAAAATACATGAAATAACGTTATTCATTGACTTTTCCTGCTTTTTATATTATAATGCATTTTGTAGAAGATACAATACCGAAATTCAGACAGAAAGTGTGAAAATCCGATATGATATATTTAGACCAACAACGATATTTCAGTTATGAAACAATGGGGGAATTTTGTTCCTGCGGGACATGGATTCATCCGTCCCGAAAACTATCCTTTCATGATTTGATTTTCATGTTGGAAGGTGTGCTATATATTGAGGAAGATGGTATCCCCTATACTGTTTTTCCGAATCAGGCTATTATTTTAGAAGCCAATCATGCCCACCGAGGATTATATGGAACGGACAAAACAGTACATATGTATTGGATGCATTTTAAAACCAATATGCCTGTTCCCTGCAAACTATACCAAGACAAGGAAAGTTATAATATCAAATTCTTGCTTAGGAAGTTGCTGCATATCGCAAATACGCCGACCTATCCGCAGTATGCATCTGATGCCGCAGCCTTGCTGATTTTTGAAGATTTATCTAACACCCCTGCGTTGATTCCCGGATCCGCACATGCTTTAACCGCAAAAATTACAGAATATATTCGTATGAATATTCATCTTCCGCTCACTATTGCCTCCATCGCTTCTTATTTTGGATATCACCCTGATCATATCAGCAAAATTTTTAAAAAATGCTGTGGAAAAGGACTCAAAGAATATATTGCAGACAAACGTATGGATTATATCAAAGGATTGTTGTTGACAACCAATTTATCAATTAAGCATATAGCGGCAGAAACCGGATTTTCACAGGAGAATGCATTAATAAAATTTTTTATTTATCATGAGAATCTTAGTCCCGCCCGCTTTCGGCATCAATATTATAATACACACATGAACCAAAAATAAAAAGAACTGTGTTCTACCAAAAACGGTAAAGCACAGTTCTGCTATTCAGCAATCAAAGCGCGGTTTAAAGTATCCTGCCAGCGCTGGACACGCCTGCGTTCCATAGGCGGCACACCTTCCAGAGGGTAAGGTATCCCTAATGTTTTGTACTTATTCACTCCCAGCGTGTGATATGGGAGAAGTTCTATTTTTTTGACCCGCGGCAATGCTTTTGCAGCAGCCCAAACCTCTCTGATATAGTCCAGATGATCATGAATTCCCGGAACAATTACTGCGCGAAGCCAAAGATCTACAGGATGCTCATATAGCTGGGGAATAAAATTCTCGTACGCTTCCATACTGCAGCCGGTAAGGAACTGATATTTTTCTGCATCCGTATGTTTAATATCCAAAAGCAGTAGATCGGCAAGCTCCAAGATTTCAGAAAAATCACCCTCTGCGCCTCCAGCGGTATCAATTGCTGTGTGAATTCCTGCATCTTTGCACAAACGAAGCATATCCGTCAAAAATGCTGGCTGAAGCAAGGGTTCGCCTCCAGAAAAGGTTACGCCTCCGCCAGAGCTTTCAAAATAGGGTCGAAATCTTAAAATTTTTTGAAACAGTTCCTGCGGTTCCGTCAACGTACCAGTGTTCAGCTGCCATGTATCTGGATTATGGCAAAAGCGGCAGCGCATTCTGCAGCCCTGCATAAATACTACATAACGGATACCAGGGCCATCCACCAGTCCCATACTTTCCACAGAATGAATATACCCTTTTGCCACCCCTTTTCCCCCTTTTTCTCTGCCAGCATTCTCTCAAAGCTACATGGTTTCGTGAAAAGTTCTGCTAATCACTTCTAACTGTTGTTCTCTGGTAAGCCGATTAAAGTTAACAGCATATCCGGAAATTCGAATTGTAAGTGTTGGATATTTTTCCGGATGTTCCATAGCATCTTCCAAAGTCGAACGGTTTAGCACATTTACATTTAAATGAAAAGCATGCTGTTTAAAATAACCATCTAAAACGGCAACCAAATTTTTCACTCTTGTTTCCGTCTCTTTCCCCAATGCATCCGGTACAATAGAAAAAGTATTTGAAATACCATCCTGACAGCATCCGGCATAAGGAATTTTAGCAACCGAATTCAGTGATGCTAAAGCGCCGCTGCAATCCCGGCCGTGCATGGGATTAGCACCCGGAGCCAAAGGTTGTCCCGCTTTTCTGCCATCCGGTGTCGTGCCGGTTTTTTTCCCATAAACCACATTGGAGGTGATGGTTAAAACAGATAAAGTAGGTTCCGCATTCCGGTAGGTAACATGTTTTTTCAATTCCCCAGAAAATTTTCTAAGAACTGCTACTGCTAATTGATCCACATCGTCGTTATCATTCCCATATTTGGGGAAATCGCCTTCCACCTGAAAATCTACTGCAATACCATTTTCATTGCGTATCGGTTTCACTTTCGCAAATTTAATAGCAGACAGAGAATCCGCCACCACAGAAAGCCCAGCTACTCCAAAGGCCATAAACCGTTTCACGTCTGTGTCATGCAGTGCCATCTGTCCGGCTTCATACGCGTACTTATCATGCATATAATGAATGGTATTCATGGTATTAACATAAAGTTCCGCAACTTCTTCCATACATTTTTCGTACGCTTTCATCACCTTGTCAAAATCAAGAACTTCATCCATCATGGGCTCTGTGTTTTCTAAAACCTTCAATTCTTTTTTCTCATCATATCCATTGTTCATTGCCATCAACAAGGTTTTAGCCAAATTCACTCTGGCGCCAAAGAACTGCATACGCTTTCCCAGTTCCATAGAAGACACACAGCAGGCAATGGCATAATCATCACCGTAGAGCGGACGCATTTCATCATCGCTTTCATACTGAATAGAGTCCGTCTGAATGCTCATTTTTGCACAATATTCCTTAAAGGCCTGAGGCAACTGAACACTCCAAAGCACCGTCATGTTTGGTTCCGGCGCTGGTTCCAGGTTCGTAAGTGTATGCAAAAAACGGAATGAAGATTTGGTAACAAGCGTACGTCCATCCATATTCATTCCTCCGATGGATTCCGTAACCCAGGTTGGATCACCCGAAAAAAGTTCATTATACTCCGGCGTCCGCAAATGACGAACCATTCTCAACTTGAGCACCAGGTGATCAATCAATTCCTGTGCGCCGGATTCGTCCAAAATGCCATTTTCCATATCCCGGTTGATATAAATGTCAAAAAAAGTAGAATTTCTGCCAAACGACATGGCTGCCCCGTTATTTTCCTTAATCGCCGCCAAATATCCAAAATAGGTAAACTGTATGGCTTCCTTTGCGGTTTTTGCAGGCTGCGAAATATCTATATCATAACGCATTGCCATATTCTTCATTTCTCCCAGCGCACGAATCTGCATCCGCAATTCTTCACGCAAACGAATCATGTCTTCTGTGGCAGGGCAATTTTCGTATCTTGCAAAATCTGCCTGCTTTTGTTCAATAAGATAATCAATACCATAAAGCGCTACCCGCCGGTAATCTCCTATAATACGGCCTCGTCCATACGCATCCGGTAAACCGGTCATTAATCCTACTGTCCGCGCACGGCGCATTTTAGGCGTATAAGCATCAAAAACACCATCATTATGTGTTTTGCGAAATTCTTTAAAATCCTTTTTCCGGTTTTCATCCATTTCATAACCATAAGCTGCCAGAGATTGCTCTACCATACGCATACCGCCGTACGGATTTATCATCCGTTTTAGCGGGGCATCCGTCTGCAGTCCAACAATTTCTTCTTTCTCTTTATCAATATATCCAGCTTCAAAACTATCAATGCCGGATACCAAATATGTTTCCACATCTAAAACGCCTTTTTTCATTTCTTCCATTACCAGAGCTTTAATTTCCTGGTACAGCGCCTGTGTTTTGGCTGTTGGCGGTGCAAGAAACGATTCATCCCCTTCATACGGCTCATAATTCTGATGAATAAAATCCTGAACGTCTACTGCATTCGTCCAGTTCCCTTCCTTAAATCCATTCCATGCCTCAAATCTCATCGGCCCAACCACCTTTTCTATTAGATTCAGGAATTTGGTTCCTGTGCTCCTTATATCATTATGATAACAAAGGTATGCTAAAATTGCAATCCAAATTTCAGCTTTTTTTTACTTATTTTTTATGCGAATTTGATATATTTTTTCTCTTTTATGATAGAATACGCCAATTAAAACGCAGATATACTGCATATTTCTCTCATTTCAGCGCTTTCATGCAAAAATGCCATTGACAGCAAACAAAAGCTATTGTAAAATAAAGGAACAGCATATTGATGAAAAAGGAATTGTAAGTATGAAACGAAAAATAACCGAAATATCCGTATTTGAGTTTTTTTTATGCATGTTTGTGATACTAATCCATTTGCTATCAGAGGGTGTAGATACCTTCCCAAAATGGAGCTTTTGGTCTATTCTTTTTTCTTCATTGACCCGGCTGACCACCTTTGCGGTTCCAGGATTTATCTTTACCAGTGCTATCAAGCTGTTTTACAAATACAATAATGTCCGACATTTTCCTTACATGCGTTTTTTATGGGATCGCTTAAGGAAAATCTGTTTTCCATATTTTCTAGCCGTAATTATTTATTATGCGGTCTTTATTTGGATCATGGATTTATATCAGTTTAGCTGGGAACAGCTTCTTTACTTTATTCTCAGCGGGAATATCTCAGCACAGTTTTATTTTATCATTCTAATTATCCAGTTCTATCTTCTCATGCCGATTTGGATCATGCTAAGCCGGATAGACAACCGGATCTTTACGATTGTGCTGACTGCTGTCGCCTGCGGTATCACCATCTTTTTCCGCATGTACTTCCCGTATGCAGATGTTACCCATAAAATCTTCCCTTCCTATCTGGTCTTCTGGCTGCTAGGAATGTATGTAGGTCTGCACTATGAAACCTTTGAAAGACTAATTATTCAAAGCAAACCAATCATTTATATTGGCTGGCTGGTTCTGGCAATCACCCACTGCGTACTGTCTTATATGCAATTTGGGGGATTGATTGCCTATAATCTTTCTCCGGTTATTGTGGTTTTCTTTTGCTTTTTCTCCATTTTTGGTTTCTATTCCTATGCAAGAGAACTGACCATATCCTTAGAACGCCGGGGAAAGGGGCTGCTTACCAGTATCTCACAGGCTTCGTATGATATTTACCTGATTCATTGTTTGATCATCATTGTCATGGGCTGGCTGCTGACAAAAATGGAAATTGACAATACACTGCAGAGGTTCGCTATTATAGCGCTGACAACCTATGGCCTCTCCATTATCTTTTGCGTATTACAGGCCACCATCTATGCCAATCTACGTGCTAAATATCTGCGCAGCTCAGCAACAAGAGCCCGCAAGATGGCCCGTAGAAAACGCTATCTGTAGGTTAAATCCGCCGGTATAAGCATCCACATCGATCACCTCGCCAGCAAAAAACAATCCAGGTACGATTTTAGATTCCATAGTAGAGGGGTCAATTTCTTTTACATCAACGCCTCCAGTTGTGACTATAGCCTGATCAATGGGACAAAACCCTGTAACATGAAATTCCAGTTTTTTAAGCAAAGAAAGCAGTCGGCTCCGTTCCTCCCGGGTAACGGAGTTGACTTTTTTATACGGATCAATTGAAGATAGGGCAACCATTTCCGGAATCAGCCCGGACGGCAGTAAATCCTTCAAACTGTTTTTAAAATCCCTGTTTAGGTTTTTCTGAAAATCCCGACATATCCGTTGATCTAATTGTTTTTCTTCCAATGCCGGTTTTAAATCTATAATAATGCGATAAGTATCTTTTCCCATATCACGCATATGCGCACTCGCACTTAAAATTACTGGGCCGGTCAAGCCGAAATGTGCAAACATCATTTCCCCAAAATCAGAATAAATCTTTTTATTTTTATCATTAAAAACTGCAAGGGAAATATTTCTTAAGGATAATCCCGCCACGTTCGCAATCCAGTCTTCTTCCACGCGCAGGGGAACCAGCGAAGGGAGAATTTCAGTAATCGTATGCCCCAAATTTTCCGCCCAGGTATACCCATCTCCTGTGGAACCCGTCTGTTGATACGACAATCCTCCTGTTGCCAATATTACACTTTCCGCTTCTATCTTTCCGTGTTTTAATGCCTGAACACCACAAATACGTCCATTGTCTGTCAAAATATCATCAACTCGGTCACAGATGATTTCGACATGGTTTTGTATTATAAATCTTTTAAGCGCAGCCACAATATCCGCACTGCGGTCGGACACAGGAAACACTCTGTCGCCCCGTTCTGTCTTTAGCGGAACTCCCATAGACTCAAAAAATTCCATTGTCTGCAAATTAGTAAAGCCGTAAAACGCACTATATAAAAAAGAACGGTTTTTAGTTACATTTTCAATCAAATCCTGTACATTGTCACAGGCGTTTGTCACATTGCACCGGCCTTTTCCAGTAATCATCAATTTTTTCCCAAGCATGCGGTTCTGTTCTATTAACTTTACCGACAGACCCCGCGCTGCAGCGGTACCAGCCGCCATCATCCCCGCTGCGCCGCCGCCAATTACAATGACCCGTTTTTTCATATACTCCCTGCTTTCTATTGATATTTATCCAATCTCCACCGTCTGGCCGGCAGATAAATAATGCAGTCGATCTCCCATAATTGCTTTTAAGTAACGATACTGCTCTAATCCAGTACAGTGACAAGTATAATAGACGGTATTTTCTTTCATTAACCTTTCAGCTTCTGCATCCAGCATCCTTTTTCCTGTAGTATTCAGGGGTAAATCCTTAAAATGGAAACCTCCTATTAAAACATCAGGGTGGAGCTGATGCACAATATTCCATATTCCTTTATGTGAACAGCCACTAAACAAAATATTTTTACCATTTTCCCGTATTTCCAAATACTGCTCATGTCGAAAGTCATCCGGGACTTTCTTGCCGCCGCACAGCGCTGAAAACCCATAAGCGGAAATTTTATCCTCGCCATTTTCTTCATCCAAGGTAATAAGCCTCATACCGTCTTCGAAAGAAAAATTATCTTTTATAAAATGCAGCCGTCCGCACAAACCAATCGCCGGATTCACGCCAATTTCTTTCCCTGCGGGGGAAAAATGCGGTTCCAGTGCTGAGGCTCGAAGATATATGGGTGCGTCAGAATTACATTTCAAAAAATGCATCATACCGCCGCTGTGGTCATAATGGCCATGAGAGAGGATCATGATATCTGCCTGCTGTAAATCAATACCCATCCGCCGGGCATTCTTTGCAAATCCCTCTGTCTGTCCGGTATCAAATAATATATGATGCCCTTTGGTTTCAATATACAGGCTCAATCCATGCTCCTGCAAAAACCCTGGTATTTCTGTCGTATTTTCCATAAGCATGCTGATTTTCATTTTCTTGCTTCCCTTCATACAAAAAAGCGGAGCATAAAATGCTGCCGCTTTTTCCATCGTTCAAGCAGCTTCTTTTCATAAATACCAATCAGATGAAATCAAACTGCCAAACCTTCTCATTTGGTATCAAACCAGCTTTTCCCGCTGTGCAGATCTACCTCAAGAGGGACATTCATTTTACATGCGTTTTCCATTTCTTCCCGGAGAATTTGTTTCACACGATCCGTTTCATCAGGCAGAGCTTCTACAATCAATTCGTCATGCACCTGCAAAATCAATTTAGATTTTAACTTTTCACTCTTTAAACGCGCATATACGCGCACCATAGCCGCCTTAATAATATCCGCTGCCGTTCCCTGAATCGGTGCGTTCATAGCCACACGCTCTCCAAACGCCTGTACATTACGGTTTGATGCCCTAAGTTCCGGCATATACCTCCGCCTTCCCATTAGAGTGGATACATATCCGTTTGTCCGCGCGTCCTCCACTGTCTTTTTCATATAAGCGTCAACCAAAGGATAGTGCTGAAGGTAGCCCTTGATATAGGCATCCGCCTCTTTGATTGGAATATGCAAATCCTGTGCTAAAGAAAAAGCACCAATTCCATATACAATTCCAAAATTGACCGCTTTGGCCCGGGAACGCATAGCAGGTGTCACCTGCTCGATAGGAACGCCAAACACCTGCGAGGCAGTTTGCGCATGAATATCAAGATGATTTACAAATGCCTCCTGCATGGTTTTATCCCCAGATATATGCGCCAAAACCCGGAGCTCGATCTGGGAGTAGTCCGCATCAACCAAACACCTGTCGCCTTCAGCAATAAACATTCGTCTAATTTCTCTGCCAAGCTCTGTACGCACCGGTATATTCTGCAAGTTCGGTTCGGTACTGCTGATTCGTCCTGTAGCCGTAACCGTTTGGTTAAAGTTTGAGTGAATCCGCCCGGTTTTTAGATCAATCATGGGCAAAAGGCCTTCCACATAAGTAGACTGCAGTTTGGTCAGCTTTCTGTATTCCAAAATCAAATCAATCACCGGATGCTTTCCAGCCAAACGTCCAAGTACTTCCGCGTTGGTAGAATACCCGTTTTTATTCTTCTTTCCGCCAGGAAGTTTCAATTTATCAAATAAAATGACACCCAGTTGTTTGGGAGAATTAATATTGAATTCTTCGTCGGCTTGTTCATAAATTTCAGATGTCAAACCAGTTATCCGTTCTGAAAGTGTCTTTCCAAATTGAGAAAGTGCCTCTTTGTCCACATATACGCCTGTTTCCTGCATATCAGCCAGCACCTCTGCCAAAGGCAGCTCAATGTCATAATAAAGTGTATGTTGTCCATCCTTTTCCAATTTTTCCGCAAAATAGGAATGCAAAGCAAATACAGCCGATACCCGGTCAGCCACAATCTGTCGATTTTCTTTATTCCCCGATCCAAAGTCCATGGTCAGCTGCCCGTCTTCCTCCACATGAAGCGCAGCATCTTCCAGCTGAACATGCAGATAAGCTGAACACAGCGTTCCCAAATCATAGCCAGACCGGGTCGGCTCTGCCAAATAGGCAGCAAGCATGATATCAAATCCAATACCGCAAAACTGTATATCCAAGTTATGCAGTTTCAAAAGGTCTTCCTTAACATTGTAGCCGCATTTCCAAATATCTGCATCCGAAAAAAAGGTTTGTAATCCAGCACGGCTGATATCCGAAACTCCAAAAACCGTTTTTCCATCTGCAGTAAAATAAAGCGCCGGAGCGCCTTCCTTCCAGTCTAAAACATAGCTCCAGTGTTCGTCTGGTTTCAAAATAGCAGACAGCCGATTTTCCTCTATTCTTTTTAATTCTGCATGGATCTTTTCAATACCGTTGTCTTCTCCAGCAGTTTCTGCCGGAAGCCTGCGGAGAAAAGACTGAAAGTTGAGTCGAAGAAACAAAGGCCGAAGCACCGATAAATTCGGCTTCTGTATGCGGAAAGAGGCGAAATCATAATCCAAAGGTACATGTCTGTCAATCACAGAAAGTTTTTTGCTCAATAACGCATTGGACTGTCCCTCTGTCAGTTTTTTACGAACCGATGGGCTCACATTGAGTTCTTCCAGGCGATCATATATTGCATCAATACTTTTATATTCCTGAATCAAAGAAAAGGCTGTCTTTTCTCCAATCCCTTTTACCCCTGGGATATTATCTGACGCATCCCCCATCAGCGCCTTTACTTCAATGTATTCTTCAGGCGTAACACCATATTTTTGTTCAACCTCCTGCCGGCCATAATCCGTAGTGGTTGTCTGTCCCATCCGCGTAACCACAAGTTTAATCACCGTATTTTCCGAAGCCAGCTGCAAATCATCTTTGTCCCCAGTAAGAATCCGACACTCTATTCCCTTTTCTTCACAAAGCAAAGAGACGGTACCGATTAAATCGTCCGCCTCATAGCCTTCTTTTTCAATACAAGCACAGTTCATTGCCGCCAAAACTTCTTTGATGAGCGGAATCTGTGCCAAAAAATCCTCTGGTGCAGGCTTTCGCTGTGCTTTGTATAAATCATACATTTTATGCCGAAATGTTTTGGCTTTTACATCAAAAGCAACACAAAGATAATCCGGTTTTTCCTCTTCCAAATATTTATATAGAATATTCAAAAACCCATATACCGCATTGGTTGGCGTACCATCCGGTGCGGTCAGTATTCTAATGCCATAATAGGCACGATTCAAAATACTGTTTCCATCAACAATCAGTAATTTTTCCATACTTTAATCCAAATACCCGGTTACCACAACGATAACCTCCTTCTCATCCCCATCTTCGTTCAAAAGGTAGGGAAGGATTCCTTTCTCCAATGTATAAGCAGAAAAACGATCCCATTCTTCATCCGTCAGCCGCAATACAATAGCATCCTCCCTGCTTTCCCCAGTAATTTCAACCGGATCCATTTCCTGTTGTTTGTCCTGCCACTGTAAACCGCTCTCATTCTGATAAGCATTTAAATACGCAGCAGGATCGCCCGTCCGTATCAAATACGTTTTTTCCGGCAAACTAAATTTTGCATCAGGTGCCATATCAGCCATCAGCATATTGCTTCCATTGCTTCCACCACCGGAACCACCTGAAACAGCAGAATCCGACGAATTCGGGGTTCCCTTCATCATGGGAAGATCTGCCACGGTATTTTCCGCACTTTGATAGGGAGCAACACTGCTGTTCTCCTCCATCTGTGCCGTGTCTGCCGCAGCAGCTTCTGGTTCTACCGTCTGTGGATTTGGCGCGGCAGATTCCAGCAATGGAGCTTCTTCATACGACGGCGCTATGGGCGCATTTTCAATAATTGGCGCTTCTGTAGGTTTTACAGTACTCTGCGGCATGGAAGACGGCTTTGCCGTCGCCTTAGAAGTTGCTTTAGCAGTCGCTTTTGTCGTTGCTTTAGAGGTTGCCTTTGCGGTCGATTTTGCTGTTGCCTTAGCAGTCGCTTTTGCCGTTGCCGCAGCCGTCGCTCTCGCTGTCACCTTTGAAGTAGGCTTTCCAGTCGCTTTTGGCGACGCAGTGTGCACAGCATCTTCCTCTGTTTGATACTCAGAGGTCAGTACATCGTCAGATTCCATCCATTCACGGTATAGTCCAGTAGAAAAAACTCCTACCGACAAAACCAGACAGATCATAGCAGGCGCCATGACTTTCCAGCCGCCCAAACGTCCAAAACGCTCCAATCTTTCTTTAAAAGATCCATTTCCAAATCCAGTTAATTTTTCTTTCCATACTGACGGATTCAACCATTCGTGCAGTTTATCCATAAACCCGCGCTGTTTTTCAGCTTTCATCTCTTCCGCAGCACGGACCAGTTTTTCATGCAGGTTTGCTTCAAACTGATCTGGTAATTCAGGCACAGATACTTTAGAAAGCACCTGTAGCATTTCGGAAATTTGCTGATACTCCGCCGCACAGGAGGGACAACCATCCAAATGCGCTTTTATCCATTCTCCCTGTTCTTGATCCACTGCATCAGACACATAGTCAAAAAGCAATTCTCTGCACTTTTGACAATCCGTTTTTTCTTTTGGCCTGATTTTTTCCAGTGAATCCTTAAAATAACGCATTTTTTCCCCCTCCTTTCTATATAAAATCTATCACAGGATTACCATATCCTGTTTTCTGCAAACAGTATCAGATACAACCGCTTGTAGCCTTCTAATTTATTTGACGAAATAATCAGCAAATAGTTCCCTATCTTGTTGCAAAATTTTTTTCAATTGACTTCTGGCTCGGCTAATTCTTGATTTTACTGTTCCTTCAGAACAATTCATTATTTTAGCTATTTCTTCGTAAGAAAATCCCTGTAAATCCCGAAGGACTATGACCTTTTTATGGTCATCCCCCAACCGGGCAATAGCAATGTTTACTGCATCTCGGACCGCCTTGCGTTCTGCGGACTCCTCCGGTGTAGGAGCATCGTCTTCAATTTCAGCTGAAATACTGCCTTCCTCTGTATCTATTTCCTGATCCAAAGAATATGAAGGGTGCCGCCTGATTCGCTTCAATTCATCCAAACAGGTATTGGTTGCTACGCGGTAAATCCAAGTAGAGAATTTGGAATCACCCTTAAATTTATTGATATTTTTAAATATTTTAACCAAAACTTCCTGTGCCATATCCGCAGCGTCATCAGAATTGCCCGCAATCCGGTAGGCAATAGAGAAAATGCGTTTCTGATGTTCGGCAATCAGCTGTTCAAACGCCACCGGGTTTCCCTGCTGAGCCTGCTGAATCAGCTGTTTTTCATCTTCCATCTTCTCCACCTCCTTAATCGAGTTGAACTGATGCTTCAAAGTCATTTTTATTAAAATATACAATATCATATTTCTGACAGCTTGTCAAATAAATACAGTAAAAAACACCTATTTATGTCTAAAAAAGAGCATGTCCTCTGTGAAAGCAATAAAAAAAACAGGCGATATCGCAAGCACTTGCTTTTATCAAAATTTTATGTTATACTATTTATTCATGAAAAATATACACCGCTACCAAAGCAGTGTAAAACTTATTGAGGTGAATCAAATGCAAAAAAAATTTTTTCTCCCTGTTATTATGGGAATATTGATGGCTGTTTTATGCACATCGGTCGTCTTTGCTGAAGAGGAAACCTATAAAGAGGACATCTTCACATATACCGTTTCAAATGGGCAAGCAACCATCACCAATGTAGACGATAGCCGTGAAACTGTAACAATTCCCGAAAAATTAGGAGATTGCACCGTAACAGCATTGGCCGGCGGTGCATGCGGCGGCAGTTCTGTGATTCAAGAAATTACCCTTCCGGATACCATAACCGTCATTGGAGAAATGTGTTTTGCATACAGCACAGGAATTCGTACTGTACACTTATCTGCTCAGCTTCAAAACATAGAAGACGGTGCTTTCTACCAGTGCGAAAGCTTATGGACCATCACCATCCCTTCCAGCGTTCAGCGCATCGGAGCCAATGCTTTTGCACTTTGTTCCAATCTTTCAGCCGCTACCATTCCGGCAGGGGTGACTGACATTGGTTCAGATGCGTTTCAGGCCAGCGGCGGCTTCCGAATTTATGCGAAACCTGATACCGCCGGAGCCTATTTTGCGGTCAATAACGGCATTCAGTTTGAAGAACTGATTACAGTTAACGTCAACGGCAATGATGTTGTTTTTGACCAGCCCTGCATTACCGATACCAGATATTATAAAACCATGGTACCTCTGCGCGCCGTTATGGAAGCCTTGGGTGCACAGGTTTCATGGGATTATACGATGAACACTACAGGGATCGATATTGGCGGAAATCGGCTTTTAATTCGCCCAGGCGAACCATTTATGATGGTAAACGGCCAGGCATACTATCTCTCCTGCCCTGCTATTGAATTTAATGACAGGGTTTTGCTTCCCATCCGCGACGTTGTGGAAGCAATCGGCGGTAAGGTAGGCTGGGACGAGGGGCAAAAACTGGTTACCATTACTTATCAACCCTAATGATTAAAATAACGAATAATGCCCATATAAATTCCCCACGCAAGTTTACGGCGATAATCGTCCTGACTTAGGAGTTTTGCCTCCTGGGCATTAGATAAAAAACCACATTCCACAATGACAGACGGTATTGATGTATTCTTTAGAATGAATACGCTTCCGTCTGTTTTTTTTGCCATTCGGGTATTGCCGTCCTGCAGTATATCTTTTAACGATTGTTGAATTTCCTCCCCCAACTTTTTGCTTCCCTCCGGTTCAACCGCATAAAACACCTGTGCCCCGTGATATTGAGGCTGGGGGAATTTATTCATGTGAATACTGACAAAAATATCCGCTCCAGACGTTTGTGCCAAGTTTTTCCTCTCTTCCAAATCAGATTGCTTTGCAGATTTCCCATTTTTGTCCGCTGCCGCTGTGGAAACATCTTCTGTCCTGGTCATAATTGCCATGCCGCCGCCTTGCTCAATGTATTCCCTAAGACGAAGTGCAACATCCAGGTTAATATCCTTTTCTTGTAATCCATTATCACTGGCGCCGGCATCAAAACCACCATGCCCTGCGTCAATTACAATCACTTTATTTGCTGACGGCAACGCAAATACTGCCTGCGCAGATTCTTCCTGGTGCCAGATAATATACGCGGCTACCGTAGACAAGGCCAACCCACACAGTATAAACACAGCCGTTAAAATCATTCTTTTTTTTACTATGATAAACAAAATCATCACCCCTTTTAAACTATGAGATGATGATATAAAATATTCTGTTTATTTATTCCATGCGCATTATGGTACAAACAGCACAAGCGGAAATTCCCTCACCCCGGCCAGCAAATCCTAGATGCTCCGTCGTGGTAGCCTTGACATTCACTGCACCTTTTTCCATTTCCAGCACTTGGCAAAACCGCTCCTGCATTGCGGGAATATACTCTGCCAGTTTGGGTTTTTGGGCAATAACCGTAGCATCAATATTTCCAATGCAAAATCCATGCTGAATAAGAAGCTCTCTGACACGCCGCAAAAGAACCATACTGTCTGCGCCTTCCAAGGCGGGATCTGTATCAGGGAAATGTCTCCCAATATCCCCCAATCCCGCGGCTCCCAAAAGAGCATCCATGACAGCATGGGTCAAAACATCCGCATCAGAATGCCCTAAAAGTCCTTTGGCAAAAGGTATTTCGACGCCGCCAAGGATGAGTCGTCTTCCAGCCGTCAACTGGTGTACATCGTAACCGAAACCAATTCTCATCTATGTATCTCCTATCTAATATCATTTTCTGGTGTTTCTATTCGCCGGTTCTTGCTGCTAAAATTGCTCTTCCCATCACCAGATCTTCCGGCGTAGTCAGCTTCAGATTCCAAACACTTCCAGAAATCACATGCACCGGCACACCTATATATTCGGCTAAAGCCGCATCATCGGTTGCCTGAAACTCTTCTTTCAGTGCCTTTTGGTGTGCCTTCCGCAAAACATCCGTCCTAAATCCCTGAGGCGTTTGAATCTGAAACAATCCGCTTCTTTCCAGAGTTTCACAAACATTTTCATGGCTGTCTACCCGCTTAATGGTATCCTTAACAGGGACTCCCAAAGTCACTGCCTGATGCTTGTGCAGCATACGTATCGCTGTAAGGATTTGTTCTTCCTCAACAAAAGGCCTGGCGCCATCATGCACCAGCACCATCTTGCTAGTAACATGTTCCAGTCCAAGTCTTACCGATTCCTGCCGGGTTTCTCCGCCGGGTACAATGGCTTTTACCTTACGGATATCAAAATCCTGTATTAAATGGCTAATGGTCACGATTTCGTCGTGTTTCGCAGATATCACAATTTCCGAAATCAATTCTGCATTTTCAAATGCAAAAAGGGTATGTGCCAAAACAGGCATGTCTCCCAGCATTAAAAATTGCTTATTCACTCCGGCTCCCATTCTCGAACCTGTTCCCGCTGCCGCAATTATAACAGAGGCCTGCAGAACATCTTGCTTTTCATGCTTCATATCATTCCTCCCTGTTTCTCATCAGGAAATGGCATCCATAAGCAGATGCTCCACTTCATCATAACTCATTCCTTTTGACAAGCCTAGCTCTGAAATCAGTGCATTTTTTGCATTATTAAGCATCTTTCTCTCCGCATTCGACAAACTTTTCCTTCGATCCCGCAGCACCAACGACTTCATGACCACTGCCACCTCTTCCAAATTACCCTTTTTTAGCTTTTCGATATTATCCCGATACCGCTTATTCCAGTTTTTATCCTCGTCTTCCTCTGCACATTCGGCAAAGCAATGAATCACATGATCCGCTTCGTCAGCGGAAACAATATATCTAACTCCAGTTTCTTCCATATTAGAAGTAGGAATCAGCACCTGAACATTTCCCATAGAAAGTTTTAATACATAGTATTTATGCTCCTGCCCAAGTATGCACCGGCTTTCTACTCCTTCAATCACACCGGCTCCATGCATAGGATACGCAATCTTATCACCGATTTTAAACATGAAAAAGTCTCCCTTCCGGTTTGGCACTATAAAATATCCTGCAAGACCTGTCGGATGTTTGAATAAGCACAAACCTCAATTTTATCAAATTTTTTTAGTTTTCCAGCATTGGCAGCGGGGATAATACATTGCTTAAACCCCAGTTTTTCTGCCTCCGCAATACGATTTTCCAGAAAACTGCAGGAACGCAGCTCCCCAGCAAGTCCAATTTCCCCAATTGCCACCAACCCTGCATCTAAGGGGCGGTTTCGGAAACTAGAAACCACGGCCAGCAAAATTCCCATATCCACAGCTGGCTCCACCATTTTCAATCCGCCAACGACATTGACATATACATCATAGGATGAAATATGTAAGTTCAAGCGCTTTTCCATCACCGCCAGCAGCATCAACACTCTGGACAAATCCACACCCGCCGTCATCCGCCGGGGATTGCCAAACGATGTGGGTGCGGCAAGCGCCTGTACCTCTGCAAGGACTGGCCGCGTTCCTTCCATAGTACAAAGAATACAGGAACCGGCTTCTCCTTCAGGACGACCGGATAAAAGTGCTAAAGAGGGATTGGCTATTTCTTTCAACCCGTGTGATACCATTTCAAACACGCCGATTTCATTGGTAGAACCAAACCGGTTTTTGATGGCTCTTAATATCCTGTAAGCACGATGCTGTTCACCTTCAAAATAAAGGACACAGTCTACAATATGCTCTAAAATTTTAGGTCCGGCAATGGAACCTTCCTTTGTAACATGCCCAACCAAAAAAGTAGCAATACCTTTTTCTTTTGCCACTCGCATCAAAGATGCCGCAGTGTCCCTGATTTGCGTCACACTTCCGGGGGCAGGGGCAAGATCAGGATTAAACATGGTCTGCACCGAATCTACGATCAAAATATTCGGCATTTCTTTCTCCACGCAGGAAAGAATATTGACCATATTGGTTTCGGAATAAATCCGTAAATTTTCAGTTTGAATCGAAAGCCGATCCGCCCTAAGTTTGATTTGTCCCTGAGATTCCTCTCCCGAAACATAAAGAATCCGCTGCGTCTTTCCTAAATACTCACAAATTTGAAGCAAAAGAGTTGATTTTCCGATTCCTGGATCACCACCAATCAGCACCAAAGATCCCGGCACAATGCCTCCGCCCAAAACCCGGTTGAGTTCACCCATTCCAGTAGAAATTCGAGCATCCTCTGAAGTAGATATTTCTTTTAAAGGTTTCGGTTTCGATGCAGTCAGCATTACCACGCTTTTATTCCAGCCTTTGGGAGCCTCCTGCACCGTTTCCTCGTTCATGGTATTCCATGCACCGCACCCAGGGCACTTTCCCATCCATTTCGGAGATTCTGTTCCGCATTCTGAACAGACAAATACTGTTTTCCGCTTCATATTTCTGCCTCACTTTTTATTTCCAAGAGAAATTTCCCATTTATGTTTATCATGCCCTCTATCATATTTATTATACTATAAAATCGCTGGTTTGTCCAGCGGTTGTCAGAAAAAGATAGTATGGGCCGACTATCTCAACAACAACCTTCTCATTGTACACTACTGCGGCTTTGATATCTTACGGGACCTTCCCATCTCCAACGCTGTCCCAAGGTTTCCAATGGCAATATAGCACCGTATTTTCCGTATTGAACACGTGGTGCAAAAAAAGAAAACGCATGATTGGAATCTTCATATGCCGTGTGGCATCATCAATCCAATCATGCATCTGATTTTTCAAATATATCGTTTTTTCTGTGAATCGTTCTGTTATATTACGGGAAGGCAATGAAATCTATAGCCCTTTGTGCCTACACATTCTCACTCATGCATTCCTCTCTGATGAGGGCTGGCTCTATACTGCGATCGTCAAAGATTTTTGCTCAAAGAAGGTTGTCGGTTACACTTTTTCGACAGATCACAATTGCTCAAGGCCTCATTCTGCTCTTGGTTGGAGTCCGCTTGTGGAATATGAAAAGCAATGACTAAGCTCTTATGGCAGATGGTTTACTAAATCAGAGAATTATAGAGAGTTACTACGATTCTTTCTCTTCCCCTCTTTTTCTGTCTATTCTTTGGGGGAGGACACAGTTTTTCTAAAGTCATTTTACAACTAATACAACTTTACCTATATTTTCTCCTCTATATAAAATCTCATGTGCCGCTTCTGCCTCGGTGATCGGCAGCGTTTTGTAAATCGTCGGTTTCACTTCGCCGCTCTCAATTTTCGGAAACACCTTTTCAACCAACTCTGCAAGAATCTGCGCCTTTACCTTTGGCGTTCTGGAACGCAATGTGCTTCCCACTATTCTAACATTTCTGACATAGATATTTTTCAGATCTATCTCCGTCTTCTGTCCTGCCAGTGCTGCAATCATAATCCACCTTGCGCCGTGCGTCAAAAAATGCAAGCACTGCCCCATAATTTCACCGCCTAGGCAGTCAATAGCCACATCGACACCGTGACCGCATTCCA
>NZ_JADCKB010000015.1 GCF_014982785.1 Ructibacterium gallinarum
CTATTGAAAATATTTCTACTTGATTTCGTTCTTTCTTGTTTGTTCTTAGCATTTTTATCACCCAACCTTATTTTACCACATAACAAACAAAAAGCCCAGCTTTTGCTGAGCTTTTTCGACAGGCTGAGACCGCGGCAAATTTTTACCGCGGTCTTTTTTATTTTATTCTTTCTCTCCATCATTCCATACCGGAAAACCAACCGTAACCTTAAATAAATCTCCATCTACTGAAACGGCCATTTTTCCTCCGCAAGCCTCGGTATAGCTTTGCGCAATGGCAAGCCCAAGTCCGCTGCCTTCAGATGTCCGCGCCTTGTCCCCGCGGGTAAAACGTTCTGTAATTTCATCCGCCGAAAAATCCATTTCATAACCGGCAACATTTTTAAACTGTACAGATGCCCGCTGATTGTATACTGAAATGGATATATAAACCCTGGTACCAGACATGGCATATTTTATAATATTTCCCAGGAAATTTTCCATCACCCTGGAAAGCAGCCGCCCATCTGCCAAAACCATAACAGGAAAGCTTTCCGTCTGAAATCTACATTCCAATCCTGCCTGTTTCATTTGCGCTTCTACTTCTCCCACACATTGCCGCACCAATTCTGACAAGTTTAATTTTTCTGCACGCACTTCAATATTACCGCTTTGGGCTTTAGAAATCTCAAACAAATCCTGCGTAAGTGTTTTCAGCTTCTCGCTCTTTTCGCGAATAATCTGTACATAATCATTGGCGGGTTCTGGTGTCAACTCTTCTTTTCCCAAAAGTTCTGCATAATTAATGATGGAGGTCAGCGGTGTTTTCAAATCATGCGATACATTGGTAATCAGTTCTGCTTTCATTTTTTCAGCCCGTACCTCCTTTTGAACGCTTTGGCTGAGGCCTTCCGCAATGCCGTTGGCATTGACTGCCATTTCCCGCAGTATTCCATTCTCCGGAACTGGAATTTTGTAATTCAGCTCTCCCGCCCGGACTTTAGCTACCCCTTCGGCAATTTGAGAAAGTTCTTCCCCTCTTGTTGTCAAAAAACGAATCAACAGCACATCCGCCGCCACGGCCAAAAAAAGCCAAATCAAAATTCCATATGGTACTGCTCCTATTAAAATGCCTGTCAGAATGTGCACCATTGCAATAAGAAGAATCCATCGCAAAATTTGTGCGCGCAGAGATTTTTTTTGACTAATCCCCGTAAACAAGACGCCAAACAATTTCTTCCAAATTTTTATTATCCAGCGTATAAACTGTACAATAGCAGATCGCTTCAAAAAGCACTTATCCTTGACATTGCGTATTACACTAAAAAATACAGTAAGCCATAAACAAACCGACGCGGCAAGAGCCGTCAAAAGGGGAACTTTTACCAACTCCAGCATATCCGCCCGCGAGGCCTCTGCCCATCCCTGTACAACTCCGGCTCCTGTCAGAGCCGGAATCAAAGGGAGCAAAATACACAGACTGATTTCTGACCAAAGGCGATCGATTAACATGTGATGTATGCTATCATCTTCCGGTTTTTTCCCACAAACGATACATAGATAAAGAAGGCAAAGCAGCGCCAATATCAGCAAAATAACACTTTGGATAATACACCGCGAGATTTCTGCCGCTGTATATTCAAACGCTGCCTGCTGCGCAGCAGTGTAGGAATCATCCAAAGCAATATAGATACGATAGTTCTCCCGATCCGGAATGGGCTCCGAAGCAGAAATTTCCCGATGGCTGTCAAACCGCATACTGGTCTGCAGTTCCTCCATGTAAGACTGATCATCCTTTTGAGGATAATAGGTAAAAATCTCTGATTCATGGTCTGCCACCAAATAATTTTGCGCTGTGAGAAATCCAAACGCTTCCGGCGTATCCTGCTCAATGTTTTTGATGACCAAATCTCCCGCCTGTGCATAATACTGAACGCCTCCCATTGCATTCAATCTCTGCTTCCATGCTGAAATCTGATATTCCTGGCTCATAGTCCCATCCGTTGTTGTCCGGTAATCTAATATAGAATTCAATAAATCTGCCGCTTTCAGCTTATATCGATAACAACTGTAACTTACTGCATAATCCGGTGTTTTGATATCTTCTAACATCATATTCAGCTGACTTGCTTGGTACAGATTTTCCCAAACAGAAACAAATGCCCAACAAATCGACACAACGCACAGAAGAAACGCTGTTGCTTTAAGCAAAACGTTCCTGCTAATCTTTTTGAATTTTGTATCCAAGGCCCCACACCACCTTTAAATATTTCGGCTCTTTCGGATTGATTTCGATTTTTTCACGGATTCGTCGTATGTGCACTGCAATGGTACGGTCATTCACTACAATTTCTTCGTTCCAGACCCGGCGGTATATCTCTTCGGTGGAAAAGACACGGTTCGGATTTTTGCACAAAAGCTCCAAAATTCCGTATTCTGTAGGAGTCAACCGCACCTCGTTTCCGTCTACACTAACCGTCTTTCCCTCCGTATCCACCACAAGCCCGCCGATTTGAACCACTTCATTTTTCGCCGGCACCATGGTTCCAAGCATGGTGTACCGTCGAAGCTGGGATTTCGCTCTGGCAACCAATTCCAGCGGATTAAACGGCTTTGTAACATAATCATCAGCCCCAATGGTCAATCCCAGAATTTTATCCGCGTCCTCTGATTTTGCAGAAACCAGAATAATAGGAATGTTTTTGCTCTCCCGGATCTTCAGCGTTGCCTTAATACCGTCAAGATGCGGCATCATGATGTCTAAAATAATCAGATGAATTTCTTTCTCCTCCAAACAGCGCAAAGCCTCCAACCCATCATACGCTTTTACAACACAAAAGCCCTCGCTTTCTAGGTAAAGCGCCGTGCTATCAACAATCGCATGGTCATCGTCCACAATCAGTACACATTGCTTTTTCATACTTTCACTCCGTTTCACCGATACTATGATTATAAAAGCAAGTTTTTAAGGAAAAGGGAATAAATTATTTAAGAATTTCTTAAGAAAAACGCCGGCGCAAGGCCGGCGTACATTATTATACAATACAAGCACCAGACTGAATATCGTCCATGGTAGTGGTTACCACCAAATCCTCTCCGTACTCCGCAGATAAAATCATACCATTGGATTCCAGCCCCATCATTTTGCGTGGCGGGAGATTTGCAATAAACAGCAAATTTTTACCTATCATTTCCTCGGGTTTACAATACTTGGCAATACCGGAAAGGATCTGTCGACGTTCTGAACCCACCTCCAATTCAAACCGCAACAGCTTGGATGATTTGGGAACTTTTTCACAGGCAACGACCTTTCCCACACGAATATCCAGCTTTTCAAAATCAGAAAATTCAATCAAAGGCTTAATGGGTTCTATTTCAATTTCCATCTGCTGAGGCTGTGCAAGCTCCGCCTCCAGCTCTGCCAGCTTTTTCTCCGGATCTAACCGGGCAAATAAGGGCTGTGGATCTGAAACTTTTGTCCCGGGCTGAACACCCCCAAAGGAAGCTAGGCTCTCCCACGACAGGTCACCAAAATTCACCTGCTGTGCAATGGACACAGACGTATCCGGCATAAATGATGACAGTAAAGACGCAATAAACCGAATCGCCTCTGCCAAATGGTACATTACCGTTTTGAGTTGTTCTCTTCCCTCTTCCGTTTTTGCCAACACCCAAGGAGCAGTCTCGTCAATATATTTGTTGGATCGGTCCACAATTTTCCAAATTTGATCCATTGCATCTGCCACCCGAAGCTTGTCCATGCAGGCCGCTGTTTCTTTTGCACAAGACAAACAAACCGCCCGCAGACTTTCCTCTGTTTCTCCGCATTCTCCCGGTACAGGAATCTCTCCGTCAAAATACTTTTTAATCATGGAAACCGTCCGGTTAACCAAATTCCCCAAGGTATTAGCCAGATCGGAATTAAAACGGCTAATCAAAGTTTCAAACGTAATGGTTCCATCCTGAGCAAAAGGCATCTCATGTAAAAGATAATACCGTACTGCATCTACTCCAAAATTACGAACCAGATCATCGGCATAAATCACATTACCAATGGACTTGCTCATCTTGTCCTGTCCGTTTAAAAGCCACGGATGCCCAAATATCTGCTTTGGAAGAGGCAAATCAAGAGCCATCAGGAAAATTGGCCAATAAATAGTATGAAACCGGAGAATATCCTTACCTATGATATGCACATCTGCCGGCCAATATTGTTCAAACGGAGCTTCTACAGAGTCACCACGGTAACCAATTGCGGTAATATAGTTGGTCAGTGCATCCAACCAGACATAAATCACATGCTTTGGATCAAATGGCACTTGAATCCCCCATGTAAAGCTGGTTCTTGAAACACACAAATCCTGAAGTCCGGGTTTTAAAAAATTATTCACCATTTCCTTTTTTCGAGATTCCGGCTGTATAAACTCCGGATGTTCCTCAATATATTTCATCAGTCGGTCTGCATACTTGCTCATCTTAAAGAAATATGCTTCCTCATGCTGTTTATGCACCTCCCGGCCACAATCCGGACATTTGCCATCCACCAGCTGGGTATCTGTCCAGAAGGATTCGCACGGCGTACAATACCAGCCTTCATAGGAATCTAAGTAAATATCTCCCTGATCATACAGCTTCTGAAAAATCTTCTGCACCGTTTTTTCGTGGTAATCATCTGTAGTACGAATAAATTTATCATAGCTGGTATTCATTAAATCCCAAATGCTTTTGATCTCTCCTGCCACTTGGTCCACGTATTCTTTGGGAGAGATCCCAGCAGCTTCTGCCAACTCCTGAATTTTCTGACCATGTTCATCTGTACCAGTACAGAAAAAAACATCATATCCCATATATCTCTTGAACCGGGCAATAGCATCAGTCAGCACCACTTCATACGTATTGCCGATATGCGGCTTCCGCGAAGTATAGGCAATGGCAGTTGTAATATAATACTTTTCTTTCTGATCCATTTCAATCACTCCTTCAATCTTCGTCAAACATAGAGATATTTTCCACTGTTTCTCTTTGACCGTAGGGAATTCCAAAATGCTCATATGCTCTTTTGGTTACCACCCGTCCCCGCGGTGTGCGGTTGATAAACCCAATCTGCATCAAATACGGTTCATAGACATCTTCAATGGTGTCGCTTTCTTCGCCAATAGTAGCGGCAAGTGTATCCAATCCCACAGGGCCTCCGTCATAATGTTCTATCACCGTTTTTAGCATTCGCTTATCACTGGCATCAAGGCCCAAATCATCAATTTCCAGCTGCCGCAAAGCATGATCCGCCACCTCTTTGGTAATGACACCGTCAGAAATCACCTGAGCAAAATCCCGAACCCGCTTAAGCAAACGATTGGCAATTCGCGGCGTCCCCCTGGACCGGGAGGCAATTTCTGCTGCGCCAGATGGCTCAATTTCAATATTTAAAATACCGGCGCTACGAGAGACAATGGTACTTAACTCTTCCGTTGTATACATTTCCAATCTACTGATCACACCAAACCGATCGCGCAAAGGCGCCGTCAGGGCTCCAGCTTTAGTTGTAGCGCCAATCAAAGTAAATCGGGGCAAATCCAGCCGAATAGATCGGGCCGACGGCCCTTTTCCAATAATAATGTCTAAAGCAAAATCCTCCATAGCAGGATAGAGTATTTCCTCCACACTCCGGCTCAGGCGGTGGATCTCATCCACAAATAAAATGTCATCCTGTCCCAGATTAGTAAGCAACGCCGCCAAATCCCCCGGTTTTTCAATGGCCGGCCCAGAAGTAATCCTTAGATTGACTCCCATTTCGTTGGCAATCACCCCAGCCAGAGTCGTTTTACCCAATCCTGGCGGTCCATATAACAGTACATGATCCAGTGCTTCGCTCCGCTGCCGCGCCGCTTCGATAAAAACACGCAGGTTTTCTTTTACCTTTTTCTGCCCAATATACTCTGACAGTTTTTTCGGCCGCAAACTATATTCATTATCATTGTCCTCTGCCATTTCGCTGGAAGTGACAATCCTGTTTTCATCCTTATCCATACTTTGTTCCTGCCTTTAACCCTTCATCAAATTTTTCAATCCCGCTTTGATCATTTCTTCCAGAGAACCAGAAACCCCTTTTAAGGCCGCTTTGGCTTCTTGCGCCGAATATCCCAACACAACCAGGGCGGACACCGCCTCATCCGGCTCCTGCGCTTCCGGCGAAAAAATTTCCTCACCGGGGATTTCCTGAAGGTCTACTCCCTTAAATTTATCCTTTAATTCCAAAATGATTCTTTGGGCTCCTTTTGGTCCAAGTCCCGGCGTATGCGCTGACAAATATTTTGCGTCATTGGTAACCACACAAAGAGCAAATTTTGACGGCGAAACATTGGACAGCAAATTTACTGCTGTTTTTGCGCCAATACCGGAAACACCAACAATCATTTCAAAAATATTCAATTCTTCCATGGTGGAAAAACCATATAAAACACAAAGATCCGATGCTGTTTTAAGATTCATATACGTATACAGCCGGGCCGATTCCCCAATATCCCCCAAATTTTCCAGGGATACACGGGTTGAATACAGTTTATATCCCACTCCGCCGGCATCAATAACGGCAAAGGCATCGGTTTTATGCACCAGTTTGCCCGAAATATAATAGAACACAGTCACCCCTCCATATTTTTTTATTTTAGCATAACTGTACAAGATAATCAAGCATAACTTCAATACTTTTTTCATATACAAAAAACCTGCACACGCATCGCATATGCAGGTTAGCCTTTATGCCTTTACTTCCGACATCATAGTTGCAACGTATTTTTTCACCATAAATACGGGTCGGTAAGATTCCTTTGCCTTACGCATACCAGGAATTCCCATATCCTCCTCCCGGTTAACAAGCTCAAAATCTTGCCATTCATGCTCCAAAAACTGTTGATTCATAATGGTAAAAGCGCCCTCATAATCTGTATCGGCGTGTTCAAGGTGAATCACCGCCATCTTTTTACATAACGGCTCACCTACCGAAAAAGCTACCATCTTTCCGTCTACTCGAATACACCCGCCGGTAATATCTAAATCTTTCCAGTTCCGGAACAATTCCAAAACCGCTTCCCGCTCTTCCTCAATTCCTGGAATTTCATTTTTTTTATTGGTATACCACCGATCAAATAAAGCAATGCATTCCCCGCTGTTTTCCGGAGTCATTTTTTGATATTCCCAATGATATAGCTTTTTAAACCGGTTAATATGATTCTTTTTTCCATGATAACGTTTTCCAGCAAGCCGCGTTAAGTCCTCAACACGATAAACATAATCAAAATAATTCACATCTTCTGTGATCAAAAATTTTCCTGGAAACGCCTTTATCAATCTTTCCACAGCATCATCGTCATACAAACGAATCAATGGCTCTGCACCCGTTTCGCGGAAATATTCCAGCAACATTTCAATAACCGGAACAATATCACCTTCCGAACCATCTTCTCGCATAAAACCGATAGGGAACGTAGCGCTGCGTGGACCGCCACGGTGCTGTGGCATAATACAAAGCATATCATTAAGAATCACATAACGCATGTCATAGCTTTTACGCCACATAAATAAATTTGTAAAAGTAAACTCTGAGTTTTTACTGCATTTTCTCTGCAAATAACGACTAATAACATCCTTTTTATCCAGCGTTATCTTTTGTAATTCCAGCATATACCCTCCTGTTTTTATTTAATAAATTCCCTCACGCGAAATTTTACGCCACAATCCTGCGCAATTTTTCTGCATGCTTCAATTTCAGCTTCCGGCATAATATCTACCACGGAAAAAACCACTTCCGGCACATATTTGACAGCACGCGCCGCAAAATCCAAAATACCGGAAAATGCTGTTTCTCCGCCAAATTCACTTTGACAAAGCTTTTGATATTTTTCCGGATTTTCAGCGTTTAAACTAATAGATACACAATCAATACATCCAGCCATTTCCGGTGTAACATCTCTTTTGCAAATTAAATTTGCCTGACCATTGGTATTGATTCTGATAGGCAAATCCGGCTGTTTTTCCTTAAGCCATTTTGCAATCACAATCACATCATCAAAACGCATGGCCGGTTCACCATAACCACAAAAAACCACCGACGCATACTTTGACAAATCCCTCTTTTCAAAATCCGCTTTAATTTCTTCTAAAGATGGCTCACGCTCCAGCCACAGATTGTCCTTGCCATTGACATCATCATGTTTATTCCGCACACAAAAGGTACAGGCATTGCTGCAGCGATTGGTCAGATTAACATACAGTGAATGATAATATTCGTAAGTGATGGTCATTTATTTTCCTCCTTTATCATCCGGCTTGCATAAAGCAGCAACAAGTCAGCCATACAGCGCTCCAGCAAAGCAGGATCCGGCTGAAAAACGCACACTTCACGCAGTCCAGCCGACACTTGCGGCAGAACGACAGTAAAACGCGCACCAGAAACATAATTTTTAAACACAAGTTCACCATTCATATCTTTGGCAAGCTTCCTGCACAGCGGAAGCCCAAGTCCTTTGATCTGAGGCGGGAACATACCAAGCATTTGATTTTTAAAACTAAAATCTTCCAAAAAGCGATGAAAAATATGAGGTTGAATCTCTTTGGGGATCCCACCGCCGTGATCCCGCACGGACAATTCGAATTTATTTTTAAAATTTCGGCACCGAATTTCAATATTTTTATTCTGCGTTATGCCGTGCTCCAAGGCGTTGGATACCAAGTGATATACGATCATACAAATTCGGCGTGCATCAAAAGAAGCATCTGGTTCCGAATCTTCTGTCAGAGAAAAAGTGATTTCTCCTTTTTCTTTCAACCCCAGCGTCTCATTCATCTGATCCGTCAGTACAGTGAAAAACTGTGTCAAATTATAGGTCACCATCCGCACGCCGGAAACCATATCCTCAGAACCGTACAATTCCGCAATGGCACTAATTCTACCGACCAACCCACGGCAAAGCAATTCAGCACGCCGTGCCGCATCAAACTCTTCCGGCGTAAGACTGATATTATGCACAAAATACTGAAGCGTCGGTGTGACTTCGGCCATGGTTTGAAACACAACATGCTCCGCCACCCGGGCAATATCAAAACGTACTTCCCGCTCCTCCCCCATCTGATTAAATACTTGATTGTCCTTCTGCACCATCATCATCCTCATATGATATTTTATCTCATTATATCATATTTAAAACTGCTTGTAAAGCAATATACTGCGGCAAACTTTCACAAAATAGACGGGTATAGACTGACACTTTCGCTCAGTCTATACCCTACTGTCACGCAAAAAAATACATTATCGAATATCTTTTTGTATTTTCGCACATCAGATCAAAAAACGCCGTAAATTCCTCAATCAACAGTGCTTAAGCAAAAACCTCTCTGGTTCCATCCTTGTTATTACAGAAAATCTTACAACGATGCATTTCTTTTTCCTCAATACGCAAAGGAAGGAAATAATTTTCTATAGCTTTTGCAAGAATTTCCGGCTTTAAATTACGCTCTCCACCTGCATCCAGAACCACGCGAAGAGTAAATTCCCCCTCCTCTGCGATCAGCACCTCCCACGCATGTACATAATCCAAAATATTGATCTTCTTTTCTCCTTTGCGTTTGGTTTTTTTTACCGTCCATACCTCTGTTTGCCCGAAAAATTCCTGGATTTGTCTTTTGGTCACTTCTGTTGCTGTAGTAAACACCATTCTATATTCGGCCGCCGTAATCTCTGCCGCCGCATGTACCGGAGTTTCTACAGCCAAAACATAGAGATCCACCGGCAGATTCTGGTTTAGCTTCTGCCGTATTTCCGCATCAGACACTGTATCTTCAAAAACAATATCCACCGTCTCACATTCGCTGGTAACGCCCACAGGCAAAGGAAGCGCAAACGTCATCTTCTGGTGAGGATTAAACCCCTGCGAATACACCACCGGCAATCCGCTTCGCTGTATCGTTCTCGCAAAACACCGTAAAAGATCCAGATGGGAAATATACTTTCCCATTCCGGTTTTGGAAAAGAAAATTCTCCGTTTACTCAAAACACACACCTCCTCCAAACTGTGCGGCGCCGCATCCCATACATTTTTCACGGCAAGAAGGCGTAGTAATCCCAGCATATGCTCTTTGCAGCTCCTGCTTTAAAAACTCCTTGCTCACCCCAATATCCGCATAATCCCAGGGTAGAATCTCATCTTGTCCTATGCGACGGTGCGCGTAAAACGTCGGGTCAATGCCGCAGTCAGCAAAGGCTTGCTGCCATTTCGCATAATCAAAGAAATCTGACCAACCGTCAAATTTACAGCCCAGTTTTTGTGCCTGGATCAGCACTTCACCCAGTCTGCGATCTCCCTTGGCAAAGACCTCTTCCAAAAAGCTAACATCACTGGAATGCCAGTTATAGACAATTTTTTTATTGGTGATTGAATCCTTCAGTTTCCTTGCTTTTTCTTCCATTTCACTGATACGATTCTGCGGTTCCCATTGAAACGGTGTAAAAGGTTTGGGAACAAAGAAAGCTGTGCTGACCGTTACTGAAACACTTCTACCCTTGCGTACTTCCTGCGGCAATTCATAAAATGCATCTATCACTTTTTGCGCAAGCTTTCCAATACCTAACACGTCTTCCTCTGTTTCGGTGGGAAGTCCCAGCATAAAATACAGCTTAATCCGATTATATCCTCCGCTAAACGCAATTTTAGCCGTACGAATTAAATCTTCTTCTAAAACATTTTTATTGATTACATCTCTTAGTCTTTGGGTACCCGCTTCCGGGGCAAAAGTCAATCCGCTTTTTTTCACTTTCTGTACTTTTTCCATCAATTCCATAGAAAAATTATCTACACGCAGGGACGGTAAAGATAAATTAATTTTTTTATCCACAGTCATTGCCAAAAGCCCATCCGTAAGCTCAAACAGCCGTGTATAATCACTGGTGCTTAATGAAGACAAGGAGATTTCTTCATATCCAGTAGATTGAATACATTGCTCCGCCACTTCAAAAAGCCGCTCTGGAGAGCGCTCCCGTACTGGCCGGTAAATATATCCCGCCTGACAAAACCGGCATCCCCGGATGCAGCCGCGAAAAAGCTCTAACATAATTCTGTCATGCACAATTTCCATAAAAGGAACTATCAGCTTCTCCGGAATAAAGGTGTGATCCATGTCCTTAATAATCCGTTTTTTAACGCGCTGAGGAATTCCAGGCCGATTTGGTGCAAAAGACGCAATGGTTCCGTCCTCATGATAGGTTACATCGTAAAAAGAAGGAACATAAATACCCTGAATTTTTGCAATCTGCTCTAAATAAGCTTCCCTACTTTCCCCGCTGTCCCGCCATAGTTTAAAGACATCCATGATCTCACTGTTCACTTCTTCGCCTTCTCCAAGCACAAAAAAATCCACAAGATCTGACAAGGGTTCTGCATGATAAGCGCAGGGGCCGCCACAGTAAACAAAAGGCTCGTCCCGCTTCCGCTCTGCCGCACGCAGGGGCACACCTGCCAAATCCAGCATATTGACCAGATTGGAATAACTCATTTCATACTGCAAGGTAAAAGCGATCATATCAAATTCACGAATCGGTTTTCTGCTCTCCAGCGAAAGCAGCGGTATACCTTCCCGGCGCATTTCCTGCTCCATGTCATCCCACGGAGCAAAGACCCTTTCACAAACCGTATCTTCCCTTGCATTGAGCATATGATATAAAATTTTCATTCCCAAATGTGACATACCTACTTCATACACATCTGGAAAACAAAATGCAACCGACATCAACTCCGGAGTCCATTCCTTATGGATACTGTTAAATTCATTTCCAATATACCGAGCCGGTTTCTGCACTTTTTTTAAACATTGTTCAAATTTCATGGAATCCATCTGTTTCCTCCCACGGATAAAGAATTCTTAACTTATTTCTATATGATACACCACATATTCAAAAGTTGCAAGCATAAACCAGAAGAAACTTCCGTAAAATGTATCAAAGGTGTTGTCCATACCACACCTCACTTATGAAAGCAGGTGAAAAATATGAATGATATCTATCAGGATCATTCCCCAAGAGCCCAAAAGCCACGCAAATACACAAAATCCAAATCATCCACCTCTTCGAAAAGCCGTTTTTTCCCATTATTATTGAAACAAACTGCCGCCGCTGTGGTTTGTACTTTATTGGTATGGTGTATGCATACGCTTCCGGTAACGCGTCTAAATCAATGGATGGATGCTTTAGGCCGCGCTCTGCGGTATGAATCGGATCTTACTGATGTAAAAGAAACAGGAACGTATATTATCAACTGGTTCAGTGAACTTTTTTCTCCCACTGACAAACAGCCAGTACAGGAGTCCCCCGAACAAAATCCTGATAATAGTCAAGGAGCCGCTCCCGCTACATCCCAGCAAGACATACCGTCTGAATCCTCAGGCGAGATTACGGAGCATTAATATGCGGAAAAGATTCTTCTCTCATGCGGGTGAAATTCCCATTGGACATTACATACGTCTTCATGTTCTACTCCTGCCATTATGCGCTGCATCTATTTGGGGAAATTATTGGCAATTATTTAGTATAAGCTGGATTACAGCATTATGTCATGAAGCGGCACATATTATTGCAGGGAAATGCCTTGGAATTGATGTAAGCGGTATTACACTTCTGCCTTTCGGCGTATGCGCCAGGCTTAAGGAACCTTTTATTAAATCACCGGCCAAAGAAATCATTATGGCTTCTGCCGGTCCTCTTTGTAATTGCATCATTGCAATAGCTTTATATTGTATTTACCGTCTTCTCCCCTTTGCCTGGATTCCATATGCGATCACGGTGAATCTGGCAATTATGGGCATGAATCTTCTACCGTGCCTGCCGCTTGACGGGGGAAGGATTCTGCGTGCTGCCCTGACTTTGGGTTCGGACGCCATTACAGCCGGACAAACCACATTGCGCATCAGCCGATTTTTTTCCGCTGTTTTATTATGCATCTCGGGTCTCCTTCTCATTACTGCCCAATTTAATTTTTCCCTGATTTTAATCGGGGTATTCCTTTTGGGCAATCTTTACAGCGAGCAAAGAAATTTTTCAAAACAAACCATACGTGAAATTTTATATTATAAAGAAAAACTAGAGGAAAATACCCTGAACCGAACGACAACACTGACAGCCTATGCCAAACTACCTGCGCGTATGCTTTTACGGCATCTTTCATATCATCGCTATTATATTATTCAAGTAGTTGATGAACATCAGAGAATAATAAAAACCGTTACGGAAAGCCAAATTTTAGATGCACTGTTACATCAAAGTATCCGCATTACTTTAGGGGAAATATAATACATTTGAAAAAAACCGGCACGGAATATCCCGTACCGGTTTTATATTGCATTTCTTATTTAGCAGCAGCCTTTTTGCCTTTGACTGCCGAATCTCTCCAGAATGCCCACAGTGAACCAGACACAAATACCGAAGAATAGAAACCAACCACAATACCGATAATGATTGGCAAGGAAAATGCCTGAATGGAAGGTACACCTAGCAGATATACCATACCAATGGTCAGCAATGTGGTAATCGTTGTATTGATAGACCGGGTCATGGTCTGCCAAATACTGTTATTTGCAATTTCTGCATAAGTTTCTTTTCTTGCATGACGTGTATTTTCACGGATTCTATCCATGATAACAATGGTATTATTGATAGAATAACCTAGTACGGTTAATACCGCAGCAATAAAGTTGGTATCTACACTCCACTGAAAAACAGAATAAACTCCAAGCAAAATCAATACATCGTGAATTAATGCAAGAATCGCTACGACACCGGAAGTAAACTCAAACCGGAAGGTTACATACAGTAAAATAGCAAGACATGCCAGTACGGACATAATTACAGCCGATCTTGCCAAATCCCGGCCCGTTGACGGTGATACAATATCCTGGTTTTTCAATGTAACACCAGTAACAGATGCCGTGGCTTCTTCACCTTCTGTTTCAGGAGCTGTTGTTGCTTCCGCCTCAGGCGCTGTTGTCGCTTCCGCCTCAGGAGTCGCTGTTGCTTCCGCCTCAGGCGCTGTTGTCGCTTCTGCCTCAGGAGCCGCTGTTGCTTCTGCATTTTCATTATTCTCTGTATTTTCTGTATTTTCAACAGGGGTTCCGTATTTCTCCTGCAACGCAGAAGTAATTGCCGCAATCTTATTCATAGAAAAATCAGAACGCTCTTCATCGGTCTGCAAATTGTTATCAAAACCAAATTTTATAATAACCTCATTACCAGACTGTTGAACTGAAGAAGGACTTTGGTCAGAGCCAAGCGCATTATCCACAATTTCCTGAACTTCGGAAACAGAAAAGGCTGTATCTATTTGATAGGTAACCGCCATACCACCGGCAAAGTCCGTATCCAAATTAAATCCGCGGAAAATCAAAGAGGCAATGGAAACCAGCACAAGCACACCGGCAATTGTCAAGAAAATTTTCTTATTTTTAACGATGTCAAACATTATGCTTTGCCTCCTTTCAGTGTTCCATCTTGTTCTTTTTTACGAACACCATAGAACCACAAATTCTTTACATTCATACCAATCATCTGTTTGAGCAAGAACTTGGTAACAAAAATTGCGGAAACCATGGAAACAATAATACCAATAAACAGCGTAATACCGAATCCTTTAATGGTACCAGTACCCAGCACCCACAAAATAACAGCTGAAATAATAGTAGTAATGTTAGAGTCAATAACCGCGGAAAGGGCACGGTGGAAACCAGCATCTACAGCACTGCGAACGGTTTTCCCTAAGCGCAGTTCTTCCTTAACACGCTCAAAGATAACAACATTGGCATCTACCGCCATACCAATGGACAGAATGATACCGGCAATACCCGGCAATGTTAAGTTAATATGCAAATTTGCAATAATAATAAACACAATAGCAACATAACCGATCAAAGCCAAGTCCGCCATTAGTCCCTGCAAGCGATAAACCAAAAGCATGAACAGCAAAACTAGAATTAAGCCGATAATACCTGCTTTCATCGCATTACCCAGCGCCTCGTCACCCAAGGTTGCGCTGACCGTCCGAACTTCAACCTGCTCCAAAGAGAAGGGCAGCTGACCGGATTTGATATTAGCAGCCAAAGCCTTAGCCTCTTCCGCTGTAAATTCACCTGTAATAATACAACTGTTGCTGTCAATACGTTCGTGAACCTGAGGCATAGAAATAGGCTGATTATCCATCATAATAGCAATATAATTTTGCCCGGCTGGCTGAGAAGCCAATCTACCAGTTGCCTCAGCAAATTTGGTACGGCCTTCATCCGTCAGTTCAAGACTGATATAATAAGAACTCTTCGTCATTCCCTGCTCGGTTTGTCCGTATTCGGCAGTAGCATTTTTTACTTCCTTTCCGGTCATAACCTCCGCGCCGGTGGGATCTGCAAAAATCAGCTGTGCAGTTGCCCCCAGGGTCTCTACCGCTTGTTGTGCATCCTGAACATCCGGTAGCTCCACTCGAACTTTATCGACTCCCTGCCGTGTTAAAGTAGCTTCTGTATACCCCTGATTATCCAAACGGGTACGCAACATGCTGACAACCGTATTCATTTCATCATCGGTAGGATTATCAGACTGCGCCTTATAGACGATAACAGTTCCGCCTTTCAAATCAAGTCCCTGTGTGATTCCGTCTTCATCCAGAATACCAGGGAAACGTACTTTGTCCGTAATGTCAAGACCATAAAGTCCAACATAGAAAAGTGCGGCAATTACCAAAATAATAGCCACAAATTTGACTAAACTTCTGGACACTTTTACTTCCTCCTTTGTGTAAGCAAAGCCTACAAAATATAACTTCATCCACTGGCAACCTTGCCAGTTTAATTATTTTACCTCACCAAACCATTTTTTAATGGTATATAACAACCGAATTATTATAACCTTTCCTTTTCCGCAAGTCAAGCGTTTCAGAAAATTTGTTAAATATTTTTAAACTTAGCAGCAAAGCCATCCTAGTTTATACCAGTTTTGTACCATTAATAATTAGTTCAAACGAAGTACCCAATGAATCAGCTGCACGTTTACACATAACCATACGCGTCAAAAATATTTCAAAATAATCCATCAAAGAACAAATTTCCGTATCAATTTTAAGTTCCAGACGAATCGTCTTATCGTGAAGGACCGATACGTCTGATTGCGTTACCGCATAATTTACGCGGTCATGAATATCAAAAGAAGACATCTCTCGATTCCGTACTCTGCTGCGGCGCACATCGGTTTTATCAGCTAAAATCAATGCAGCTGCAATATGATTTACCGGGGTCCCGGTTCCTTCATCATGGTTGCCAATTGCCGCTATAACTTTAGCAATCTCCCGTGGTTCCATTCCCAGACGCGTAAGTATATGAAACGCAATCACTGCACTGCTTTGGGCATGGTCGATACGATTTACCACATTGCCAATATCATGGATATATCCTGCAATTCTTGCCAATTCCGCAGTGCGCTTATCATAATTCAATGCTGTTAGAATACTGTATGCCACCTTGGCCGCCCGTTGAGCATGAAGCAAGGAATGATCGGTATATCCCATGGTACCAATATACTTATCCCCTTTTTCCAGATAGGTCTTGATTTCTTCGTTTTTGACAATATCGTAAAAAGTTACGCCAGCACCGCGTTCTGTATTGCCTTTTTCTTTATTGGGCATAAGGCTCTCCCCTTTCTGCAATGTTAAAGGCCCAATTCCGCCTCAACCGCTTTCGCATACAGACTGCACTCCACCCGCTTCCGCTGAAGCTTACAGCTGATTTCATGCGGCTCATTGATATCACCATTAAGCAAACATGCGTTGGCCATGCATCCGCCACTACAATAAAACTTTGCGAAACACTCTCTGCATTTCGGCTTGGTATAAACATTACATTCTTCAAACATACCCCGCAGCTCCTGATTCAGTGTATCCTGCGCAATATTACCCATTTTATATTTTTCAGTACCGACAAACTGATGACATGGATAGATATCTCCATTGGGCGCAACCGCCAAATATTCACAACCTGCTCCACAGCCTGAAAGGCGCTTAATTACACAAGGTCCCTGCTCTAAATCAATCATAAAATGAAAGAAATTAAAACCTCTGCCTTCTTTTTTGCGTTGCAAATATGCTTCTACCAATTTTTCATATTCCTCAAACAGCTTGGGCAAATCCTCCTCAGTAATGGCATACGGCGCTCCCGGTTCGCTAACTACCGGCTCAACTGAAGTCTGTTTAAATCCCAAATCTGCCAAATGCAGAACATCCTTGGAAAAGTCAAGATTATATTTGGTAAAAGTCCCACGAACATAATAATTATCCTGATGCCGACTTTCCGCTACCTTAATCAGTTTAGGAACGATACTGTCGTAAGAACCACTTCCATCAACTTTGCATCGTACGCGGTCATTCACCTCTTTTCGCCCATCGAGGCTCAAAACCACATTGGACATATTTTTATTAATAAAAGCAAGGTTTTCATCATTGAGCAAAACTCCGTTGGTAGTTATGGTGAAACGAAAATTCTTATTATGTATTTTTTCCTGTTCCCGAGCATATTCTACCACTTCTTTCACCACATCAAAATTCATCAAGGGTTCGCCGCCAAAAAAATCTACTTCCAGATTTCTACGGTTCCCTGAATGCTGAATCAAAAAGTCCATTGCTTGCTTTCCAGTCTCCGCGCTCATTAGCTCACGCCGGTTATGATATGCACCTTCATCAGCAAAGCAATAGGCACAACGCAGATTGCAGTCATGTGCAACATGTAGGCACATGGCTTTCACCGGTGAATGACGTTTCATATTCACCGCAATATCCGCATATTCATCGGCAGAAAACAAAACCCCATTTGCATAAAGTTCTTTGATTTCATCCCAGCCTTCTTGTAGCGCATCACGTTGATATATCTTTCCCAGTTGATCCACAGTTTTTTCAAAAACCTCTGGCTCTGGCAGCAGATCATGATCGCAAAGGAAACAAATGATATCATAACACAGCTTGTCCAATACATGAACACAGCCGCTGTTAACATCCAGCGCAATATATTTATCCTTCATTTGAAATGCATGAACCATTGAAAATCTCTCTCTTTCCCTGAATGCTCTTGGTCTTTGCCGGAGCATTCATTATTAAAACACAAAAAGCGGACGCCCCCGCGGGCGTCCAGCTTTTTTTCTTTTCTGTAAAGTCTTGCTTACGCTTTTTCACATTTCTGATTTGCTACCGTACAGGAAGTCTTGCAAGCAGACTGACAAGAGGTCTGACATTCACCACATCCGCCTTTTGCAGCGCTTTTCTTCAAGGTTGCCTGATTTAGTGTTTGAATTCTTTTCATAAAACAATCTCTCCTTTAGATTTATCTTCTTTTCTTCGGTTTAGTATTAACACCAGCCATTCCACCAATTGCTCCGCATGCGATTCCAATAATAACGGAAAGAACAGCTCCGACCCGAAAAGCCAAAGCACCGTCTACCAGCGAACCGATCAAATACAGTATAACCGTATATCCCAATCCAAACAGCGCTCCGGTCAGCAGTCCATGCCTTCCAGCATGCCGAGCCGAACGAAATCCGCCCCACATAATACAAACCGCACTGATTACTGCTGTCAAAATATCGATAGCAGAATCCGGCATGGCAAAATATGCCGCAGCAACAGCCGAGACAAAAAGTAATACGATGGTTACCGCATAACTCAGCAATAGGTTTTTCGCTCCGTACACCATATCAAACCAATTGTTTCCATTGGGTAAATCTTTCGTCACAACGTCCGCCTCCTGCACTTTTTTACTAAAGTATATGGACAGGGGCGCTCGTTTATGACTTAAATTTTATTTTTCCTCTGTGGTATCCGCCGCATCCATCTCCTGGGGCTCATCTGGCAACGGTTCCAATTCTTTTTCTTTAGATGAACCTTCCTTAATCAAACGGCTAATTGCGCTTCTTTCCAGAGAAATAAAAGATTTGGTTGTTCCAACCCCACTTTCAAGCACAAATACATCATCTTTCACCCGAACAATTTTACCCCGGATCCCGCCAATTGATGCCACTTCATCTCCGACTCGAAGATTTGCAATCATTTCGCGCAGTTTTTTCTCCTTTTTCCGCTGCGGGCGAATCAGGATAAAGTAAAAGACTGCCAATACCAGCAACATCATAAGCAACGGCGCAAACGCCGCAGGTCCTGAAGCCACTTGTTGTTCCATAATATACCTCCTCAGTAAATATAAATCGTACTTCTTATGATTATATCCATATTTCGCTTATTTTGCAAGAGTTTTTTTTATCTTTTATCATTTTGTTATAATTTTATTAGATACATCAAAAAAATCCTGTGCATAATCCCCTTGACATACTATTCGTTTAGCGTTAAAATAATTAAGATTCTTAACAATATTGTATGATGCATCGTCCACAGAGAAAAAAGAAGAAAGGGAGCTTCCTTTTTCTTTGATAGTATAATTGAATGAATGCGTTTATTTGGGGGAATTTTTATGGATTGTACATTTATTGATCAATTTTACACAATTATCGAACGCTTGCGCCGCACAATGATGACGCAGCCGCATAGTGAAAACATGACCAAACAAGAATTTTTTACGATGCAAGTCATTGGCTGGTTGGAAGAGCACCACAAGAAAGCAACCACTGCACGGTTAAGCCAAGAACTGACCGTCAGCAAATCTGCAGTGTCTCAAACGGTGAACAGTTTGGAAAGCAAAGGCTTTGTTCGTCGAAAACTGGAAGCTACAGACCGGCGTCAGCCTTCTGTACATTTAACCGACCAGGGGCAACAGGCTCTTTTGCAGGAAAAAGATACATTGTATCATCAGCTTTTTTCCATATTTGGACAAATGGGTGAGGAAAAAAGCCGGCTTTTTCTTGATCTACTGCAAGATTTTACCCTGCTGTCCGAGCAATCTTTTCAGGAAGACAAAAAATCTCAGGCACTCGGGTCATAAACTTTAAAAAATATGATATGGATATAAATATAATCATCTAACGGGAGACGCATGAATGAATAAATTAAAAACCTTTGCAGCCGCGGCTGGCAAAAAACTCAAGCGCTTCTTTTTGGGAGTATGGAAATTTATAAAAGCGCATAAAATCTTATCTATTGTTATACTGCTCCTTTTGATTTTGGTACTTTTCATTTATAGCAGCGGGAAAAAACGCCAAGCCAACCTGAATCCGGGATTTTCTGAAGTTCCAGTATCGCGTCAAGATATTAAGGCTACTGTAACCGGCAGTTCCGTGGTAGAACCCAACGCAGAGTATTCTATTACACCTTTGGTCACCGGCGAAATTTTAGAGGCTCCCTTTGAAGAGGGCGACTATGTGGAAAAAGGCCAGCTTATGTACCGGATTGATGCCGAAACCGTAGAAACCAGTTTGGCAAGCGCCAATATTTCCATTCAGAAAGCACAGCAGGCTTATAACGATGCTGTCAACGCACATAACTCACAAACCCTGAGCAATAGCGTCCAAAGTGCGGATATTGCCGTACAAAAGGCACAGCAAAGTTACAATGATGCGGTTGATTCACAAAACGATCTTTATGTCCGGGCCGGCACCGAAGGGCGAATTACTGAGCTTTATGTCAAGCAAGGGGATACTGTAAACAGCGGCAGCAAAATTGCTGATTTAGTAAATGATACCTACTTAAAAATCCGCGTTCCTTTTAACGAAGCAGACGCAGAACAAATTTCTCCCGGCATGACTGCAGAACTGACGCTGGTAGGCACAGGCACTAAAATTACTGGTTCTGTAACTTCTGTCAGTAGCGCAAGCGAATCTACAACAGGATATATGCGGATTCGTTATGTAAACATATCCGCTGAAAATCCCGGGGCACTCTCAGCAGGAGATTCTGCCACCGCAATGATTGGCAGTATAGCCTGTAATGATGTAGGCGTTTTTGAAGCCTTTGATTCGATTAGCATTACCGCCAAAACCTCTGGCACCATTGCTTCTTTGCAAATCGAAACCGGTGACCGGGTTTGGCCTGATACTATTCTTGCTGTATTAGAATCTGACACACTGGATTCTCAGCTAACCAATGCAGAACTTTCCCTTCGCGATGCAGAACTTGCAAAAGAACGTTCTGAACTTCAGAAGGCAGACGATAACACCAATTCTTCTATCCTCTCTGCAAAACTCGCCTTAGACGATGCAATTTTATCCCGGGATAAAATTTTAAAACAATTGGAAGACTATAATATCACTGCACCAATCTCGGGTACCATTGTCACTAAAAATAAAAAAGCCGGCGATAAGCTGGAAAGCGGCATGTCTGCTTCGGCGGCATCCACATCCAGCACTGGCAGCGGCACGTCTTCTTCCTCCGGGAGTCTCGCCGTTATTTACGATATGAGCAGCCTTTGTTTTGACCTAGATATTGATGAACTTGACGTGAAGAAAATTCAAGTGGGCCAACCAGTAACAATAACTGCAGACGCCTCCGAAAAGACCTATACCGGTCGGGTAGAAAACGTCAGCGTCAACGGAACCGCAGGCACCAATGGTGTAACTACATATCCCGTTAAAATACGTATTTTAGATTTCGACAGTGATTTGCTTCCCGGTATGAATGTAGAAGCAGAAATTGCCATCAGCCAGGTCAGCAACGCACTGTCTGTTCCAGTCAGCGCTGTCAACCGCGGCGATATTGTCTATGTTAAAGGCGAAAAAAGCGATCCAAACGACACCGCTCCAGAAGGATTTTACTCTGTCCAGGTAAAGACGGGTATCAGCAATGAGGAATATGTAGAAATTACGGATGGATTACAGGAAGGAGATATTGTATACATCCAGCAAGCTTCCCAGGAAGAACTGTCCCCTGAAATGATGATGATGCGTCAAGGCATGTCCGGAGCTGGAGGTGGGCCGCCCTCAGGCGGCGGGGGGCCGCCAGCAGGAGGAGGCGGTGGCGGAGGTGGTATGAGATGAATACACCTCTGATTGAATTTAAAGACGTCTACAAAATCTATCATATGGGAGACACGGACGTCCATGCCATCGATGGCATCTGCATGAAAGTAGAAAAAGGAGAATTCTTGGCTATTGTAGGACAATCTGGAAGCGGAAAATCCACCTGCATGAATATCATAGGTTGTCTAGATGTACCCAGCAGCGGTCAGTATTTTTTAGAGGGCAAGGATGTCAGTCAGATGAATGATAATGAACTTGCTGAAATAAGAAATAAAAAGTTAGGGTTTATTTTTCAGCAGTATAATTTAATTCCGAAACTGACTGTACAGCAAAATGTGGAGTTACCCTTGCTTTATGCTGGAATGAGTGAAAAGGAACAGGCCCGACGTGCTCTTGCCTCACTTGACCGGGTTGGGCTCCGCTCCAAAGCGAAAAACCTCCCTGCACAGCTGTCGGGCGGGCAGCAGCAACGAGTATCCATTGCCCGCGCTCTTGCCGGAGATCCTTCTATTATTCTGGCAGATGAACCTACCGGGGCATTGGATTCCAAGACCGGAAAAGAGGTTTTGCAGTTTCTGAAACAACTGCACCGGGAAGGCAATACAATTGTTCTGATTACACATGATAATACCATTGCCGCGCAGGCAGAACGGGTGATAAGGATTCAGGACGGCAAAGTTGTGTATGATGGCATTGCTGATATCAATTTATTTGCACCCATTGCCCATGCGGGAGATGAGGAGGCGGCAGAATGAGTTTAAAAAAGTCTTTTTTATTGGCCCTCTCCAATATTCTGTATGACAAAATGCGTTCTCTCCTGACGATGCTGGGAATTATTATTGGTGTAGCTGCTGTCATTATTTTAATCAGCCTCATGAACGGAATGACAAAAATGATGACGGATCAGTTTGCCGAAATCGGAACCAGTACCATTACCGTCATGGTACAAAATCGTGGCGGCAGCCGCACCATTGATCCAGATACCTTCTATCAATTCCGGGACGAGCACACAGATCTTGTAAACTGGGTCACCCCAACTGTAACAGTAAGCCAGGCAACCGTAAAAACTGCGTCTTCTTCTGATTCCATTTCCACCTCAGTCACAGGCATTAACGAAGAATATGCTGATATAAAAAAGCTAGAACTGACGGAAGGCCGGTTCCTGCAATATATGGATGTTGAGCAAAAGCAAAAAGTATGTGTTATTGGTTCCTACATCCAAAAAGAATTTTTTGGTTCCGCCTCAGCCCTAAATCAATTGATAAAAATTAACGGAAATTCTTTCAAAATAGTTGGCATTTTGGAAGAAAAAGAAGACAGTGAAAGCGGAAGCGGAGACGAAGTCATCTATATTCCATATACCACGGCTATTAATTATGCGCAAACCGATTTTATCAGCAGCTATACCCTAAACGCCGTTTCAGATGACAAGGTAGATGCTGCCATGGCGCAAATTAATACTATGCTCCTACAAAAAGTAGGCGACAGCGATTATTACCAAGTAAACAGCATGAAACAAATTATGGATATGGCCAATCAATTAACAGGAACCATGAAAACCCTGCTTGTTTGTATTGCCGGCATTTCTCTGCTGGTGGGCGGTATTGGAATTATGAATATTATGCTGGTTTCTGTCACCGAACGCACCCGTGAAATCGGTATTCGGAAATCTTTAGGAGCAAAAGGCAAAGATATTATGTCCCAATTCGTCATTGAAGCAGGCACAATTAGTGGAGTGGGAGGCGTTTTAGGCATTATAGCCGGAAGCGTACTTTCTCTGACCTTTGGGAAGATGTTGGGGCTAACAGCTTATCCGTCTCTGGGCGCCATTGCGATCGCTTTTGGCGTATCTGTAGGAATTGGTATTTTGTTCGGCTATCTTCCTGCGAAAAATGCTGCTCGACTTAACCCCATTGACGCTCTGCGACACGAGTAAATACTATAATAATCAGAATAACAGTTTTTGCTGTTGACTGTAATGACTTTGACAAAGGAATGTATCATTATGAAAAAGAATTTGATTGCACTGTTCATCTTCTGTTTTTTATTAGCAACACAAATCCCCTCTGTCTTTGCAGCACAACCACAAGATGGCGTGCTCTCCTTACTGAATGAACTAAATATTATGCAGGGAGATCCGGATGGGAATATGCGTCTTGATGATGCGGTAACCCGGGCAGAATTTACCAAGGCCGCAGTAGCCAGTTCTAGTTTCCGCAACAGTGTTGCTGCCAACCTGGCCATTTCACCCTTCCCTGATGTGACCTATCAACACTGGGCTGCGCCTTATGTCCGTGTGGGGGTCACCAATGGTTTGGTCAGCGGCTATCCGGATGCCACCTTCCGTCCAGATGAAGGCGTACTCTATGAGGAAGCTGTTACCATGATGCTCCGGGTACTGGGCTATACCAATGATGATTTCGGTATTTCCTGGCCCTACGGCCAGCTTGGCATGGCTGAAAATCTTGATATGACAGAAAATATAGATTGTGCTGCGGGACAGGTTATGGATCGTGGGCAAGTGGCACAGTTGATTTATAACACCCTTCGCGTCAAAATGAAGGGACAATCAACAACACTTATCAGCCTGTTTGACGTTCAGCTCATGGAAGATATTACGCTAATTGCCGATCAAAATGATGATGCCTCTATTGCTTCGGATGAAATTTTTACCTCCAACGGCACGTTAAAAATTAAAGACAACTTTAACCGAAGCGTCCTGGGTTTAAAGGGCGATGCAGCCGTCAAAAACGGGAATCAGCTGATTGCTTTCATGCCGGATCCTGACAGCAGTGCCAATGAAGAGTACGTAGTTTATTCTGTATTGACAGATACGGTCATTGCTTATCAAAACGGCTCCATGAATCAAATAGACATTGATGATAACACTACTGTATACAAAGGTAAAACACAAACTACCTTTTCGGCAGTAAAACCAACCCTGGCAATGGGCGATAAACTAAGAGTAAAAAAATCAGGAGATAACATTGATTATGTAACTTGGCAAAAAGGAAGCGTGGATGGTCCAATTACTGTTTTAGCAACAGGTTGGGGCTCAAGCTGGGGGATTGATGAAAATACTTCTGTCATGAGAAACGGCGAAGCATCGTCTTATTCCGGGCTTCAGCCTTACGATATTGCATACTACTTAAAAGATCTGAATTTAGTTCTGGCTTACAGTGATAAAGTAACCGGAGTATTCGAGCAGGCTTCTCCCAATAAAGATATGCCCACCTCTGTTACTATTTCCGGAAAAACCTACGAGATAGAAGGCAGTACGGCATTTTCCAAACTTTCTTCTGGTGGCAGCTTTTTATTTGGAGATACGGTTACTGCTCTTTTAGGAAAAGACGGAAAGATCGCCGATGTAGTATCTCCCTCTGCTGGCATAAGTGATGATCTGATTGGTTATATTATTGAAACCGGGCGCAAAGATTTTAACACCGGCGCCGTAAACACTTATACAAGCTATTACGTAAAAACAGTTTTACCGGATGGCACAGAAACAGAATATACCACTGACCGGGATTACAAAGAGTGTAAAAACACCGTTTCCAAAATCTCCATTCAGGATGGGTACGCACGTCTTGTACCTGTTAGCAGTAGCGGAAAAGGAAATATAGGAGGCGTTTTTAATTGGCAAAGCCGCCTGCTGGGCAATACGCCGGTAGCGTCCGACGCTGCCATTTTGGACATTGGCACCATGGATACCAATGATACCAGCGTATATGCAAGGATTTACCCCCAACGCCTTGACAATGTGAATATTTCCTCCAGTCAAGTTTTATATGCCGAAACCAATCAAAATGGTGCCATTACCACACTTATTTTGCGAAATGTAACAGGCGATGGATTCCGGTATGGTTTAATGACAAGCGCCAGCAACAGCAGTGGAATGTCTATCAGCGGAACATATTCTTATTTGATTGACGGACAGCTTTACAATTTAAACACCAATGGCAGAATGTTTAATATTTCTTCCGGCTCCGGAATTCAAATCAGCGGATCACCTTCTAATCCGGATACCATTGTAAAACTGATAGAAGCCAAAGGCAAAATCAGCAACATTTCATCCAGTAAGATAGTAATCAATGACAAAAGTTATCCGATCAGCGCCAATGTTTCTGTTTACCAAAAGAGCAATTCCATTCCGGCAACCTATGTTAAAATTCCTTTCACAGATATCATTGGAGAAACAGACGGAGAATACTCTGTTTATTACGATAACGAACCTTCTGCAGGCGGACAGATTCGAGTCATTGTGGTCTATTAAAAAACCAATTTTACCGCATACCAAAAACGCTTCTGTATCCGAAAATAATCGGACGCAGAAGCGTTTTTCTCCTCTTATTCAAACTGGTTGACTATTTCTTTAAAAGTATTGCCGCGAACCTCAAAATTTTTAAATAAATCAAAACTGGCACATGCCGGTGACAAAATAACAATATCTCCAGGTTCGGCCTCTTTTCTTGCGGTGCAAACCGCATCTTCAAATTCCGTACATCGGAAAATTGGTAAATCCACATAATTTCTTGCAGCCTTTACAGCAGCTTCAATTTTTTCTGAGGTCAGCCCCACCAACACCAGTTTTTTTACATGGTCATTTACAACAACCCCAAAATCATCAAAAGGAATCTTTTTATCATATCCTCCGGCAATCAGAATCACTTTCTTTGTACCAAAAGATTTTAGGCCAGCCGTTGTTCGTGCCGGACTGCTGGCAATAGAATCGTTATAATATTTCACACCGTCAAGTTCCCGCACAAACTCAATGCGATGCGGAACCCCCTTAAAGTCACGTGCTGTTTCCCGAATCACATCATCTCCGACCAATCCATCTACCGCTCCTATAGCGGCCATATAATTCTCAACATTATGCATACCGGGAATGTAAATATCCCGAATATCCAAGATGTCTCTTTTAATCTGTCCTCCCTCGGCATAAACAATATGGTGATTTTGCAATGAATATCCGTTCGGAAGAAATTCCCGGGAACTGAAACAAACAGCACAATGTGCCTCCGTTCTAAATCCCCGTGTAATCTCATTGTCAAAATTTAAAATCACTTTCCCATCTTCGTTTTGGTAAGCAAAAATGGCTTTCTTTGCATCAATATACTCCTGAAAATTTTTATGCCAATCCAAATGATTTGGGGTTACATTGGTGACCACAGCAATATCAGGGCTTTGCTTCATAGTATGAAGCTGAAAACTGGACAATTCCAAAACCGCTACATCCCCAGGCTGTATTTTTTCTATTTCACCAATCAGTGGATGTCCAATATTGCCGCCCAGATAACAGGTATACCCAGCTCTGCAAAGCATATCATAAATCAAGCTAGTTGTAGTAGTTTTCCCATCACTTCCCGTCACAGCAATTTTCTTTGCAGGACACAGAGAGAAAAACAATTCCATTTCAGATGTAATTTCTGCGCCGCATTCTGCTGCTTTCAACAAAGCAGGAACATCATAACGGACACCGGGGGTTTTAAACACTATCTCTGCAGAGTCAGAAACACAATCTAAATAATGTTCTCCCAGCACAAGTTTCACACCCACCCCCGTGAGTTCGTCGTAAATTTCTCCAAGCTGCTCTGGAGTTCGTTTATCATGTGCCGTTACTTTTACACCGCAGTCTATCAAAAAACGGATCAACGGCAAATTACTGACACCAATACCAATCACCGCCATTTCGCGGTCTTTCGCCCATGTTTTCCATTCCTGTACGGTCATTTCTTTCTCTCCTTTATTATTACTAAAAACCCGTGCGTGGACAAAGGCCGCCGGTTACGGCGGCCTTTTCAAATGGCTCCCGTACACGGAAAGGCCGCCGATTGGCGGCCTTTTCTCGTTTTATTCGGCAGAACCATCAGAACCTTCAGAATCCAGAATATCTCCTAAAGTAAAGGAACTCTCCTCGGTATAGGACATATTTTCTTCCTCATCAGCTTTACTATCAGCGCTTTCGCCATCGTTCATCAGCGCTTTCATAGAAAGCCCAATTTGCTTGGTATCCTGATTGATTTCAATAATTTTAGCGTCTACTTCATCACCAATTGCCAAAACATCAGAAGGCTTATTAATTCTTTCATTAGAAATCTGGGAAATATAAATCAAACCATCCACATAGGGTGCAACCTCCGCAAATGCGCCAAAGGGCAAAATACGAACAATCTTACATTTAATGACATCACCCACATGCAGATCTTTTGTACCCTGAACCCAGGGACTGTCTTCTTCTTTTTTATATCCCAAAGAAACCTTGCCGGTCTCCTGATTCATATCCTTAATATAAACATCCAGTGTATCGCCAACTTTAACCACTTCAGAAGGATGCTTGATTCTCTGCCAGGACAACTCAGAGATATGAACCAAACCGTCAACACCGCCTAAATCCACAAAAGCCCCGAAGGAAGTCAAAGATTTTACCACTCCGGTATAATGTTTTCCAATTTCAGCGTTTGCCCAGAATTCGGCAGCTTTTTGTTCTTTCAATTCTTTTACCAAAGAAATACGATTTTCTTCTTTATTCAGCTCTTTGATATAAACCTCAATTTCATCTCCCACCTTCACTACCTCGGACGGATGAGAAATTCTCATTGGTGACAATTCGGAAATATGGATCAAACCATCAACACCGCCTAAATCCACAAAGGCACCGAACGAAGTCAAAGATTTCACAGTTCCCTTATACAGCTTGCCTACTTCAGCATTTGCCCAGAATTCGGCAGCAGCCTTTTCGTTTTCTTCCTTAATAACAGACTTAATCGAGCCAACCACTCTCTGACGGCCTCTTCTATCCACATCCATTTTAATAATACGAAAACGCTGTTCCGTATTCAGCAGAGTACCTAAATCTGCCAAGAACCGCTCTGCACATTCCGAAGCCGGGATAAACACCCGAACTCCCTTTGCAATGGTAACTACACCGCCCTTTACCAATTCAACAACACGGCCGGTGAGAATTTCATTATTCTCAAACGCTGTCTTAAGTTCTTCCATGCCTTTAACAGCGTCTATCTTCTTTTTAGAAAGAGTGACGATGCCGTCTCTGTCGCTGACATGCACTACATAAACGTCAACCTCTTCACCCATCTTTACCAGCGAATGAATATCCGCGGTAGTGTCATTGGTCAATTCATCAAAAGGAATGACGCCATCGTATTTGTTTCCAATATCCACTTGTACTTCTGTCGGGGTAATTCCAATTACAACACCCTTTACTACCTCACCTGAATTAAGCGGCTTTAAAGTTTCCTCCAAAGCCTCTGCAAAGTTCATTTCATTGTTTTCCGCCATGGTTAAACAGACCTCCTTGATTACCGCCTCCGGCGTGGATGCCCCAGCAGTAATACCCACTTTAAAATTTTTGTTCTTAGGGATAATCCCCTGTAAAATATAATAATTTAATTCTTTACTGTTTTCAACGCACCATGTGTTTGCACAATAATCCCTGCACACATCACACAGCTTGCGTGTATTGGAACTGTGTTTCCCGCCGACCACAATCATACAATCACTGCGCGCGGCAAGTTCCGCAGCCGCTTTTTGCCGTTGTGCCGTTGCACTACATATTGTATCAAATATTTCAGCATTTGTAAAATGTTTTTTTAATATTTTTGTAAAATTTTTTAAAAACTTGCTTTGAATCGTGGTTTGCGCTACAATTGTCACTGGAATTTCCGGATCCATCTGCAAAAAATACTCTGCATCCTCTTCTTTTCCAGCCACAAATGCTGCATTGCCGCACCACCCGTTAATACCCTGCACTTCCGGATGCGCAGCATCGCCGCAGATAATAACAGTTCTTCCCGCTTCATGTGCTTTCCGGACAATTCGGTGAATTTTTTTTACATAAGGACAGGTCGCATCTATAATCTCTGCGCCGCGTTCCGCAATGGCACTTTGTATCTCTTCCGAAACCCCATGGGCACGAATCAAAACCTGCATTCCAGGATGAACTGCCTCAACTGATTCTACAGCCGGCACACCCCGCTTTTCCAAGTCATCTGTTACATCTTTGTTGTGAATCAAAAGGCCCCATGTAACATGCTCTCCATCTTTATTGGCCAGCTCATAAGCCATTTTTACCGCACGATCCACGCCAAAACAAAAACCTGCCTTTTCAGCTACTTCGATTTTCATAGGTCTTCACCCCCGCCAATTCAGCAATCGCAGGCATGATCGTTTGGTCAGTAATCTCCTGGAGCACACTGCTTTCCAATTTTTTCCCAAAATATTCCTCAAGAATAATTGGTTTCCCAATTCGGACGTTAAGCCTGCCAAACAAACGGTATCGTCCTTGAATTCCCACCGGGAGAATATTGACTCCTGCCTTTGCCGCGATCAGCGCCGCACCCTGTTTGCCTCGGCGCATATATCCTTTATGGGATCGTCCTCCTTCAGGAAAAATAACCATAGATTCTCCATTTCTCAACATTTTGACAGCTGCACGCAGTGCACCCACATCGCTCTTGCCCCTTTTGATGGGAAATGCGCCTAAACTTCGAATCAATTTTGCAAATAGCTTATTATGAAACAGTTCTTCCTTCGCCATATATCGAAGCCGCATTGGAAAACATGTTCCCAAAAGCGGCGGATCCAGATTACTCTGATGGTTTGCGCAAAGCACAAAATTCGTTTCAGAAGGAATATTTTCCGTTCCTTCCACCTGTACACGAAAAGCGGTGCGGAAGAAAGAAGTAACTACCACTCTGGCAAATCCATAAAAACTCATTTTCGTCAGCTCCGTTCCGGCAGATCACCCGTCATCTGCCTTACCATATCGGTAATCTGATCAATGGTTTCCTGCAACGTCCATTCCGTGCTGTCCACAAGCACACTGTCTTCCGCAGGTCTTAAGGGTGCAAAGGCTCGACTGGAATCGTTTTTATCTCGAAAAAGCATATCCTGATAGACTTCTTCAAATGTAGTCTGTACACCCTTTTCCCTCAATTCATCATATCGCCTGCGTGCACGCGCCTCAGGCGACGCAGTCAAAAACACTTTCAACTGTGCATTAGGCAAAACATAAGTTCCGATATCTCTACCGTCCATAATGACATCCGTTTCCTCAGCAAGGGTCCGCTGAAGCTCCACCAGTTTGAGCCGCACAGCAGGAATCACCGCGACCAGCGAGGCCGCAACCGATATTTCTGGCATCCGAATCGCTTCCGATACATCTTCTCCGTTTAAAAAAATCATCTGCCCCTGTGGACCGTGTTTCATTGTCACTGTTAATTCATCCAAAATTTTTTCTACCGCTTTGGCATCAGAAGCATCAATACCGCGGCGCACGGCGCCTAATCCAATGGCTCGATACATAGCACCGGTATCAATATAGACAAAACCCATGGTTCGTGCCACCGCTTTTGCCACCGTACTTTTTCCGGCCCCTGCTGGACCATCAATAGCAATTTTCTTAGTTGACATGATATCCCCGCCTATCTTCCTTATCTCCGCCAGCTTTGAACCAACTCCCGGATTTCCTCCAGACGCAAGGCGGTATTTGTATATTCAATTCCCATATTATGTGTAATAATCAATGGAATATTGCTCTGTTCCGCAGCCTCGGCCTTATCTACAATACCTGCTGTCCCGTCACAAACAAGAAGTCTGGCCTCCAGCCTTTCTATCAAACTAGAAACAGTATCCTCAACCCCATCCGCTTCCAGAACATTCACCAACGGAATTCCATACTCCAATGCCTGTTCCACATCAAAAGATGCGCCGCGTAAAACCGATACATACAGGCAGGAACAATCCAAAACGCGCTTTGCAATAGCACGCACAGTTCCAGGGGCGGCATAAAAAAGCACATTCCCAAGGTGGGTATTAATCAATTCGGCTATCACCGCATAGGACCCCGTAACCATACCTTGTGTACATGGTTTGGACGAAACCGCTATACGCAAATACTTCACGTATGGCACGTTTGCCTCCCGGCATGCTACCATGGCTTCCAGAGACGGCTCGACACCGCCTCCAAAAATGGCATCAATAACCCCGCAAACATTATTTTCTTCAAATACTTTTTGAAAAAACCGGCGTCCCATTTTTCCCACCACGGCATTTCCGCGTCCATAATTGCCCGCTTCTGCCAAAGTCGAAAAAATACACAGATAGGGTATTTTTTCCTGTTCCAACAAACCAATCACTTCTTCGGATTCCCTTCCACCGCCGGCCAATATCAAAATCATTTTTTATCCTCCGCATCGGTATCCAATGTCTCCGCTGGTTCCGCTTTTTCTGCAGCTTCCATTGGTTCTGCTGCTTTAGCCGGTTCGGCTTTCTCTTCGCGAATTACAACATGCGGAACCTCCACCTCTGCTTCCACAGCCAAGTCTGCTCCGCAATGAGGACAATAATTTTGCTCCTCACCGCATTCACGTCCGCACACAGGGCAGGTGATTCCTTTTTTCATCTGGTTTTCTTTGGTTTTTAAAGCCGCAATCCTGGCCTTTTTTGCCTCAATAATTTCACATTTAATTTGTATATCCTCAGTCAGTGCCGTACTCTCTCTTAGTTCTTCATATACCAGTTTGCCGATTTCCAGATAAAGCTTCTTAATATCGTTGTTTAAATCATACACCTCATATTTAATTTTAGAAATCTCAACAAGTTCATTCGACTTCTGTGCCACTGTCTGTGCCACATTCACCGCAGTTTGTTTTACTTGATCCATAAAATCCATACAGCACACCTCCTATAACAATTCCATACGGCAAAACCGCAAATTTATACATTAAACCGAAATAAAATAATATCGCCGTCTTTTACAACGTAATCTTTGCCTTCTGACCGAACCAGACCTTTTTCCTTTGCTGCAGCCATACTGCCGCAGGCCATCAAATCATCAAAAGCCACCACCTCGGCACGAATAAAACCGCGTTCAAAATCAGTATGAATTTTACCGGCAGCCTGAGGCGCCTTCGTTCCCTTTTGAATGGTCCAGGCCCGAACCTCGGGTTTTCCAGCTGTCAAATAACTGATGAGTCCCAACAATTTATAGCTTGCTTTAATCAGTTTATCCAACCCAGATTCTGCAACTCCCAATTCATCCAGAAAAAGCTGTTTTTCTTCTGGATCAAGCGCCGCAATTTCTTCTTCGATCCGGGCAGAAATCACCATAACTTCCGACTTTTCCGCCGCAGCAAATTCCCGTATTTTCTGTACCCACGGATTCTGTGTTTCCGCATTGCTGTAATCATCCTCCGATACATTTGCAGCATAAATCACAGGTTTTAATGTTAAAAGCGACACATCAGAAAGCCACTGCCTCTCATCGTCTGACATTTCCATACTTCGTGCAGTTTTTCCATTTTCCAAAGTTTCATGCAGCCGTTCCAGAAAATCAAGCTGTTCCTGAAATTTTTTATCGCCGCCTTTTAAAGCCTTTTTCGTCTTATCAATCCGTCGGTCCAAAATTTCCAAATCCGACAAAATCAGTTCAAGATTGATGGTTTCAATATCCCGTATGGGATCCACCGAACCCTCAACGTGTACAATATTCGGATCTTCAAAGGCTCTGACAACATGGACGACCGCATCTACCTCACGAATATTGGACAGGAACTTGTTTCCAAGTCCCTCCCCTTTACTGGCGCCTTTCACCAACCCTGCGATATCCACAAATTCAATAGTAGCGTAGGTGACCTTATCCGGTTGATGCATTTTTACAAGTTCATCAATCCTATAATCCGGAACCAGCACCGTACCTACGTTTGGTTCAATGGTACAAAACGGATAATTGGCCGATTCTGCCCCCGCTTGCGTAATTGCATTAAAAAGGGTACTTTTTCCTACATTCGGCAATCCTACAATTCCCAGTTTCATTTATTTTCCTCTTTTCTCGCTCGTATGCATATACTAATTCAGTTTTTCTTCCAACAGAGCTGCCAATTCCTCCGCTCGTCTGCGGATCAATTCCTGGTCTTTGCCTTCTATCATCACCCGCACCAGCGGCTCTGTTCCCGATGGCCGAATTAATACTCTTCCCGAATTTGCAAATTCCTTTTCAATTTTTTCAATTGCTTCTTTAATTTCCGGGAAAGCCATATATTTATCTTGCTGTTTGTATTCGTTTTTCACATGGGCATTAATCAGCACCTGAGGATATACCTGCATCACAGAAGCCAATTCGGATAATTTCTTTCCGCTGCGCTTTAAAACAGAAAGCAACTGGAGCCCGGTCACCAAGCCGTCACCAGTCGTATTATGATCCAGAAGAATCACATGTCCAGATTGTTCACCGCCAATCTTGTGTCCGCATTTCAGCATCTCTTCGAGGACATAACGATCTCCCACTTTGGTACGCTTAATGTTTAAGCCTTGCTCCTCGCCCATAACAAAGAACCCCAAATTACTCATTACTGTGGCAACAATGGTATTATCCGGTAAAAGTCCTCTTTCCCGCATATCAAGAGCACAGATAGCCATAATTTTATCTCCATCCACATATGCTCCATTTTCATCTACTGCCAGTACACGATCCGCATCGCCGTCAAACGCTAAGCCCACATGCACATCATGATTTTTGACATACTCCATTAAACCTTCCATATGGGTTGATCCGCAGTTATCATTAATATTAATGCCATCGGGCTGGTTATGAATTACCAGAATCTCTGCGCCCAATTCCTCCAAGGCATATGGAGCGGTTACGGATGCCGCACCGTTAGCGCAGTCAATTGCTACCCTCAAACCGTCCAGACGGCATCCAATAGTATTTTTGGCAAACTCAATATAGTCTCTAACTAAATTTTCCGCATGAGAAATATGTCCAATGTTTTCGTGAGTTGGGCAGGTTACCTCTTCAGTATGATCTAGAATAATACTTTCAATCCGCTCTTCAATGGCATCGCTAAGCTTATACCCCTCACTGCTGAAATACTTAATGCCATTATGTTCAAACGAATTATGCGAAGCCGAAATCACCACTCCAGCATCAAATCCATGCGTCCTCACAAGATAAGCCACCGCCGGCGTTGGCAATACACCTACCAGCACCGCTTCAGCGCCAACACTGCAAATACCTGCAACCAATGCCGCTTCCAAAATGTCACCAGATATTCTTGTATCTTTACCCACCAGAATTTTGGGTTTTCCGCCTTTTTCACCCGTCAATACATAAGCTCCGGCCTGGCCGATTTCAAAAGCCAGCTGAGGCGTCAGCTCCGAATTTGCTACGCCTCTTACGCCGTCTGTTCCAAATAATCTTCCCATAAACTTCCATAGCCTTTCTGCCCACCACATCAGCAATATTTATCCATCTTACCGTGGGCGGATAAGATACGGACTGTTCCATTTCCAATGCCGGAGATTGCTCCCGCACAGCATATGCCAATAGATATACTTATTAAAGATTATATGCCAAAACCCTCATTTTGTCAATTCCTTTCTCATTCCATCCCATCCTGTTCCAGAAGCATCTGAGCGACACGAATCCCGTCCACTGCTGCACTAACAATGCCACCTGCATAACCGGCGCCTTCTCCGGCAGGATAAAGTCCTTCCACACCGATACTTTCCAGCATTTGACTGCGCAATATACGGACAGGTGCCGAAGTGCGCATTTCTACTCCAGTTAATACACCTTTTTTAGAGAAATCACGCAATTTCCTATCAAAATCATGCAATCCTTCCCTCAACGTTTGGGTAATAAACAGCGGAAGGCACTTTTTTAATTCTGCAAATCGCCAGCTTCCGGCAAAATCAGGATTGGTTTCCCGCAGTGCACTGGACGGCCGGTCATTCATAAAATCTACCGCCAGCTGTACCGGAGCACATCCATCACCACCGCCAATCTCAAACGCCAACCGTTCGTATCTACGCTGAAACGCAATACCAGCCATTGGATCTGCACCATCAAAATCCTCGGGCCTCACTGTAACCACCAATGCGCTATTGGCATTTCGCCCATCTCTTTGGTATCTGCTCATTCCATTAACAACAAGACATCCCTGTTCTGACGAAGCATTCACCACCTGCCCGCCAGGACACATACAAAAGGAATAACAGCTGCGTTCTTTCCCATTATATGCCAATCTATAATCCGCCGGAGGAAGATTCTCTGCCGCGCTTCCATATTGCAGATGGTTTATAAAACTCTGCGGATGTTCTACACGTACTCCTGCCGCAAATGCTTTGGGGACCATCGGAATACCCATGTCTGCGAGTATCTGATAAGTATCCCTGCTGCTGTGGCCAATGGCCAAAATCAATTTTTTACATGGCATAGAGATCGAATGATTTATTTCTATTTCTGAAATTTTTCCACTCTTTGTCTTAATTCCTGTCAAACAGCTATTAAATTGTACTTCTGCACCCTGCCGGATAAGTTCCTCCCGCATGGACCGCACAACAGCTTTTAAGCAATCCGTACCGATATGTGGCTTTGCTTTGTATAAAATATCCTCCGGCCCACCATGAGCGGCAAAAGTTTCCAAAACATACCGCTGACGGGGATCGCTGATTCTCGTAGTTAATTTTCCGTCTGAAAAAGTACCTGCTCCCCCTTCTCCAAACTGTACATTAGACTGCAAATTCAGCTTTCCGGTGTTCCAAAAATCCTGAACCGTTTGTGTTCGCCGATCCACATCCTCCCCACGTTCTAAAATGATTGGGGGATTTCCAGATAACATTAAAATATAAGCTGCGAATAATCCGCACGGGCCCATTCCCACTATCACCGGACGATACGGTAAATGCCGAGAAGTAGGAATATCCAAATTCGCACCGTTTTGCATCGGCTGTATTTGTTTTCCACAAGACGCAGGAAGATCCAGAGTTTCCGCAGAAACACTGTACACATAATGAATGTTCTGCTTTCGACGTGCATCCAGCGACTGCCGATAAATCTGGAAATTTTCTGCCCGAACACAATGCAGCCGCACAATTTCTTGTGCGGCCCGCAAAACATCTTCTTTTGTATGCCTGACCGGCATTGCAATGTCTTGAATTACAATCTGCATAATACTATCCTTCGTCCTGCTGGGTATTTTGCTGCAAGGTAACTTCCACCTCGCTAATATCCCGCAGTATTTTCACCCCATCCGGTATTTTGAGCTTTACTTTCACTTTTTGATTATTCAAAAATTTTTCAACTGAAATCGGCTCTGTCTGTATCTCTGTAATCTTGGCGGTCAACTGGTCATCACCATATATTTGTACTGTCTCCGGATTCACAGAACAATTAAAGTTTTGATTGGATACCGTCCCATCAGCCTGAACAACCGGTTCAAAATTCGGAACCACTTTTACTTCACGAAGTTTCACCACGGTACAATGGATCTTCGTTGAAGTTGCATCCTGCTGAATTCGCTGAAGAATCGCATCGAGGGCTGGAAGTTCCTTTCCGTCTGTACCATAAAGAATAATAGGAACTTCTTCATCAATATCCACATCCGCATTGGCATAGTCTAAAATAACACCAGCTTTAGCAATTTTCCCCACTACCGATTCTGGTCCTTTCACAGTAATGGTTTCAGGATCCGTCTTGATAGGCCCCGCCATATAGTTTGCCGCCAGTGTTCCTTTTGTAGTTACCTCTAAATTGAGTTGTTTTTCCACCAATTTCTCTACTTTTACATCTACATTATAGTGATTTTGAGAGGAAATTCCAGCATTTTCAAAAGGGACGACAACTTCTACTGGCAGCGAAGCCGTTCCTTCAGTTTGAATACCGGAAACATCCACTTTGGCAATAATGGTTTTCATATCATTGTTGCCCATTTTTTTACGGCTTCCTCTTACCTTCAAACTGATTGTAGTTGCCGATTCATTAACTACACTAAGACCGTTTGCGTTAAGCTGTTCCTCACCGATAAACTGAATGGGAAGATCCCGAACGTTCACTTCTACATCAGGGTCCAGAACAATAATGATATACAGCCAAATGACAATTGCAACAACAACAGATATTACTTTTAAAATATTATCATTGGCAAATGCCTTTTTCATTCCTCCTTCCCCCTTTTCGTGAGATTTTTCAAGCTGAATTTTCCTTCAGATGTATTTTGGGTCAGACCGGAGGAATTTAAAAGCTCAATAATCCGATCCCGCAGAGAATCCTCATGATATCCAGTATCTAAAACTCCCTTATAAGCGATAGATATTTTCCCAGTTTCTTCAGATACAATGATCACCACAGCATCAGACTCTTCAGAGATTCCTATGCCAGCTCTGTGGCGTGTACCCAGTTCCTGTCGAATATTGGGGTTCTGCGATAAAGGAAGTACACAAGTTGCCAATTCGACTTTGTTATCCCGAATGACTACCGCTCCATCGTGCAGCGGGGTATTGGGGACAAAAATATTTTCCAAAAGCTCGCTGGTTGTCTCGGCGTGCACCTTAATTCCGGAGCTAATTAATGTATCAATATTATCCTCATTTTCAATGACGATCAATGCTCCGGTATGGCTGTTAGCCATTGCCTGCGCTCCCTTAGAAACTTCACGGATCATCTGCATCGCTTCCGCATCAAATTCACCTTTAGAGTTAAACCATTTTCCCATAGAAGTTCTGCCCACATGTTCAAGAACTCGACGCAGTTCTGGCTGAAATACGATTAATAATGCAATTAATCCAAGCTGCAGAACATTACTTAAAATGTAATAAAGTGTATTAAGCTGGAAAAAATAGCTTAGCTGGGTAATGACAATCAACAAGACTACACCCTTAAGCAGGCGCATCGTGCGGGTTTCACGAATAAATTTCAGTGCTTTATATACAAGATAAGATACGGCTAAAATATCAATGACATCGGTAATCCGAAACAATGCCAATTGATTCAGCGCCGCATGATAAAAATTTTCCCACCACATTGCTTCGGTTACCTCCATTTTTTCAAAGTTCTAATTATTTTTAATTATTTTAATACGCCTTTCCCCAATAGACCATTTTAGCAGCAGGTTTTCCACAGCAGACACAGGTATCACTCAAGTTCTCCTGCTCAAACGGAATACATCTGGACGTTGCGGTAGTATCCTCTTTGATCTTCAATTCACAAGCTTCATCGCCACACCACATTGCCTTCACAAAACCACCTTTTTGAGCGATCTGTTCTTTGAATTCATCATAAGTAACTGCTGAACTGGTTTTTTCTTCCCGGTTTTTCAACGCGGCTGCCAGCATTTGTTCTTGAATGGCGGTTAATAATTTGTCAACCTCTTCTTCAATATTATCCAAAGATACAAAGGTTTTACTCCGATCCATCCGGCTAACCAAAACAGCCTGATTTTTTTCGATATCTTTGGGGCCTATTTCAATCCTGACAGGAACTCCCCTCATCTCATATTCGCTGAATTTCCAGCCAGGAGATTTCTCGCTGTCATCCAACTTAACACGGAATTTGCGCGCCAACTGATCCTTTAAGCTGCGGGCACGGTCCAAAACGCCTTCTTTATGCTGCGCAACCGGAACAATCACAGCCTGAACCGGAGCAATCCTAGGTGGAAGTTTTAATCCAGCATCATCACCATGCACCATAATGATAGCACCGATAATGCGTGTAGAAACACCCCAAGAAGTTTGATGTACATATTCCAGTTCGTTATTATCATTGAGATACTGAATGCCAAATGCTTTTGCAAATCCATCCCCAAAATTATGACTGGTACCAGATTGCAATGCTTTTCCGTCATGCATCATGCTTTCTATTGTATAAGTTTCCCTGGCACCAGCAAATTTTTCCTTATCTGTTTTCTGACCTTTAATCACTGGGATTGCCAATTCTTGTTCACAAAAATCAGCGTAAACATTCAACATTTGAATCGTTCTGCTTTGTGCTTCTTCTTCCGTAGCATGTGCCGTGTGCCCTTCCTGCCATAAAAATTCTGCACTCCGCAGAAAAGGCCGTGTCGTTTTCTCCCACCGCACCACACTGCACCACTGATTATAAAGCTTCGGAAGATCTCGGTAAGACCGAATCGTATTCGCATAATGCTCACAAAACAGCGTTTCTGAAGTCGGTCGCACGCAAAGCCTTTCCGGCAGTTTCTCATTACCACCCTGCGTTACCCACGCCACCTCAGGAGCAAAACCTTCTACGTGATCCTTTTCTTTCTGCAGCAGACTCTCCGGTATAAACATGGGCATATAAACATTTTCTACGCCCGTTTCTTTAAACCTGGCATCTAACGCTTTTTGAATATTTTCCCAAATTGCATATCCATACGGCTGTATCACCATACATCCCCGTACTCCTGAATAATCACAAAGCTGCGCTTTTTTAATAATATCTGTATACCATTGGGCAAAATCTTCCCCCATTGGTGTAATCTCTTCTACCAGCTTTTTCTCCTGTGCCAATGCTCTCATTCCTTCCAATTCACACAAACTTATGTATCCAAACCGCTTATCAAAAGCTTAAACACACATAACATCAGTATAAAGGAAATTCTGGCCAGTGTCAAGACTTCCAACCGGTTTTTTCACGGAAGAAGCAAAGTTTTTTTCTTGCTCTCAGGCAAAAATTTCCCTTGCTTTTCCATGTAAAATATGATACGCTTATAAAAAATTTATTTTACAAAGGAAGAAACTTTTATGCAAAGCTTTTTTACCAATACTCTGATTGTGTTACATCTATTATACACAGTGGCGCTTTGTGCTGGTACCGCCATAAGCTTATACACCATCGCCAAACGCCAGAACATTCCCCATGCATGGATTGCCTTTATTCCCGTACTGCAATACTATATTATCGGTTCACTTTGCGAAGAATATGTACTGCTGGGAATGCGCATCCGTTTTTTACAATGGATTATGGTTCTTCTGGAATTGCTGCAGGTCGTTCTGGGCTTTTTGGGCGGTATTCTTCTGTTCCCGCTTCGGATTTTCATTAATCTTTTGCTTGTATTGGTTCTGCATAAATTCTTTTATCTCTTTGACCCCAAACATGCTGTACTTTATGCAGGGCTGAGCTTGCTTGGTAGACTTCCCTTTGTTATTATTTTGTTTTTCCTTCGGAAAAAACCGATTGTTATGTCAGCAGGTGCATTCCCCTACCCGTTTGCTCGACGGTAAAGCCAATTTTTTCTTAAAAATTAAAAAAATCAAAAAAAGTATTGACAAAGCCCTCAAAAAATAGTATAATCTTTTTTGCGCTCAAGAAGAGAGTTCTAAGATTAGGACAAGCAAAATCGTATGCACCTTTAGCTCAGCTGGCTAGAGCACCTGACTCTTAATCAGGGTGTCCAGGGTTCGAATCCCTGAAGGTGTACCATACAAGGGCCCCGCAAGGTTTTACTTTGCGGGGTCAGATTGTAAAAAACCCTGTTTTCGTTTGAAAACAGGGCTTTTTTACAGTCTGACATAAAAGATCTGTCTTTTTTTCTTCGTGGTCTGTATCCTTATTTCATTTATAATTTTGTTTTATAGTTACTAATCTGTTGATCTACCTCTGCATTTTCTTCTTATATTTCTTATATACGGTTTTCATTTTTATAATGACCAGGAGTAACAGATGTCACCTTTTTAAACGCACGGATAAATACATTGGAGCTGCAAAAACCGACCTTTTCAGCGATTGCTGCCACAGTTTCATCTGTATTACGTAAAAGTTCCTTAGCCTTTTCCACGCGATACTTAACAATATATTCTGCCAATCCCTCAGACATCTGATCCTTAAAATAAAAGGATAAATAACTCACAGAGAGCCCAAATGCATTAGCAATCGAACTCACATTTAAGTTAGGATCCGCATAATGCGCTTCAATATAATTTTTAATATTCTCACACCGTGAATCCACGGTTTTTCTAGTGTTCTCTTCATAAAGTTTGCTGAGTTGCACGGTAAAACATTTCAGTTCCTCTATGACCCCTTCCATTTTAGAAAGATCTGTCAATTCTGAAGAAAGGCGGCAGACAGAACGAATGTCCATATCCTCCGGAAGTTTCATTTCCACCGTCATTTTTAGAATGGTACTAGTCAATTCTGCTACCAAAATCCGCACCATATCCAAACTCATCTTTTTATCCAAAAGATTTGTTTCAATTATGTGATGCACATAATTCGCCGCCTGTGTTCCCTGTCCTGATGCAATATATGTCTTTAATTGTTCCCCCATTTCCGGCGTATATTGATATACTTCTGTAGCATTCATCATTTTATCGTAAATAAATGTGTGTGTGTCCTCCGTCAGAAAACGATAGGTGATCATCTCATATGCTTGCTGGTACAACACGGGCAGCTTTATGGCTTCATTGCTTAAGCTACTGATTCCGCAAACAAATTCCATCTGTAAATGTTCCCGTAAAAACTGATTGGCATACTCCACTTTTTCCGCAATCAAAGTATTGGTTCCAGCATCACTCATGAAATTCACAACCGCAGCATACATATCTTCCACCTCGCAGAAATACACTTTGGCCATCCCACTCATAAGCTCTGCAAATACGTTCGAAATCACAAAATGTGCCATTTTGTAGCTTTCCCAGTCTGCCTCTCCGCTTTCATCTTCTACTAAGCCCAATTCCATGATGTTAAACAATACAACCGCAAACAGCGAACCGTCCAACTCAATACCATATTCCATAAGGTATTTATTGTTTTTACCTGCAATTTCCACTTTACCAAGCAACATTCGAGCCAAAAAAGTCTCACGTAGCGTGTTACGCTGACTGTTCATTTTCTTCTCAATTAAGGAATGATCATGCATCATGGTTGCCAAGCGATTTTCAATATATTCAAATTCTCCGCCGTCCCCTGGTTCCGCTTCACTGTCCGCCAAAGTGTGCAACAAACGCTTCACTGGCCGATAATTGATTTTAGCAAAAAAATACGCCATAGCCGCGCCAATACATATACATAGCAAGAAAGTAATCAAGAAGAAATTTCTTGTTGCATTAATCTTGCTGATATAAACCGAATTTTCCGTCATCTGAACATAATATGCACCGTCTAGCACAGTAGATTTTTCATAATTCACCACATATTTTTGTCCATGGTAAGCTTTGACCTTCATACCGTATTGGCCTTCCAACTGTAAATCCAATGGTTCCTCAATCGGGGATGCAGAAAACATAACTTCTCCCGTCGGATCAACAATCAGAGCATTACCGCCATTCGTTTCAGAGATTTTAGATAGATACTGCGCAAACACCTTTTGACTTACTTCAGTCACAACAACAACCGGGCTAAGCCCTGCAGTTGGAGACATATACAAATACAAAAAACGTGTATTTCCATTTTGATCTGTAATAATTTTATAATCCGTTAAGCCAGTAATGAACATATCATTGAGCCATGCATCCTTGCTGGAATAAAAATCATCATACCGGATTTCATATAATAGTTCTTTTGTATATTTCGCACCTTCATCAATACAAATATCTTTGTCCCTAAATAAAACTTCAGTGGTTTCGATCCATTCCTTGGCACCGTTGCTGAGCCGAACCGCTGCAATAAGATCCTGAAAAAGCTCCACCTCACGCTGATGTGTAACTTGCAGACTTGCCAGTGTTTGTACCGCTGGTGAATTAAGCATCTGGTAGCTATTGCTCTCAATCGCCTGAAAATAGCTATCATACACTATTTGCATCTGTGTCATGGCTCCGCGGTTAACATTTCCTACCTCTTGCTGCGTCGTCCGAATTGCATAAGAATATCCTACCAAATTCACCAACACCGAAACCGCAACAACTACCATATAACTGATGAACCAAAGCATGAACTGCCGTTTTTTTCTAAGAATTATTTTCAGCCAATTCATGTTTCCCACCTCTTTTCATACCATATATAGTCTATACAGCAGAGAAAGACGGCATTTTGCGCGCCGTCTTTCTCTCACGCCTATATCTATTATACTATCTGGCATTGTAACGATCAAGTGCTGCCTGATTAAGTTCTAGGATTCGATCCACTCCCATTGATTTTAAAGTGGAAATAAACTTATCATAATTTTCCATCGGCTCAGAGCCATTAATAAATTTAGTAACCATTTCTTCTACATAGGTAGTAACTTCTGTATTTAAACTGCTAAGTTCCTCGGCTTCCTCACTAAGCGAAGTAATCGGGGGCAGCATATACTCTCTTGCATTGTCAGTGTAAGTAGTCCATACATCCAATGCTTCTTGCTGCTCCGGAATCTGATAATACTGCTTAAGATAATCTTCAAGCTGATTATATCCTGGAGAGGGTTCATTAGCCCGGAAGTGTTTTGCCATTGCTTCAGCAATACTCAGTCCATCCGGATTATGCAAAATTTCATCCGTATAGACATAGTGGTCTCCCTCTTTATTATAGGTCACACCTTCCTGACCAAAATTCTTAACAATCATACCTTCAGGGCTATAGAGGTAATCTGCCCATTTGGCAGCTTCTTTTGGATTTTTACATGCTGTAGTAATAGCCAATCCAGATCCATAAACTTCAGTTTGGAAATCCATAAACATAGCTTCATCACCTTTGTTCATTACAGGATACTGACAGGCGGTCAACCTGTAATTCGGTTCCTTTGACTGCATTGCTGTCATATATTTTCCAATTGTTCCACCAATATATCCAAATACTGCTCCAGAAGAACCATTTGTCATTTTGGCATCCACCGCTGCACTGTTATTGGTAGCATATTCGTTATCCAAAAGTCCTTCCTGGTACCATTTATTCATCAAAGTCAAAAATTCTTTATATCCTGATTCCAACGGTCCATATTTAATCTTGCCGTCTTCCATGTACAGACCGTGATTTACCTTGAACGCATTATTAAAGGTAGACTTTAATCCATTTGATGCAAACAAAGAGGCATCGCCCGTAAACGGTGCTGTAGCACCTTTCTTTTCTTTAAATGCACGCAATACAGTTTCCCATTCTTCAATGGTTTCCGGCCGCTGGAGGCCAAGTTCATCCAACCAATCCTGGCGGATAATGATGCCTCCAAACGTTCTATATTTTCCTACATTTAAACCTGGGAAAGCATAATATGTATCATCATCCGTTTTTGCCTGGCGATCATATTCCGAATTCTCATCCAGCGCTTTTTTCAAATTAGGTGCACATTCTTCCATTAAATCATTCAGTTTAATAATGATATTATCATCGACAGCTTTTTGCGGTCCACCGGGATACCCCATCCAGGTCCATTCAATGATATCAGGCAGTTCCCGCGAAGCAATCATCAGGTTAAACTGCTCCTGCTCCTGTCCAGCTGGTGGATGAATGAAATTAATCTTAACTCCAGTCTCCTTTTCCAATTCTTTGTACATGGTAACCTCGCCCATTGTCTGATATTGCGAAACGATCGCACTGGGCATTTTACACCAATAACTAAATTCTTTACCATCTGCAGATGACGAACTTCCTTCATCCGTTCCGCCGCATCCAACCAACATTCCCATTGCCAGGGCGGCGGCCATAACGCCGCAAATTCGTTGATACTTTTTCATAACTTTCCTTCCTACCTTTCCTTATATTATATTTATTTTCTTATCGATGAAATTTCAATATATATAAACTTTTATCCTTTAACCGCGCCAATGAGCATCCCTTTGACAAAATATTTCTGAATAAATGGATACACCACTAAGATCGGCAAGGTAGCCACAATAATTGTTGCGTATTTAATACTTTCTCCAATGTTATATTTATCCACGCTGGAAGCATCTCCTGTCATAGCATCCGTGCTGTTGAGCAGTAAGATTTCCCGCAAAATCAGCTGCAGAGGATATTTGGCTCTGTCTCTGATAAACAACATAGCATTAAACCAAGAGTTCCAGTGTCCCACGCCATAAAACAGTGTCATGACTGCCAAGATCGGAAGAGATAGGGGCAAAATGATTTTAAATAAAATTACAATTTCATTTGCACCGTCAATCTTTGCGGATTCTTCCAGGCTGTCCGGAATCGCAATAAAATTAGTCCGCATGATAATCAAGTTGTAGGTGCTGATTGCGCCCGGCAAAATCAATGCCCAAAGTGTATTGCCAAGATGCAGCACTTTATAGGTCAGCAAATACCCCGGAATCATACCACCACTAAAATACATTGTAAAGATAATAAGAATGGTCAGCGTTTTTTTAATGGCAAACCGTTTTCTGGAGAGCACAAAAGCTCCAATGGACGTCATCAATACATTAACCAAGGTACCCACTACCACTAAGATCAAAGTCACACGGTAACTTGATAATATATTGGGGTTCCGCATTACCATTTGATAGGCGCCCATACTAAACCCTTTTGGCAAAAGCATAAGCCCCTTATCCCCAATAATCATATTACTGTCTGAGATAGAACAGGTAATGACATAGTAAAATGGATACAAAGTAATGACAATCATAAATAGCATAAACAGGGTATTGAAAATATCAAACACCTTACCGCTCCATGTTCGTTTTGTTACCATAACATCACCCCCTCAATATAAGCTTGTGTCCGTAAATTTTCTAGACACTGCATTAGCTCCTACCAACAAGACCAGATTTACTACCGATTGAAACAGTCCAACCGCCGTTGTATAACTATATTCAAAGGAGTTACCAAGACCTCGCCGATATACAAACGATGAAATGACATCTGCTGTTTCATAGGTGCTCGGGTTATAGAGAAGAATAATCTTTTCATAGCCTACACTCATTACTTGGCCAATTCGCATAATCAGCATAATAATAATAGTTGGTGCCAATCCCGGCAGCGTTACATGAAGCATCTGCTTCCAGCGTCCTGCCCCATCAATTACCGCTGCTTCATAGAGTTCCTGATCAATACCGGCTAACGCTGCCAGATAAATAATACTTCCCCAGCCCACGCCCTGCCATATATCCGTTGCAATATATATGGTCCGGAAATATTTTGCATCACCCAGATAATTGACCTGAGGTCCTCCCAACGCATGTATGACTTTGGTCACAATACCGTTGGTTGAAAAGAAATCCATAATCATGCCACAAATAACGACCAGTGAAATAAAATGTGGCAGATAAGTAACAGTTTGAATGGTTTTCTTAAACTTGCTTCCCTGCACCTCGTTGAGCAAAAGTGCGAAAACAATAGGTGCTGGAAAAGCAATCAATACACCATAAAAACTAATCAGAAGCGTATTACGTATCAGCCGATAGCAATACATACTGGAAAAAAACTCCTTAAAATACCGTAATCCTACCCATTCACCGCCAAACAATCCCGAAGATGGCGTATACTGTTTAAAAGCGATTACGATACCACACATAGGACCATAGCAAAAAATTAAATAATATAAAATCACTGGTATGGCCAAAATATATATGTATTTATTCTGAACCAATTCATTCTTCAATCGCACCCTTAACGGTTTTTTTACTTCTACCGTTTGCACCGCTGCCTTTTTATGTAACATGGCACTCTCTCCTTCCTTTGTCTGTTTTTATTGTATCTGTGACAGCTGCAAAAGTAAATCGCCACTTATTTGGAATTGATATACTTTTTTTTTGATTTCACTCAAAAATCCCATTGAATATCAGGAAATTCTGTATCTTCATAGGATAAATCCCAAATCGGGGTAAAAACTACCGCAATTTTCGCACTTGAAACATTGGGAAGATGAATGGATAATCTGTTGTGTCCCAACAAATCTCCTGCCGGATGGGGTGATTCTGGCAAGGGTTGTGCACGTTCCACCTCAAAAACTGCCCCAGCAGGTTCAGCAATTCTAATTTTTAATGTCTTTCCCTGCTGCTGAAGAACAGCTGTCCTCCCATTCTCTGAGATTGAAACAGAGGCAGGCGTCTGCAAAAACCAAAACAAATCTACTTCTGTTTCACAAGTTACCCAATCTTGCAGCAATACTTCTGTGCTGTCATGAAAGGTAGTCAGTCTGCGTTTTGCACTTTCCGCATATTCACTATATGCCGCCGACATATCCAACACTGCACTTGCGCCATCGTCCGTTTCTGTTATTTCTCCCATTTCTGCAGTCGCATACACATTTTGATCAGGCCCTTGGCCTGGATTCATCACCAAGGTATTATGTCCTTCTGCACGCTTGCGATAATAAGTCCATCTGCCAGCTGCCGCATCACTTTCCCAGTATCCATCACTATGGTAGTATGCTGCTCCCAATTCCTCTGCCCATCGCAAACCCATAGCATCCAGTACAAAGGTACCGATATCCAAATCACCATGACTGGATTGGTTATCTCCGCCTTTAATTGCTGCATATAATGCATTCTTGTCTGTCCAATTCTGGCGAAAAACCGCTATACTTTCTGCTCCTGACCATACTTTATTTAAAGATAAGCCAGCTTCTGCAGGATGCATAATATATGAAAAATCATACCAAAGCAAATCATACGCCTGCGGTTCCTCGGTTAAGGTTTCCAAATATCCTTGCGCAGGCTGCTGGTATTGCTTGGCCAGCCAAAATTGTTGTGGAGCCCACAGCATATTGTCGCCACTATCAGCGAAGTTAAAGGTTTTACCAATAGGAGAAGTCATATATAAGGGGAAAAAACCTGTATTGTTCATTCCAAGCATATTTTCAAGTCCAAAACTTTCACCTGCCGCTGTTTGAAGTGCCGACAAAAAATACACCATATATTCTGTGCCAAAGTCCCAATAACCCGGTCCCTCCGGATACGCTCCTTCTGGCGCCAGTGCATAGAATCCACGCATCATATATTGTACCGCATATGCCACAGCTTCAGCGCAATCATCTCGCCGTTCGGCAAAACACAATGCCGCTACACCAATTCCTCCATTGCATACACTATTCCAGTTGTTGGTGTTGTTTACAAAACCGCTTCCGCTCCGCATATAAGGCAGCGCTTGACTGATGCCAAGACGAATAATACCATCCTCTAGTATCTGTCGCCTTTCCGGCATCAGATAATCATACAGCCAATCATATCCTACTGCCAAAGCCAAGCTTCCCTCTCCAACATTTAAAAAATGCTCTGGATACAAGGTAGGAAATCCACACGTATTTTCCAGCTCTTTCCAACAGCATTCTGCATAAACCTTGTCCCCTGTAATCTGCCATAGACACGCCAAGGTTTCTACTCGCTTTTTTATTTCACGAATTTGATTCAAAAAGTCCTTTTTTTCCGATTCCACACTAGTCTGTACAAACGATACCGGAGAATATGTGTCTATACCTCCAAGGTCATCCGCATATTTTTTCATACTTTGCAACCATTGCCGATATGGCTCTTTGTTTGCATTCGCACGCACTCGATCAAAATCCTCTTTTTCTGCCATCAGCCGTGGATGTTCTCCCTGCGTCTTTTCCTGTACCAATGTTTGTACGGTTTCCCAATTCGGGACTTGTACATTGCCCTCTCCATAATCATATCCCAACTCATTCTGCAGTTTTTTTACCGCAGACATATCATAATCACCATAAAATAGATTAAGCGTTCCTAATGCAGACTGATCGTCTAAATAAATACGTACATACCGAATACCATCCGGTATTTCTTCATACATTTCACAGGCCTGCATAGGATGCGTAATAATTCGGTTAATGCTTTGTATCTCACACGGCAAAAGACGGTATTCTTCCCCGTCCGCCGAGCCTTGCACCGAGATTGTTCCTTCTAAACCCCGGTCTGTATAATACAGCAATTGGATGCCCTTAAGCTCTGCCGGAAGTTTATAAACAATAAAGCTTCCATTTTCTCCGGTTAAACGTTCAGTATCACCGTCATATGCAGAAGCCATATCTGTTTCTATTTGCAAAATTCCAGACGATGCTGAAATTTGAGACATATCCTGAAACAAATCCGACACTACGCCTGCATTCGCTCCAGCCTCTGTAACGCCACTGCGATCCAGCCGTACCGAGCTTGCAACCGGACACATCTTTGCACTTCCATCCCAGAAAAAAATCCACACTTCTTCCTCTGCTGAAACATCAAAAGGTGAAAAGACTATTTCCCCGCTGCCATTCTTGGTTTGTATTGCTTCCAATTGTCCATCCCTGCGTATACATGCTGCAATTAAAATTTCTCTATTCGTTTCTACCACTGGTGTAACAATTCCATCATCTGGAATGCACATCGTTTCCTTCCCTCTACTATCATAGAAAGTCACTGCACAGTGTTCTGCGGTAGAAAATCGTAAAGTTGCAGGGCTGCAAGCTGCTCCCTCAACCGTACAAAGCGAAGTACTGCTTGTAACCTCGTATTCTCTTCCAAATTCAAGTGGATCAGTGATTAATGTTACTGTTTTCTCATTTTCTTCCAAAACCGCCTCTACCGGATCACCATTCATGGTAAAACTGTTTGACAATGTTGCAGGATTTAATACTTGACTATAAGTAAGTCGAATTTTGGTATTCGGTCCAGCTAATTCAGTTCCCGGAACCGGAGTTGAAGCAATCAATTTTCCTCCAGAAGCAGCGAGACAGTTAATCTCTACCGAGGCAACTTTAGGCGTCCAGGCAGAAGAAGAGGTTTCATCTTCCTCTGCTCGCTGTAAAATCAATTTAAAATAAACATTGTTCGCTTCTACCGTCTCACAACTGTATGTATACATTGAAAATCCAGCTTCTTCCGGTTTTCTTTCATCTTGTGCACGCTGCAGTTGAACTGGCATATAATTGCTTCCGTCTGCAGATACCTCAGCAAGAACTTCGTACTTTGGCGGCGCAGCTCTGTCCGCTTCAAAGGTCGTAATGCGGCATGAATCAACCCCTTCTGGAAAATAATATACAATTTCAGAAGGCCCTAGATTAGTATCCAAGAAGATTCTGCTTTCATCTCCGCAATAGTTTGCCGGATTGGATCGATCAAAGTAAAAAGCAGGGGATCCATTTGCCTTCTTTGTATACGAAACTACATGATTGACCCCTTCTTCAACCGCATTCAATTCATCAATAAACCGATCATCTCGTACAGGTACTTCCTCTTGAAAAAGCCATATTTCCCCATTGATTGGTGTTCCAAAAATATCTTGTACCCCTGTATAGGAAATCTGATAAGTCGCTCCATCCTCCATACTTTGTGCAAAAGTCAAAACAACCGTATGCAAATCTGGTTGTATCTGCGCTATATACTCAATGGTCCGGCCTGCAGATGAAACAGAAATATTGGTAATGCTTTCTTTGTCTATGGGATAAGAAAACCGCATAACCGCTTCTGTTCTACTTCTCTTTTCAATTGCATTTAAAACGGCTTCTGCTCTTTGATAAACCCAAAAATTATCAATCAAAATCGTTTCTGCATTCCAGCTTTTCATCTTACATCCTACTGTAGAAATTTGCGTAATGCCTTCAGGCAAAAGCAACCTGTCTTGATTGAGTTTTTGTCCGTCAAAATAAACATCATAATTATCCTCATACAAAACAACACAGATATGATACCAGACATTGGCAGAAAAAGCTGGCTCCCGCAAGGAAGGGCAGGCCTTCAACACCACATTTCCAGAAGCGGTATTGGCAATAATGCCAACACTTCCAACCTCGCTTTCAGCATTTCCATTATCTAAAATCACAAGTGGTATATTTCCGTCCACAACAAATAAGTTTTTTACATTCGCCGTGGTTCCGCATAAAATTTGCAATTCCATAACAATCGGCCGGGCTTCTGTTGGCCATATCGGTTCTTCAAATTGCTTAAAAAAGCCTGACTCTTCTGGTATCATTTTGGGAGAAGCAATCCGCATTTTTAGCATTCCAGAATTTACATATGTCGATGCATTTCCAAAAACATTTAATTCCTGAAGGCTTTCGCTTTCTTCAAAATGATTTTCATAAATTATTTTAGCATCACTTGCCACAACCTGAAAGGGTGGAAGCCATGCTGATAAAAAAGTAACAAGGAGCGTCCATATCAAACACCCCCGTGCTTTTAGTTTCATATGAACGCCTCCTTGTCAATTATTAAATACATTACGCAAACTACATTATTTAAATTGTTGCAGACGATATAAAATCACCGCTGCTTGTGCCCTTGTCAAGCTTTCAGCAGGGGCAAAAATTTGTGAACTGGTTCCTTTCATAATCTCACTTCCCACTAGCTTCGATATTGCCTCTTTTTGTTCTTCATTCATCTGAGCAATATCTGTAAAAGCGGATATATCGGCAGTATTTAAATTGATTCCAGCTAAATCTGCCGCATGAGCCGTCACCATTGCAGCCTGCAAACGACTCATTTCCTGTGAATTTTCCATTTCCGTCAGCAAATCATCTTTAGACACTCCAGTTACCCTTGCTGCCCAATCAGCAAACACGTCTAAAGAAATAGTATTTTCCGGTCTATAGTATAGTGTAGTAAAACCATCAATCAATCCATCTGTAAATAAGCACTCAATTTCATTTTTAGCCCAGCATTCTGTAATATCTGTAAACGATTTCATTTGCTGTGCTTTCCCGTAGATAATAGCTTCCGTAACACTGTTCCATCCACTCGAGCTATTTCCGTGTCCAAAGAACCGAATATATCTGCCGCGTACCGGCTGTGAGAAAATATATGCTGCAAGCTTATCGGTGGTTCCGCTGGTTTCTCCTTCCCACACCGTAGTCCAGTTTTCATCATCGCTGGATACATCAATAGAGAAATAATTGGTACGTTCATTACCACTCATAAACGATAAACCCATTGCTCCCAAATCTTTTTCTTCTCCCAGATCATACCGGATCCACTGATCTCCCTCAGCGGCCCATCTGGTATCATAATCACCATCCAGCGTGTTTTCCGGAACATTTTCAGGTTCCGGTACATCACTGGCCTTGACTCCTACCGGGGTATAAGTTGGTGTATCTTCCGGAAGTGCAGTAACAGGCAACGTCACAAACCGTACCGCGTAAGTAGCCGGTGAAACATTGTCTTGATCTGGCGTCACATGGATCAGCGTTTGTCCCAAAACATCTTCCTGCTGGTCAATTTCCACCGTTCCATTATTGGTTGTTGCTTCTACTTTAATTGGATTTTCAACCCAATCCGGGACCTGAATGGTATATACATATTTGTTCGGAGCAAATTCTTCAACCGGCACGCCATCTACCGTCAAACTGCTCAGTTCTGCTTTTTCCATGTCTTCCATGATCCAATCGTCCAAATCCGCTACCTCAGGGACAACACGGTTCGGATCGATTTCACCTGTGTACAGCGGCGTTAAAATCACACGGATTTGCGCCGTTTGAACATCAGTCAAGTGAATCGACAAAACACTCATCCCGTTATGCGTAGCATTGCCTTCGGGATTGGGAGTCCCCTCTATAGGGGATGCCGGTCTTACTTCCAAAACGGCATCAGCCGGAGTTTGCAGCGTTACCAAACATTTTTCTCCACTCCGCGTCAAAATCGCCGTTTTGCCGTCTTCGGCAATATCTACCGTTGCCATCGTGTGCATGGACCAATATAATTCAGAAGGTTCATAACATTCGACTTCATCCTGAATCAAAACCTGCTGTTTTGAATCAAAAACCATCATGCCACGGCGGACACTGGATGCATCCTCTGCATAAGCATTTGACATATCCAAAATGGTATAACCCCCGCCTTTTACTGTGACAAAATCCGTAATTTCATCCACGGCCAATGGATCCTGATCCGGATCCATATCCGGATTAATGACTAGTGTATTATGTCCCTCGGCACGTTTCCCATAATAATTCCATCTTGCGCCTGTTGCGCCCGTATCCCAATAACCGGAAACATAATAATTTTCTGCGCCCAATTCGCTTGCCCAACGCTGCCCCAATGCATCAAAAACAAAGGTACCAATATCCAAATCACCGTGGCTGGATTGATTGTCACCACCTTTGATCGCTGCATACAAGCCATCAGTATCTTCGAACGAACTACGGAAAATACTAAAGTTTTCCGCCCCGCCGCGATAGCTATCTAATGGATAATCTACCTCTTCCGGGGTTGCATAATAATCGGGATTGTAATAAATCATATCCCAGGTTCCTCCGCCCGGATGTACATTCATCTGATACCAGGAACAAACCGGATTATTAAATTTTTCAGCAAACCAATAGGCCTGCGGACCATCTTGAATGCCCTCACTGCTGTCAGCAAAGTTAAAATTATTCTTTGATGGACTGGAAATAAATAGCAGAAAATCTCCGGCCTTGTCGAATCCTTCTACTTGAGACAGCCCATAATCCTGTCCCAGCACATGATCCATCGCACTCATCATATATACCAAATATTGGGTACCAAAAGCCCAGTAGCCAGGTCCTTCCGGGTAAACGCCATCCGGTCCCATTTCTGCAATACTTTTCGGGGTATGCTTTACCGCAGCGGAAACGATATCAGCACAGTATTCATAGTCCGTTTCCATAATCGCTATGGCGGCAACTGCCAAACCGCCGCAGCAAACACCGTTCCAGTTGTTGGTGTTCTGCGTAAAATATGTTCCGCTCATCATATATTCATAACCGGTATCCAATTGCTTGCGTATTCCATCCTGTGCCCTCTTGCGCTGCTGCGGCGTCATCCAGTCATACATCCAATCGTATGCCACCGCAAACGCAAAGACACCTTCTCCAACATTGAGATAATGTTCCGGATACAATGTCGGAAAATCCATGGCATTTACCATTTCTTCATAGGCGCGCTCTGCATACCTTTCATCGCCAGTGAGTTTCCACATCATAGCCAAATTCTCTAAACGAGCTTTAATCTCCCGAACTTGAGTCAAAAAATCTTTTTGCTCATTTTCCACATTGGTATCTACAAACTGTACCAGCTCAGCTTCAAAATACTTTTCGCAGGTTTCTGACAACGATGCAAACCATCCACTATATGGCTCATTGCCCAAGTTGGCGCGAATGCGTTCAAAATCCTCTTCTGTCGCCACAAGTCTGGGATGGACACCTTCCATCTTTCTTTCCTTAAAGGTTGCAATAATCTCTTCTGAGGTTGGCACTGTCACCGTTTCCATACCTACATTTGTGTTTTTCCCTTCCGTCGCCTCTAAAGCTGTATTCAACGGTCCATAATATAATTCCAAACGTCCGAGCTTGGGGCTCCAGTCCACCGTGTTCTCATTAATGTTGCTAAACTCAATCTTAAAATACCGCATACCAGCAGGAATTCCAGACAAAAGCTCATTCATTTCCGGAGTCAACCCAGTTCCGGTCATCGTCGTTGTGGTCATTTGTATTTCCTGCCAATTTTTTGCATCTGATGACAAATAATATTTCAGTGTTGGCTCAGTACCGGCACCGCGTGCGCTTCCAAAAAAGTTCTTCAGTCTAATGGCAGAAATATCATCTGGTGTCTGATATATAATACTTGCACCATTTTGTGCCGATCCACGCACCACGCGCGTTGCATCTCCTCCATGTTCCTCCGGCTTATCCGTATTAAGGGCAAAACCTGGGTCATAGGAATACATTTTAGAAAAATCAGCAAATTCATCAATCAATACATTATTACTACCGCCAGTATTTCTTGGTATTTGAGTATTCACCTCGACTCCTGTCACAGACGCCCCAGGCTGAAGTGTAATCTTCAAAAACCGGTTTTTCCCTTTGATTTCCTGCATACTGATACAGTCATTTTCCACTTCCGGCCGCTGTGTCCGATATGTCCCATCTTCCTCCACAGACAATGAAATCGTCACCGCTTCACTGTCACCGGTATAGTATACATAAAACTGATTGATATCTTCCGTAGATTTATATAAGATAAAACCACCGTCTTCACTGGTACATTCCAGGGCATTTACGCCGTTTTGCCGGCTCAATTTGACGTTTTCATAAGTTTTAACTTTTGATAAATCACTCAACTGATCTACGATGCCGGCCGGACGAATATTTTTTTCCAACGCCCATACAGCGGAAACAGAAAATATCATGGAAAAAGCCACCAACATTGTTATTATGCGTTTGATTCCTTTTTGCATGGTTAACCTCCTTTTCCTAAATCAACCGTCAATTCTCTGGGTCCCTGATGCATCTATTAATGTAATTCCAGACAAAGGCCGTTGCAACGCCTCGTTTGTCCGAGCAAAAATTTTAACATATGCATCATTTGCCTCCGTATCGATCTGCAATTCCGGCAATGAAACCGTTTTTGTTCCTTTTACCAAATTTTCTTCTTTTCCCATACTGATCCCCTGTATTTTACCATTGGCATAATACACTGCGTATACAGTTACCGAAGCACCATCTTTCAGGCAGGTGATATCCGCCTTTGGCGTAACTTTACCAGATGCCGGAAGTGTTTCCATACCAGCCAGACCCGCGTTTTCCAGTGCGGCCTGATGCGGTGAAAATAAAGTATAAGTGCCGCCCGCAATCGGCCTGCCATACAAATCCAAAATTCCTTCCCCGACTTCCAAAGAATATATACTGCTGTAATCTAATGGTTCTGCCAAAGTTAAAATCACCTTTGTACCGCTGGCATCCACAGACACCCCTTTTGCCTGCTGACCATTAACCACAAACTGCTCCGGCCGCAATGTCTGATCATCCAGCATAATCGTAAATGGGATGCCTGGAGCATCAACTGCATCTGCTTGTACCGCCTGAGAATCTTTAATTACTGCAACCGTTCCTTCTTCCGGCAGTAAACTGTTGAATTTAATATTTGCGATCTTGGTTGCCCATGCAGACCCTTCTATTCTTCTGCGCATACGAATAATAAAATATGGATACTCCTTTTCCTCTGCCCGATAGGTATATGAAAAAGGATAAAAGTTATCTTTTGCGCTCTGGGACAACTGAGTCTTTTCCACCTGATCGGTAACATCAATATAAGTCGAAGTATCATTTAAATCACCCAGAGACTCTGCAACTGCAAACTCCAAATCGTAAAATGCCGATTCGGTAGATGGATTGGGATTGTTATAAATCCGTAAAACCGCATCCCGAATACCCGAATCCAAACGATATATCAGCCGGGTATCGTCTGCAGCACCTCCCAGAAAAATTCGGCTGGTGTCTCCATCATAGTTCTCAGGATTTGCCACATCCACAGTCATACCCAGGTTATTGCTTGTAATGTCTGAAGGGTTCACCACTTTTCCGGTTTTATCGGTAATGCCCACCAGCTGCGGAATAAACCCCGTTGTACCAAACTCAAATTCATCCAGCACCATATCGGTTGTATAAGCCGTGGTAAAAGATACCGAAGCCGGGCTGATCTCCATTCCATCTTCCAGATCCCGAATGCCTCCCCCTAAGGTTACGGTATAGGTTCTGTTGGGACGCAAATCCTTGCCGAACGTCACGGCCACGGTGTTCTCTCCTTTAAGCGTTACAGCATCCACTTCAGCAACAGGCTCCGTGCTTACAACAGCCTGATCAATAGTGGAAGAATCCAGTGTTTTGTTAAACGTAAAGGTTACTTCCGGTCTTAAAGAAACTTCTTCTTCGCCATTTTCCGGAGATGTCATTTGTGCAAAAGCCGGAGACGGCTGTTCTCTTGTGGTAAACTGCATTTGCGTATCCAGTACGCTGCCCATAAGGTCTGACAAACCGCCATAATTTATGGTATAGGTATTGGAAAGAGTCAATCCCGCAGGGAAAGCAATATTAATTCGGGTCATATCGATGCTGTCCAGCTCCACCAAATACTGGTCGGCCAGCGTCCCGTTTGCATCTGTCACGGTAAGATTGCTGACCGTTTCCGGATTCAGAGGTGTGTTAAAGTCCAAAACCAGTTTCTGGGTTTTTTCAGAAACATTCACAGCACTCTCCTCAATGGTACTGCTATCCAACCGTAAGGCATCAAGGGGCTGAATGATCAGATCATCATAATAAGAAGATTCATTCGACCAGGTGCGGTGATTATTCACCACCCGGGTAATTTGTTTCTGATTACCGTTGCTCAAAATCAGTGGTGTATCATTCAGTTTTTCATTCTGAAAATATACATCGTAGCTGTTTCCGTAAAGTACCAGAAATATCTGATACCACTCATCGTTCACATACACATAATCCTGTGCTTTTGTACCCGCCAAAGCTAAATTTCCATTGAGTGAACTTGCATTAATCTGCCCGTCGTCAAACTGGATCAAAGCTTCTCCATTTACATTATTGACAGTATCATCCAGTCGCAGTACTTTTTTAACATTTCCTTTTGCCTGAAACCGCACTTTCATTTCAACGGAAACTTTTTCATCTTCTCCAAATGAATAGACAGGATTTTCTTTAAATTCATGATTATACGATGCATCTGTCACACTGTCTGTTTTGATTAGCTGCATTTCTGTAACATATCCGCTCTCATCAGGATAAGGCAAAATATTCTTATCTCCATTCAAAACAAGACAGCTCAGCGGGTCACCTTCATTCAGATGAAAATTCCCCAAGTCCGCCTGTGTATCATAATGGTTGATATAGATCCCATTTTCTGACACTGCGCCGAAAACAGGTATTACCGTCTGAGTCAGCATAACTGCTGCCACGGTAAATACACCGATTGCCTTTTGGATTTTCTGATGTTTAATCATAAATTGCCACCACCTTTGTATCAGTATAACGGGACTGGATCAATACGTATGACGCTTCATCGCCCAACACTTTTCTATCCAGAATATCTTCTGCGGAGCCCAAGGTAACATTGAGTTTGCCTCGAAGATCTTCGATCCGGTAAACATTACCCCGGATCAAAATATTGACTTTTTCCATCTGTCCTGCATCATTGAGACCTTCCAGCTGAATAATATTTCCATCCTTGCGAACGACCTGCCCATAAAAGACATAATTGATATTGTCAAAACCATTTGCCTTGTTTCCGCTTAAGACAGACCGCGTCTCATAATCAAACAACTTTTCCACATACCGCAGGGTTCCCTGTGCGTTTACCGCTACACGAACACCATCTCCCGGATTAATTCCCTCCAGCAGTGCAGCGTCATCGGTTTGATACTGCTGTTCTTTTCCATCCAGCAAAACGGTTACGCTTTGCACCGGAATTCCTTCGTCATCCAAAACAATGGCAATTTCTTTAACAATACCAATTCTTGAATCCATCTGAATGTCCGCAGCGCTTCCGGTTCCCACATTTTCATAAGAAATCACTATATCCTGCACCAAAACATCCTGTTCTGTGATAAAGGTGCTGACCGTATAATACGTGTCGTTGGAAAAATGTTTATAATTCTGGACCTCATAGTTTTCATCGTCGGCACTTGCTTCAGTAGCTTCTGACGGGACCAAAAAAACAATGGTGCTGTCATCTACATTGAACTTTCCGCCAAAGCACTGAGAAATCTCTTTATAATACAGCGTTCCTGCCGAAGCATCGTAAGTCTGCATAATATCTCCGCCGATTTCTTCCGAAGTCGGAAGTGTAATTTTTTTCAGCGTTCCATCGCTGTTTTGGTTGATCTTCATCAACCGCTGGCCGCCTGTTAATCCATTCAGCCATTCATAGGCCTCCGCCGCGCTGAATGTGACATCATTGATATTGACCTTGGGTGCCAATTCCATAATACGAATGTTACCATCCTGCATCAGCAGTTTTACCTCCGCATTATCAAAACCGACTTCACGTGCTTTCATGAAATAAGCATACTGATCGCCCAACTGTTCTCCCTTTTCAAAAGCGGCGATCTTTCCCAAATAATCTAAATAGAAAACACCGCTATCTCCCGCCTGTAAGGATAGGTTCTTCTCCTCAAGATATTTCTGAAAATGGTCTGTTAACTCAAACTGTTCGCTGGCCATCTGAATGCGCACACTTCCGTCTTCGCCTGTCGTCACCAGATTGATCTTTCCCTCTATCGCGTCAGCAGAAATAATAATACGGATCGAACGCTCAGTCCCTTTGGAAATGGCTACCGATGCCACATCATATTCAGACAGCTGGGCCAACGGAACCTCATTGCCATATTTATCAACCATAGAAATTTTATCATTGGTATTCAATTCCACAGGCGTTCCTGTATATTTATCATAAAACCGCTCCGTATTTTGACTGACACCGGAAATTACAAAGGTTTCATAATCCATAATTTTTGCGACCTGATACCCCTGTCCGTTATCGATCAAAGTCACTGTCCCATTTTTGGGTACCATAAGTTCCTGTGTGAAATCGGCCGGATCCGTAATGGCCTGCCCATTATAGATCACGGCCGCTGTCCCGGAAAGATTTGCAGTACCCAGATTGCCGTTTTCGTTATAATACTTCAGTGAAAAATCCGCAAAACTCTGAATGTCTTCTGTGTTGACCGTCAAGGTCCGCACACCGGGTGCGCTACACATATATACTATCGCATTATTTTTATCCTCATATTTATGATACCATGCGTTTACCTTAACTCCTAAAAATTTAGAAACCAAACTATATTTTGCATCAAATTCGGTCTCATCGATCCGTACCCGATCTTTGGAAAGTTCAGATCCGGAATATAATGCCGTATCATAGGTGGCTGTCACTTGCCCGGTAATCGCATAGATGTTATGAAATTCCTCCATCATGTTAATGTAAGAATAAGTTACCTCTTCCCCGATGGATTCAGGAACCAAAGCATCGGTATCAATCGCGTTGTAAAATAAGGTAACGATATCCTGATACGTCAACTGATCTCCCAATCCTGTGCCGCTGGTCAAACCGATTTCCGCCGCACATTTGATATATCCAGTGGGATATCCTCCTTTTTCCGCAACATAGGGTGCATACCCCTGCGCAGAAAGCATAATTTTCAACGCTTCCTCCGGCATGATTGCCCGATCTGGCTCAAAATTTGTACCATCACCATTGATCAAGCCCCGCGCCGCAGCAGCAGAAATTGCCGCGTGATAAGTATGGGATACGGGAACATCCTTGAAATACACATTTTCTGTTTCATCAAGCGGAATATTATAAAGCAGATCCGCTAAAGCCATAAATTCTCCGCGGGTTACTACTGCATCCAAATTTGCAGTGGTTCCAGCCCAAACACCCAGTCCTTGAAGGGTGGACAGCTTTTCTGCCGACGCGGTAGTTACCGCCGCTGCATGGGTTTGCGAGGCAGGAAGGCCAAGAGCAAATATACAAAGTACAATAAAAAATGCTGATAATCTTTTTCCCATCTTTATTCCTCCTTCGAACCGATAAGCCTATACAGCATCTGTGCCGCTTCGGCGCGGGTCGCCGTTCCGTTTGGAGCAAACGAACCATCCGGATTGCCCGCAATGATTCCTGCGCCGTATAACGCAGCTACCGCCCCTTTCGCATAATCTGCAATTTGATCCGCATCCGTAAAACTCATTTCTGTCTCTGAAAATTCCATCCCGCGAATTTCCGCTGTACGATAAACCATGACGGCCATATCCTGCCGGGAAATCTCCTGTCCTACACCAAAGAGTTCCGCATTCACACCATTGGTGATACCCGCCGCTGCACCCTGTTGTACAAAGGAATAGAACCAAGCATCTTCTGGAACATCCAGAAAATCTACGGTTTTATCGGTCTGGGGAACACCTGCGGTCAAGACCGCCATTTTCAGAAATTCCTCTCTGGTGACGCTGCTATTGGGCGCAAACATTCCATCTTCTTTGCCGTTGATAATACCCAATTCATACATAGCATAAACCGCTTCTTTTGCCCATGCGGCGTCTTCCATATCGGAAAAAGCTTCCGGCTCCTGCTGCGTTTCCTGTACAATCGGTTCTACCGGCTCAAGGCCTTGAGGATTCTGTATGGAAATTCCGCCGCCTCTGGAACCGCCGCCTCCGCTGTTACCGCCGCTGATCACTGTACTGCTTCCAGTGGTTTTTGCCAGTTCCCGCAAACGTTCTTCCAAAGCCTGTAATGACGTAAACCGCTTTCCAGTTAAATTTTCATATGCTTTTACTTTTCCTGCATCCGACAGAGCCTCTATACTGTTGACTTCCTCACTAATTCCTAGCTCTCCTTTGCACGATGACAGCACATACTGCACATCGAACCGTCCGTTTTTGGGATAGGCTACCGCGGTCAACAGTATGCTCTCCATATAAGCCTGCCGAAGCGCTTTCGAATTTTCAAACGTCTTTAAAGCGAGCGCATCATAAACTTGACTGGGTTCCTTAATCCGTTCCGACAAAATTTGCTCAAACACATCACCATCCACTACGGCACCCAATGCACTTCCTTTCTCTTCCAGCGTCTTTTGAATCCAAGCTGCGTCACGGCTCTGACTGAGCTGTTCCACCAAGGTCGCGGATTCAAAAATAGATGCCGCGTTTGTCGTATCCGTTTCCGAATACGGCCTGCCGTCTACCAAAGCCTGATAGATATTGGTATAGGGCGGCTGGATCTGCTCCAGCATCGCAAGATCCATTCCTAAAACAAAAGCATTGGTATAGCTTCCACAGGCTTTCTGCAGAGCCTGTTTCATTTTTTCTGCTGTATCAGCGGCATTGATATCTGCAATCGCAGACGTAATATCCTCTGTGCTTTTATATACAAAATCATAGGCTTCTTCTTCTGTACCATATTCTCTACTAATCCACGCAGTCGCTTCCCGGGTACCACCATTCATATCAAACGCAAACGAAAAACTTCCATCCTGGCTGGGCTGCTGATTAATATAAAGAATATCTTCCTGCTGTGCCGCTGTGGTCTCTTTTCCTTCCGGAAGTACAGTTATGGCAATGATCTCATTGGGTTTTGTCGTTTCCAATTTTCCGCTGATGGTAACTTTACTTCCCTGCTGTGTACATTGTACTGTACCTTCTGCCGAAGCCGTACCTCCAAACAAACACAATACTGCAAGGATTCCCGCTCCCATTTGATGCCAACCTTTCATATCCATTCCTCCTATCGCTTCCTTTCTGCTCTTTTACGTTTCGGCACTCTGATTTAAGCAAAATCCGAATTACTCCGGATAGATCCACTGACCAGCCGGTACAACCGTTTCCTGTCCGTCAATTTTTACATAAACATCTGTATTGCTTGGATTGTAAATATACTCTTCCGTAATTTCCAGCGTCTTTTGTGCCTGAAGATAATCATAAAATTCTATATTGGTAGGATTCCAAATTTCATCCTTATGCGCCTGCACTCCCTGCAGGAAAGGAACCAAAATCGTACTCCACGTTTCCTCCGGACGACCTGCAGATACATCCTGATCAAATTCCCAACTGTGCCCCCAAACTGAAAACAGATACAACTGGCCATCGTCCGGCAGGTTATAAAATTGATCTTGCAAAGCTTCAAAATTATTATCCGTATGATGACAGGTGAACTTCCAATTCTGGAAATCCTCCGGAATAGCGAAGGAGCCTCCATTAGTAGAACTGTTCCTCCCGTACATATGTCCGGTTTCTTTTAAATATTCCACAATATCCAGTTCGGTTAAAGAACCCGCAGCTCTGCTGTATGGATAAGCAAATCCGCGCACTTCTGTCCCCAACTTATCCTCAATCTTCTGTTTTCCTGCAAGAATATCTGCTTGCGCCTCTTCCAGACTGATTTCATTCAGACGGGGATGGGTATCCGTATGATTCGCAGCCTCTTGATGACTGTAAAGTTCCACATAGGAATCTATATCCGTCGTGCTCATTCCATTAAATTTGGTGGCGTTCAGATTGAAAGTGCCTCTCACGCCATACTGATTCATATAATCGATCATGGTTTTATCTGAATACTGCGGACCGTCATCATAACTCAATGTAATCGCCTTTCTGACAAAACCGGGGTAGTATGTATTATCCACTTCCCCAAAGGTAGCCTTGGGAAGCGGGATCATTTCCGCCAGATCGTTCCATGCCAGGAATTTCAATGTCTTGCCCTCAGCATCTGTCACAGATAACGTTTCCTCAAACTGAACCGTTTGCTCCCCAGGTGCCACTTGCGGCTTACAAACCGCAATCTTTTCCAAAACATCACCGTCATATACCGCCGTGGCCAAAAAGACCTGCTGTGTTTCCGTTGTTTCGTTGTTGAGATTAAACTGCGGTTTCAATGTTCCCACACCAAATGAAGTTTCATTCCCCTCTGTATCAAGCAACGCTGTTTTCACCAGCGTTACTGAAGCCGGTTCCGTCGTGAACTGCAATCCTTGTGTAACAAGATTGTCATATACATCATAAACCTGATTCGGTTCAACTGTATAAACCGTCTCTCCCGTCATCCGGATCGGAAGATTCAGCGTTACCTGCTTGCAGTCACTGCGCAGTTCTACATCAACATTTTCTATTGGCACTCCGTTTGCTTTAACGGTAAAGCTGTTTGCGTTTACACTACCGTAATACAGTGGTGTGTCATAATTCATCTGAATCATCCGTCCGCGGTTAACGGCGGTTTCTCCATTGGTAGGAGAGCTGGAAACCATACCGCTGCTTTCTCCAGGCGTCTTATAATTCAACGTGATGTTTCTCAGTCTCGGTGTCCAGCTGCTGTCCGGATTTGTCTTTTTCATGGTGATTTTTAAATACCGGTTTCCTTCCTGCAAAACTCCGCTGTATGTCCACAAATCCGTAACCCCTGCTCCCGGCACAAAAGATGCATCTCTTTGGGGTACTACCTCTGTTGCCGTATTGGTAAACTCATTGGCCTCCGGATATACAACCATACGTATCGGCTCGGTAAACTGGATTCCATCTGCTGATTCAGAAACATAGATCGTAGACTTTCCGTTTGAATTATAACTAATGTCAAAAAAGTCAAAGGAATAATCACCGCTGCCGCCCAAATCAAAGATAATGGAAGATTCATACGAGGTATCCAGCATGACCCGCGAAGTGTCTCCGTCAAATGTCTCCGGAGATGATGTATCCAACTTAAAGCTTCCCTCTAACTTATATACACCGCCTCTTCCAGCTTGGAGCGATTCAAATTCATTAATCAAACTGTTTACATTGGCAACCGTTTTAAAGGTATAGCTCCGGCTGTCCTGGGCAACTGTATAATTTCCGTCTTCTGTTTTGACTCCTTCTCCAAATGTCAGCGTGTACTCCTTGCCTGCCAGCAAATTCCCCTGGAACCGCAACTGAACCGTTTTGTTGCTGTTGCTCATTTTTGCTTCTGCCAAGGATACGGAAGCGGGGGCTTGGGCATCAGCCGCCGTCAGAGTAATGTTTTCGGCTGTCATTGTAGCGGGATCCATGCGCTGGTCAAATTCAAAAACAGGCGCAAATTCTGTCAATTCTATCATCGAACCAGAAGCAGGCTCCGCTTTTTTGATATTGGCATCCGTCAGTCTCACCGCAGTTTTAAAATGAAGGGCACCGTCTGCCGCTGTTCCAAAAATATCTTTTACTCCAGTATAACGAATATCATATTCACTCTCCGGATCCAAAGTCCCGTCTGGAATCGTCACTTTCGCACGTGTACGATCCTCATCATCGATTTCTACTGTAATTCCGGTTTTTTCTATTTCTCCTTCATACAGTTTGATCTGTTCCAAGCTTTCTTCATCCAACAGGGTATTAAAGTCAAGTAATACCGTCTGTCCGTTTAAGGCAACTTCATTGATAGAGGAATCAAGACTACTGCTCTGAAGCTGCAAAGCAGCCATTTTCTGCACAATCATGTCATCAAGCCATGTTTCGTCCTGCCCCCATACCCGGAACGTATACCGCAGTTTTTTGATACCGCTGATGCCACTATCCACTACGGGCCGTAACTGGTTTGTTGCCAAAAACATAATCGGCGATTCGTTCATCTTCATTCCATCCACATAATAATCAAAAGTATTGCCTCGGCTAACAATAAAGATATGATACCATTGATTGGCCGCATAATTTGTATCTTTTACCGAATTATTATTGGTATTGGGCAATAAATGTGTAAATCCACCCTGGTCTGTCGAAAGAACATCTGCCCACCATTGCCCATTGGTATCGCTGCCACTGAAAAATGCACGGACATTTCCTGTGCTCTTGGCCTTTAGTTTGTATTCCATGATCGTGGCAGAAGCAGAATCATCAAAATCATGGATCTCTTCGCCAAAATCTAAATCATTTGACATAGACGCTCCGCTGCCTGCTAAGGTCATGTGCAAAACTCCGTCTTCAACCGTACCATTCAACGCATCTGACTGACTGTCAAATCGTTTTTCAACAAACGGAGTAACTGTTTCCGTTGTTGGTTTTTGCCCGGAGGTAAAGGTAATGGTACCGTCTGCTATGCTGTTGTGAATATCTGTAAGCTTGCTGTAATCTATAATATATTGGGTTTTTTCCTGCAAATTCCCGCTCCACTCAAGTACCACACGGCTATGATCGGTTCCATCAAAATGTTTGCTCAATCCTTCTGGCACCTGGTCGTCTGCCGTTTTAAGCGTGATGGAATCCAAGGTATTTTGATCCAACAAGGTGTTAAAGTCCAAAACAATGGGTCCCTTTGTATCTGCACCAATCTGCCCATCTATAACCGTACTGTTTCTCAATGTCAATTCCTGCACAGGCTGAACACCCAGATCATCCAACAAAATATATCCACTGCCCCATGCATTAATACGATTGATCCACCGGTTGATACCGGTTGCATTTTTTTCCACAGCACTTGTGTCAACCGTAAAGACAATCGGTGTATCATTTAATTTTTCACCATTATGATATACATCATATTGTATCTGATGATTCTCTAGTGATTCTAATTCTATGTAAATATGATGCCATTGATTTATCCAATCCGCCTGAATCTTTGCAGTATCCCGCTCTCCATTAGTCTGGTATCTCGGATCATCCAAAGACAGCAATTCTCCTCCGTTCACATCCTGCACCAGCCATGTCCGGTTGGACTCATTCTGTGCTTTAATGGTGATAAGCGATTTACTGCTTCCCCAAGCTCCTCCGCCATCGGTACCTGGTAAAAATAGCTCAACGATATGAGAATCTTTTTCGTAAAAAAATTTAGTTTCTAAAATTGTTTTACTTCCCGGTGTAAAGGAATGTACCGCTTTTGGATATCCAACATCATAGCGAGCAGTAACTGCTCTTCTGTTTCCTTTATCAAAATCAATACGCCATGATGTTCCATCTCCCATTATCCCCACTTTGCGTGAAGTATCCTGATACCAAGACTGTACGGCAGTAGAAGTACTTTCCCCCTCGCCTTCCTGATAGCTGTCATTTACAATACTGACTGAATAATTTCCATCAATATCTGCTGCTGTCTTAAAAGTCTTCATCTGCTCTTCCGGGGTAACCACTGCCGCAGAAGCCGGTATCACTGTTCCTATCTGTAATGCGCTCAAAAGCATACAACCACTGATCAACCCGGATAATCCCTTTTTCCACCAAACTCTCTTCTTCACATTCTTCAGCTCCTTTTCTAAAATTTCTTTTAGAAACCAGTATTTTCGCCTTCCAGCTTCTACACATGAGTATACATGAGGCTATTTCCCATTGTCAATCATCTCTATTTATGAAACTATCTTCTTTTTTTACGATAAAAGCAATCCCGACCTTAAAATCAAGCAAAAAGTCTAAAAATTATCTATAAAACGCGCTGCTTTATGAAAATCATTTTAATTCAAAATCCAAACGCAATCTGAATATCAAAAACAAAACGATGTTTGATAATGCAATGAAAATCTTATTCTTTTTTGTATCTCAATGAAACAACAAACAACATAAAGTACCTGCCTGAGCAAACAGCCTAATTTTTCTTCTAAACAAAAAGCTTCCGCCTTCGTTTTTTCTAGATTTAAATTTAAAGGCTGACAGTACGACAATGAGGTCATCCTTTCATACTTTAATAACTCGGCAAATCATTTTATCATTTTGAGGATTGTTTTGCAACGTCCAACTTCTTCAATTTTATATAATTTCTACATAAAATTAATATAAAACAAACGGGCTTCCAGACATAGGAGTGAACCATTTTTAAATTACAAATTGTATTTTATCTTTCGTTTCGTTATCATCTATGAAATTTAAAACCCTTAACAATAAAATCATAATGAATAAAATATCAATTCAAAAAAATCATGTAGATTTAGAATATTAAAATTCTTTTGACATGTTTGCAGGATAATACAAAAAACTACCACTATTTTTTAAATATAAAAATTTTAACTAACATATCCTCATGAAATATCTATATAAAAAATATTCCATAATTACAACACACAGCTTCTTTACAGCCAGCATATTCTATTATATATAATTTATTTATAATGGAGTGAATAAATTTATGAAAGAAATAAAACCATTTGATGGACAGTCTAGCTCATTCGGGCTACACTGTCAACCATCTAAGAAACGCTGTTGTCCCTGCCGCGGTCCACAGGGAAAACCCGGTCCGCAAGGCCCCCAGGGAGAGCCTGGCATACAAGGGCCGCAGGGAGAGCCAGGCGTACAAGGACCGCAGGGAGAAACCGGTCCGCAAGGCCCACAGGGAGAGCCCGGCATACAAGGTCCTCAGGGCGAAACCGGACCACAAGGCCCACAGGGGGAACCCGGATCACAAGGCCCACAGGGAGAGCCTGGCATACAAGGCCCACAGGGAAAACCCGGTCCGCAAGGCCCCCAGGGAGAGCCTGGCATACAAGGGCCGCAGGGAGAGCCAGGCGTACAAGGACCGCAGGGAGAAACCGGTCCGCAAGGACCACAGGGAGAGCCCGGCATACAAGGCCCTCAGGGCGAAACCGGACCACAAGGCCCACAGGGGGAACCCGGCATACAAGGCCCACAGGGGGAACCCGGCATACAAGGCCCACAAGGGGAATCAGGATCACAAGGGCCGCAGGGGGAACCGGGTGTACAAGGGCCGCAGGGCGAGCCGGGACCACAAGGGCCGCAGGGGGAACCAGGCGTACAGGGGCCGCAGGGAGAGCCCGGCATACAAGGACCGCAGGGAGAAACCGGTCCGCAAGGCCCACAGGGGGAACCCGGTCCGCAAGGACCGCAGGGGGAACCCGGTCCGCAAGGCCCACAGGGGGAACCAGGTCCGCAAGGCCCACAGGGGGAACCAGGACCACAAGGGCCGCAGGGGGAACCCGGTCCGCAAGGCCCACAGGGAGAGCCAGGCATACAGGGACCGCAGGGTGAACCCGGCATACAAGGCCCACAGGGGGAACCAGGATCACAAGGGCCGCAGGGTGAACCGGGTGTACAGGGACCGCAGGGGGAACCCGGTCCGCAAGGACCCCAGGGAGAACCAGGCGTACAGGGTCCGCAGGGGGAGCCGGGCAACAATATCTTTGCCTCCTTTTTTATTTTTGAACTCCCTTTTTCAAATGGTCAGTTAATTCCCCTGATAACCGGAACCGAAGATACCACGGGAAACATCGTTCTTGCAAATAACACGCAAATTTCCTTAACCCCTGGATATTACTATGTTTCCTATAGTGTTTCAACCGTGTTAGATAATGCAGGATATATGCAGGTTACTCCTGCCTATAACAACACTTCTCATTTGGAGTATGGCATTTATTTTAAGACAAGCACCTCGTCTTCCAGTGCCTATGGATCAAGTGCCATTATTTTTTATGTTCCATCTCAAACCAATTTTACACTGACATATAACAGCAATACAGAAAATCGCTCTGGCGCTGCCACCGTAGCCATAATTAAACTTTTTAAAGATAACGAAATAGAATAACAAAAATAAAATAAAACTTTTCAAGACTAAATCTAAATTCTAAAAAAAGGCAGATATTCCATTATCGAATATCTGCCTCATAAACTATCCACCTTTACTGCTAACGGATACTTGCTACGTCTGCACTTTTATATATGCATCTTTCAATGGTTGTTGTCCCGCTAAATTCTTCCACATAAAAACCTTAACTGTGCAGTTGTCTAGCTTATCAATGTCCATCACAACCTCGCAAGTCCGGTTTACCGGAGTATAAGCGGTGTCGCACAGCAAACCGGTTTCATTGTCATATACCGCTGCCGCAATCCAAACAGCATTTGTAATCTCTCCGCTTTTTTCTACCATTATATGCAGTTTGTCATCGCTTCCAAACCGTGCCGCAGAAATTTTGTATGCAGCCGAAAGCAAGCCCGTCAATGACTTTCAGGTATCCTCATCCTCGCTGCTTCCCCACTGATCCAAAGCAGTATATACATAGGTATAATCCGGTTCATCCTGCCCAGGCTCTAAGGTCTGGAAGACCACAGCAACATTAAATTCACGCAGCTGTTCTCCATGAATGAACAGCTTCTGGAAGGTGCTGTTATCTCTTTCAAGTTCGTTCCGTTCTGGTGAAGTAGGGAGTTTTTCCGCAGGCATCAGCTCAAACTTTAAGTCTTCCTGATCGCTGACAATTTCTACATACATTCTCTTGCCGTCCTGTGTCATAATGGCAGAACGTCCATCTTCTGCAATCTCCACATCTTGCACCTCGGTATGCGCAAACCACCATACATCATAGCTATCCGCCAAGGTAATTTCATCCTGTACCACAACCGCTGTCCTGTCATTGCCTAACATCAACCCCCGTTTTGCAGAAGTTGCTTTTGGCTGATAACAAGAGCGGAAATCTGTAATCGCAAACACTCTGTCCTCTGTGCTTTCATATTCTATGATTGGTGAGTCGCCTGAAACCTTCTGATCCTCATTGGTGCCTGGATCAATTACAATGGTATTATGGCCTTCTGCACGTGCTCGATAATAAGACCATCTTTGTCCATAGTTGCCAGAGCTGAAATAACCGGGCAAGCTATAGTTATCCATACCCAAATCTTCAATCCAGCGAATGCCCTCTGCATCCAGAATAAAGTTTCCGGTATCCAGCTGGCTGTGGTTGATTCTGGATTTTCCTGCATGCAGGCCAGTGTAAATACCATCTGGATCGTTCCAGTCGCTGCGCATAAATACCGTCTGAATCCCTTTAAAATATCTGTCAAGCGGAAGCTGAATATTTTGATCCAAATTGTCTTCTGTATAGAATACAATATCATTAAAGCTGACGTTTTCTGTGCCACGCTGAAGCTCTGTCAGCCGCATTCCAGCAAGATACGGGTCATCCAGCCTGGTTGCAAACCACATATACATACCCGATCCAATCACGCCCCGTCCGGTATCATGGTAGTTCCAGTGACGATAAGCAGTATTTTCCGGATAATCCCAATGATTAATCATGCTGTGAACATATGGTCTATAATAACAGGTTTCCAAAACACCCGGATAGCACGCCAAACCATAATCGGTACCGGTGGCTTTTTCCAAACCAGCAAAACAGTAAACCATAAATCCTGTTCCGTACGCCCAATATGCAGGGCCCTCTGGATTGGCGCCATCGGGCGCATATGGCTTCAACGCAGCTTCCAAAGAACGTACCGCTTTACCCAAAAGTTCTTCTGCCTGCTCTGGATACAGTTCTGCCGTTACAATACTTACAGAAATCAACCCAGCATTACAAACCGGATTCCAGTTGGTGGTTGCCTCTGTCCAGGTATTATAGCCGCCACTGGGGTCTGTCAGCATAATTCCGTTGTATGTGTCAAGTCCTGGCTGAAGGGCATTGTCCATAAATGCTTTTTCCATGAGCTCTAAAGCACCCGGAACACCCTGCAAGTAATCATAGCACCAGTCGTAAACGATTGCCATGGAAACACCCATTTGACCAATACACAAAAATCCGCCACCGCCAAACCAGTCATACATCTGGCACACAGGCTCTGCAAGACTCCAGGCAAGTTCCGCATAATGCGCATCTCCTGTCACTTGATACAAACACGCAGCACTGGTCACCCAGTCGCGAACCGAATCCATACAGGTCGTACTGAAGGTTGTGTTATCATCCGTCATTTTATTAATTTCGTTAATCAGATTCTCAATCGTTTTATCTGCTTCGGCCGCATCGACCTGCTGTTTCATGTTGTCAACAAACCATTTCATGTATTCATCTTCAGCAGCCTGTGTCCGCAGCTTGTCAAAATCTTCCTGATTGGCAAACAATCTGGGATGCTCTCCCGCTTCATAGTTGCTCCACAGGGAACTGATAATTTCTTCACCGGTCGGCCGGTCTAAAATGATCCGGGTAATGATGCTTGTAATAATTTCATCATCGCTGCCGTCCGTTTGATAGGCATCTTTTTCATTCGACAACATAACCAGACCCAGTTCGGAAGTAAAAATTTCCTTGCCGAATACACTTTGACAAATATCCAAAGGTGCAAAGGTTCGTTCATACCGCATGGCGAGCGGCGCAGATAACGCAATTTCGTTCCCTTCACTGTCTGTCATTTTGCTCTCGCCAATTTTTCCGGTATATTCTTTTCCTCCATATGTCAACGTCAAGATATTGGCTGCATCATCATAATGGATCTTGCCCTGCAAACGTTCTGTCAAAAACCGAAGCGGCACCATAATCGTATCATCACTTTTGTAAACCGCAGTTTTTTGATTCTCTTCATCAATTCGGAATTTTATACCGTGATCTAAGGCATTGTTGGAATTCACAGAGAAACAAATGGCATCCAAGATCTTATCTTCTCCGGGAATCAATTCCCCTTCTTCCAAAGGCTTGGTGACCAGATCAGTCGGAGTAAAGCTCGGGTCATTGGTAACCACAAAGCAATCCAGGGCAATCCCGTATTTTTGCCGGCCGCGAATGCGATATTCAAAAGTCTCGCCCGCTTTCAGGGTGACGGAGGTCACATTCAGCCATGCCGCCTTCTCCGGCGTTGCCGTTAAGTTCAAGGTGGTATAATTATTTCCGTTGAGGGAGTGGAATGCGTTTTGACCGCCACCGGAAACGGTGTCCGCATAATGCCGCATCCACACATAATAGGTGCCGTCTACATCGGCACGCACCGGCAAAATAATATCCGGCATCGCATCCGCTTCAGGCTGCTGCTTGTTTTCTGCATCAAAGCCTACTGCCATACCATTAAAATAACGTTCTGCATCCTTTTCCACAATAACGGTTGCATTATTATACCATAAATCCTCAATTTCCTGATACAAATAGCCGTCCTGCGTCTCAATGATATCATAGCTTGGTGCGGCCTGGGCGGCGTCTCCGCCATAATAAACTGCAAACAATGTCAATATCGAGACAGCCAAAAGCATCATTTTGTTCTTTAAAATCTGCTTCATAATATTCTCCTTATCCACGCAGTTTCAAAATGACCATACCTCTCGGATTGGAGCTTCTGAACTGCATAATCACTATACTTGCTGCTTCTCCAGAATCCGTATCTGCCAAATCTGCATAACTTCCCGTATAAACACGTTTGCCTTCCGGCTGTGTTTCGTCATATACCATCACACTGAAGCCCTGTGCATCAAAAATTGCACTTCGTGTCCACGCTGCTCCAGCAACACCGTCTTCACAATATTGGCCGCCGCTGTACAATACAGTGCCCGTGCTGTCACTGAGGATATGACCATCTTCGTCTACATTCAACGCCATACTTGCCTGCGTATTGCCCGTGCTTTTGTTGATCAAATACCGCAAAATCATATCCGTGTTCTGCAATTTATAAACAGATGCAATATCCAAGGCTCTATAGCGGTTCGCATCATTTAATCCATTGCTGTCGTCAGCACGGAATACTCTGGCGTCTGAAAGGAATACCGGCCGCAGAAATACAATCTCACCTGCATCATTGACCCGATATCTTATAATATCCCCTTCCAGCAGTTTCTTTTCCTGCCGTTCGGTGGTATCTGTCGCATCCATACGTGCAGTTGCTTCCGCAGAGCTAAACCAGCTTTTATCCCAAATATGATTCATCATATTGCCTTCATAATAGTCTACATCTACCGTATACTGATTTCGTTTGCCTTCTTCATACCCTACAACCGTAATGGTTTCATAGCCATCCTCATTCAGGGTTTTAAAGACTTCGGATACCACCAGCATCTGACGGTTATGAATCTCCGTATCCGTGTCGCCCAGCGTGGTTACATCCCTTGCAGAAGCGGCCTGAATTAAGACATATTCCCCTTCATAAGAGGTCGGGTTGGTCCGGAAAACCTGAGCTGTATAGCTCTTGCCGCCAACCAGCTGTTGGGATGCTGAGCCAGAACTAAAATATTTGATATTGCCCAAATTGTCCGCACTGTTTGCCGCAGGAACAACAATGACCTGTGCGTTTGATACCGGATATTTATAGTTGAATGACCCTACAGTGCTGACATATACCAGCTGCTCAGTCTTTCCGTTGTCATTCAGCACCTGAAGGCTGTTGACATCATCACTGCCCTCACGGTATATGCAGGTATCTAAATAGGAAACTTCTCCGTTTCCGTTGATACGGAACAAAACCGGAATAAATCTGGTTCCCTCTGTATCAAAGTAGGTGGTTCCCAATTCACTGACCACTGCGTCAAGCGCTGTTTTTACGCTGCTGCCACTGTATTTTTGACCATCAATGCTTACTTTGTCGGCTGTTTCATAGACCTTATTCTCTTCTCCGTTATAAATCCTGATAGAAACCTCGTCAAAAGAGCCACTGTCGCTATAACCTGTAACCACACCAAACTTTAATTCCGCACTGCCTGTTTGGGTTTCAGTCTCGCTGTCTGTTACTGCCGCCGCAGACGCTCCGGCAATTCTGCCAAAGCTATCCAAATAAAATGTGTAGGTCTTGCCCAATGTCAATGAAACGCTTGCCGCATCTTCCTGTCCCAAGGTCACTGCATTCCAGTATTCTTCGGTCAGCACATACTTTGTGCCATCAACCTGGAAATAGGGATTGTCCTCGCTGTCCGTAGACGCCATATCCAGGTTCCCAGCGACAACATCACGGCAGATACGAATCTCTATCCTTGTTTTTCCATCATCAACAGGCAGACTTTGGGTGACCGTCAAAACATCGTTTTGTTTCAGATCTTTCCACTCCACCTGTTTCCCGGAAGCATCCTGAACCGAAACCTCAACGGTGTCATCTTCCTGATCTGCCGTTAATACACGGTTAACCCGATTCATTTGCCCATTTTCATTAAATACATATTTACTGTTTTGGTCAAAGACCTTATAGCTTTTGGTATCAACACTGTCTACCACATAAGTATCATAAGCCCATACCAGAACGACATCTGTTTTTCCGGTGTTATTGGAATCAATAAATCGTATGGTCCCGTATTTTCCTTCCAAAAGCTCCATCAAAGCTGGGAATCCATATCCCTGTACCGCAGTACCGTTGTACAAAAGCGCCGGCATATCGGAAAGATTAATATTTGCAGTTTTGCCGTCCTTCCAATAAACCGCACTGGTACTGCTGCTGGCGCCAGAAACCATATCCTCAATTTTCACATCAACCGTCCGTGTTTTCTTATCACTGTCTTTTACATAAACCACACGGCCTTCACATTTACCGGATTCGTCTTTCGTGTAGTAAACTTTAACGTTTTCACCGATCTTCTGATCAAGGGAACTTTCACCCAGCTCAAACAAATACAGCGTATCCTGATTCATCAACTGCACCATACCGCTGTCGGTAGCATTAATGCCCCACAAACTTGTCACGCTATTGGCTGTGACCAAGCCCTCCATTACACTAATCTGATGCGCATATTCCAAAAGGGTTTCGCCATCTGTGCTGTATTGTGTTGAAGTACCAAAGGAAATCGGTTTTGCTGCATCCGCTTCCAGCGTATTCTGGCACAAAATCGCCGTCTCTCCTCTGGTCATGGGCTGCTGTGTATCGGTAATGTTCACTCCCAGCAGCAGGTCATACTGCTGGGCAATGGACAAATAACCAAAGGGGTATCCACCCTTATCTTCTGCAGGAGCCTGATATCCCAAAGCACATACCATCAGCTTGACAGCCTCTGCCAGCGTAACGGGATTATCGGGTTCAAACAAATTGTTCCCCGTACCGCATACTGCCCCCATCTGTGCTCCAAGCTCAATGGCAGCAGCAAACTCGTGATCTACAGGTACATCACTGAAAACACCCTGCGGCTCATATCCTGCCGCAGCAGACTCCAGATTCAATACACGTATCAGCACCTGTGTCATCTCTCCCCGGGTGATCTCATCATTGGGTCGAAACAGTACGCCGTCTCCTTTCATGATTCCAAGCGAATCCAAGAAGCTTACGGCATCCTCATATGGTGTATCAGCAACATCTTGGAGTACTGCACCATAAACCCCTCCCGGAACAAGCATCATGGTCAACGCCAAAAGACATATAACCATTTGTTTTATTCGTTTCACTTCAATTCCTCCTTTTACCGTGTTTGTCATGAAAGAATATCCAGCAGTCTGCTCATCATTTGTGCCATTTCTGCACGAGTCGCACTATCCTCAGGACGGAAGGTACCATCATCATATCCACCAATTACGCCCAAAGATGTCAATTTTTCTACAGCTTCTGCTGCGTAATCTGCAATCTGCGAAGCATCCGCAAAGCTAATGCTGTCACCATATGACAAATTATCCTGTTGTTTAACATATTCATAGAACATCACTGCAAGATCCTGCCGGCTCATTTGCTGTCCGGATCCGAACAACCCATCGCCAATACCGGAGGTCAATCCTTTCACCTGTGCTGATGCGATATACGGATAGAACCAATCTCCTTCGCTGACATCCGTAAAGGTAGAGATCGCACTGCTGTCTACTTCTGAAAATGCACAGATAAACATCTTATAAGCCTCTTCACGCAAAACAGGCAGATTGGGACGCAGTGTATTATCTTCATAACCATTCCAAATACCGCGCTCAATCATCAGCTGCATAGCGCCTTTGGCCCATTCTGCATCCACATAATCTGCAAAATTCTCAACGCTTGTATTTTGCTGACCGGATTGATTGGTATCGTCATTGGTCTCATTTGAAGAATTGTCTACCGTAAAACCACCGCCGCCAAGAGACGAACCTCCCATGCTGCCGCCCCCACCGCCGCCGGAAGGTTTCGAAACCGTTCCGCCGGTGCTGGCATACGCTGCCACAGCCTGACTAAAGGTACTCTGTAATGATTCTAAATCTGCTGGTCTGGCGTTTTTCAAGGTGGTCAATACCTGGTGCTGATAAGCGTCAGCCAGTTTGTTAAAGGCAGACATATTCATAGACAGCAAGTCAGGATAGCCTGTCAATGCCGCCAATATGTCACTGCTTCCATTTACCGGATACGCCACAGTCTTCAAAATAACCTGCTGTGTAAACGCATTTTTCAGCTCCTCCATGGACGCAAAGTTCTGATGGCTCAAATCAGCTGTCAGCTGTTTCTTGCCCTCTGCTGTGATCCGATTGGTATAATCTTGTCCTGCTTTTTCATTGTCTTCGCTAAGGTAATCTAAATATGCATCGGCACTCTCTATCACACCGTCATTAAAGCCAGGTACCACCATAGCACGGTTGATTGCTGCCACAACATTCGGCATATCCTCAAGGGTAACAGTATCTTCTGGCCAAATATCCAGAGCAATCAGTTCCTCGGCGGTGTCTGTTTTTCCACCATCACTTAATTTGTTATACAAGGTATAGTTTGTTCCATCCAAACTGCTCAGCTTTTGCATTGCAGCTTTCAATGCCGCAGTATCCTTTTGCTGTGCGGCCTGTACAATCGCAGTCAAAACCTGCAAAGCTTCCTGTGGATTGGTATATTCAAACTGAGTCTGATGGCCGGCCGCATCCGATACCAAATACATGCCGGATTCCATGCTCAGCGGGAACACTGTATGTACAGTATACGTTCCTGCCTGGTCAGCCAGAATATTTTCTATGGCATAAACCCACTCAGGAAGTTTCCCGTTCCTGCGAAGCTCCTCAAGAAGCATTTGCTGGGTATACCCTGCCTTTGTTATCACCAGATAAACATCTTCTTTGGCTGTTCCCTGTCCGCTAATGTCTGCATAGGTATTTCCAATGGTATAATTCACCTGCAAGCCATTCGCCGTGGACGAAGCCATAGCAGATACTTCTTTTTCCAGATGAACCATTTTATTCTCGGGACTTTCTTCCTCCGCCCCTGAAACAGGAACGGAAACCTCAGCAGTATCCACAGACACTGCTTCTTCACTTTCGGAGAAAACGGGCTCGGTACTCTCTTCCGTTTCTATTAAGATAGGAGAGGAAACTTCTGTAGTATCAACAGCTGTTCCTTCCTCATCTTCCTTTGAGGCGGAATTGGTAATTTTTTCATCTTCCCCAAAGACAGCAACAGGAACCTCCGCAGTATCGACAGACGTTCCTTCCTCACTCTCGCTTAACATAAAATTGGAGGGATCAGGATCCCCGTTAAGGGGATCCCAATCAATCAAAACCATAACAATGTTGTAAGAATCCTGACCTATCGTCGGGATACTCACCACATCACCCGCACTAAACTTCCTGCTGTATACGTGGGTATATGGTGTTGCTGTCACTTCACTTGCTGTAAAATACTGATTCCTTACCAATACATCTGACTGGTCGCCTTCCAAAATTGTTCCGTCCGGCACTGCCGCCCAGCTGTCATATCCTTCCGGTGCACTGCCGACATTTAACTCTTTCTTTGTCCAGCTGTTATACATGTCTCCCGCTGCATTTAATGTATATACATACACCGTTCCGCCAACTGCCGCCTGCATGCTAAAGAATTCGGCTTTGTTCTTATACATAAAATACCCGGCATTGCCGCTCTTATCATACGTATTGGGGAATTTCTTTTTCGCCTGTTTATGCGTGTCATTGTGATTGACCAGAATGTGGGACATGCCCACCAAATCTGCTCCCGTCGCTCCAAACCGGCTCATCTCATTCCCAGTCACCTGGGTCGTAAAGAGCGGTGCTCCAAGCTCTGCCGTCACTTCCTGGTTGTTTGAGGTATAGGTCTCCTCTAAACGATCGCCCACCGGAATCT
>NZ_JADCKB010000016.1 GCF_014982785.1 Ructibacterium gallinarum
TTAAAGCGGTACGCGAGCTGGGTTCAGAACGTCGCGAGACAGTTCGGTCCCTATCTGTCGCGGGCGCAGGAAATTTGAAGGGAGCTGTCCTTAGTACGAGAGGACCGGGATGGACGTACCACTGGTGCACCAGTTGTCTTGCCAAAGGCATGGCTGGGTAGCTAAGTACGGAAGGAATAAACGCTGAAGGCATCTAAGCGTGAAGTCCCCCCTAAGATAAGATTTCCCACTGTTTTAAACAGGTAAGACCCCACGTAGACTATGTGGTTGATAGGTCGGAGGTGTAAGTGTGGTAACACATTGAGCTGACCGATACTAATAGGTCGAGGGCTTGACCTCAAAAGAGTGAGTAAGGAACTCAAGCTTTTCTCTTTATTTAAATTCAAAGCACAGCAGTTGGTTAAGCGGTTACGCTCGAGAGAGTAAAAGTGATAAAGCAGAAACCGGCTCGGCGATGATGGTAAATCATTTTATCAGAGTCTGCCCGGCAGTTGGTTAAGCGGTTACGCTTATCTGGTGGCTATAGCGGGAAGGTCACACCTGTTCCCATTCCGAACACAGTAGTTAAGCTTCCCTGCGCTGAAAATACTTGGCGGGCGACCGCCCGGGAACATATGTCGCTGCCAGATCTTAGTTTAAGAGCAGTTTATTCTGCTCTTAAACAAAAAATTAATTTTATATTCCTCTATAGCTCAGTTGGTAGAGCATGCGGCTGTTAACCGCAGGGTCGTTGGTTCGAGTCCAACTGGAGGAGCCATGGCTCCGTGGTCAAGAGGTTAAGACACCGCCCTTTCACGGCGGTAACAGGGGTTCAATTCCCCTCGGAGTCACCATAATGATATAAGCAACAGCTGCAAATGCTGTTGCTTATAGTTATTATAAATCCCTCTATATTTTTAAGTGATGTTAACAGATATATTTGGACCTTTAGCTCAGTTGGTTAGAGCAACCGGCTCATAACCGGTCGGTCCGGGGTTCGAGTCCCTGAAGGTCCACCAAAAGAGACAAACATTTTTTATAACATAGTTATAATGATGTTTGTCTCTTTTTATATGTAAAAATTCTTCTTGTGGAAAACTTTTATTTATAGTATAATCTGATTGAGGTGAGAATATGAAAAATAAAATAACCACATGGAAAAGTACAGTTACCCAAGGTTTGCGATTGGGTAGTATAAGTTTTTTGTTACTCACTATATTTACTTGTTTTTTACATTATATAATTTTAAGTGGGGAATCCTATATTGGAAAATCAGAAATAAATGATATAATTAATGGAATTTCGTTTTGTACAGTAAATGTTTTATGTGGAATACTTGCAACTGTTGTACCAATATTTCTTTTGAGATATACAAGAATTAAATTTTTAATATTAATACTATTTATTAGCTCTTGTACATATTTACTGCTTTATATAGTCTGTGTATGTTGTGGTGAATTTATATCATTTGGATTATTATATCCAATGGAGGAATTTGATACAATTATCTATGCTCTAATATCTTTTCCCGTAGGTTCTTGTGTTGGAACAATGGTATCCGTTATAACTAACACTGTGATAAATAACAAGTGATGAAAAATATGTGGCATCTATATTGTTTACTTTAAGCAGTTGGAACGGTTGTTTTGATGTAAAGAAACCGTTCTTTTTTTATATTTAAAATTAGAATGGAAAGAATCTGTCATAAAATAACAGCCATATCGGAAAAAATCCGAAACGGCTGTTTCTATTGTCAAATAGCTCCTTAATTGAAGTAATTGTTTTATTTCAGATAATGCTATAAAATTTATTTCACAGTAAAAAATTTGATCTATTTATCAAGAATAGATAGTGCAATATCTGTAATTATTTTCCTGCACCAAAAATTGTAAATAAAATTTTAACTGCTTCGGCACGAGTTACACTTTGGCGTGGACGAAGTGTACCATCTGGATAACCATTTAAAATTCCTTGTGCAGTAGCAATTTTCATACTTTCTTTTCCCCAAAATGGAATATCTGCTTCATCGGTGGCAGTGATAGGAGCTGTAGCCAAACCGGATGGTAACAGCCGTTCCACAGATATGGCATATTCCAGTCTCTGAATATTATCGTTTGGACAGAAGGCTACACCGTAGTCGTTTAATTGACCTTGCATAATGCCCAGTGAATATATGGCTTTGACATAGTTCACAGCCCACCATGGAATATCTCCTGCATCAATAAAAGGCAGGGTGGTATCTGCATAGTCTTCGGGGTTAATTTTGAGATAATTGCAGAGCATGATAGCAAATTCTGTACGTGTCATACTGCTGTTCGGGTGAAACATACCGTCATCACTGCCGTTGACTACTTGATGTTCTGCCATGTAGCTGATATAGGAATCAGCCCAGTGCCCGACCGTATCGGGAAATTTATTTTTATTTTGGCTGACATTACCCAAGTCGAAAGCAGCGAGTGCACTTGCGCCTGCTGTATCCGTAACGATGAGGGTGATTCGATGATAGTTTTCATCAAAATTTTCAGGATACAGATAGGTTAAAATGCCGGAAGTTGCATCATATTGATATGTTGCTGGTGTGCCGTCTATGGTAAGATGAATTTCATTCGCAGAAATTGTACCATTTTGGCTTGTCAGACGTGCGGTAAAACTGTTTTCTCCTATTTCACCCTGAATCAATGGATAGTATTCCGGAGGCGGCATTTCTCCGGTTTCGCGAATTCTGACTGGAATTTCGCGTGTGCACAAGCCTGCATTGACTGCCACAATGCCAGAAGCGCCATTTTGATCAGAGGTGGTGAAAAATCCATCATCTGTAATGTTGCCTACACTATCATCATTGCTGACGACACGCCAGGTAAAACTGCTGTTATCTACAACCATAGCCTGCCCACCCCAATAAGCAGTGGCTGAAAGTGCAATCGTATCGCCGGGATTCATGACCAACTCCTGAACTTCTTCGCCGGTAGAGGCATTATAAATTTTAATTTCGTCTGGAGTGGCGACTGCACGAAGCATGGTACTGCCATAGGCATCACCGCTTTTGGCTGCAACATATACATCCCCGTTGCCGCGGACAGTCACATAGCCGTTTTCGTAAACCCCGGTGCCAACTCCGTCGGGTGATGGAGTCATGGCATCTTGCTCAAGATAAAAAACTGCATCAGAAGGTACCTGGGCGGGACCGTAAGAACTGTCATAGGCGCTTTCAATCCGAAGCTGGATGGAGGAACCGGACAATACGGGTTTGCCCCAGTCAGACAGATTCAGAACATAAGGAATGCCGGATGGGGCATTATTTTTTTTCAGGAAAAAGAAATTCGCACAGCTTCGCAATCCGCCATCGGAAGGAGAGTTCATTATGGTAAAGTCTGTGGTGCCTGGTAAAACACCACCAATGGAGGTCGAGCCGCCGCCGTCCAAGTTCATCGCTTCCACGCACCCCAATTCCAGTAGCCGTCGTGCTAATGTTTCTTTACGAACCCCGTAGCTGTATCCGCTCTGGCGGCCGTCAATGGTGTAGAAAATAACGGTACCGTCTGCCCGAATACCTATTGCGCTTCTAGGGGCAGCGCTTTCATCTTCATAATCCAGTTGGCCGTTGGTAATTAGTTTACCACCAAGGCAGCCTAAAGCGTATTTTGCGGTATTCCAACGCGCATCTCCCGTAGCTTCTGAAGTGTTGATCGTAACAGTCATACCTGGTTGCAGAATATTAAGCCGGTCTTTGAGTTCCTGTGATGCTGAACTGTCGACGCTGAGAATCAGCTTGTCATCCGGAATGGGAACCGAGCCATCGTCTTCACTAATCGCCTCCACCACGGCTGTAATACTGCTATTTAATGTGATATCTCCGCTGAGAGAACCCAAAACCACATTGATACCCGTTCCAGGTGCGTGGGTATTGTCTGCAAAATCTTTGGTATATAAGTATAATGCATAGGGTTGGCGGTATTTATTGATGCACTCAATTGTGGCAGAACCTGCTTCTGTCGTTATCGTTGTCGCTATGGGAAGCATGCCCATGAAAGCACTGCCGTCTTCCCGAAAGCCGATGGCGGGCCGCCAGTCAGAATCTTTTGAAACAATCCGGCCGTCGATTACAACATTGCTCATAGGCACACCGGTTTGGAAAGAAAAGAAATCTGCGTTCATTCCCATAGCACTGTAAATCCCATAATCGTTTAAATAACTATTGGCTTGCGTTAGCGTGCGTTTCCCGTAAATGGATGCACCGTTGGTCAAAATCGGAACTACATCACTGTTTGGAGTGTAGGCAACATAATGTTCTGTTTGCTGTCCTACGCTGGCGTCTTCAAAGGTAGAGGTGTAAAACACAGTGCCTTGAGCAAACTGCGTTGCTTGCTGCGAGGTTAGCGTGCCTAGTACATCAGCATAGGTACAAAATGGCGCAGAAAAAACAAAAAGCGCCGTAAGCGCCGCTGTGAACTTAATTATGAAATTGGTTTTTAAACTTATAAAATGCGGCTTTTTTAAACTCATCAAGTCATTCCCTTCTGCCGTAATTTCAGCTGTGCTGAGCGGTAAACTGCAAATTGTAAGTCAAGATACACAATCCGCCTAAAAATGTGCCGGAAAATAATTTTTTTTCAGACAAATTTATGGCATAAAAATCCCTTGACAACCTTAACGGCACATGATATAATTATTATCTGTTTAAAATGAGATTTTTTGCGTATTTCTTTTATATGATTTGTTCCAAACAACACAACAATGGGTAGTATAGCACATTTTTTTGGATTTATCAAGACTTTTTTCAAAAAGACTTTTTAAATCCATCAAAAAGATAGGGACCGCCCGGTGCAAATCAGCCGTTTTTTGGAAGAAAACAGGCTTTTATGCTTCAGCCGGGTTTTTAATAAATTTTTTAACGAGGTGATCGGTTTTATGGTACATCCTGTGAAGTTAGGCAAAAACACCCGTATGAGTTACGGTAAGATCCGAGAGGTTCTCGAAATGCCCAATTTGATCGAGATTCAGAAAAACTCGTACGATTGGTTTTTGAACGAAGGACTTAAAGAGGTCTTTCATGACGTATCGCCCATTACAGACTATACAGGAAACCTGATTCTGGAATTCATTGATTATCGGTTGGAAAATACCACCAAATACGATATCGAGGAATGCAAAGAACGGGATGCGACGTACGCGGCGCCCCTGCGCGTCAAAGTGCGGCTGATCAACAAAGAAACCGGAGAGGTAAAGGAACAGGAAATCTTTATGGGAGATTTCCCTCTGATGACGCCGTCAGGTACTTTTATTATCAACGGTGCAGAGCGTGTTATTGTTTCTCAGTTGGTTCGTGCACCAAGTGTGTATTATACACAGGAGTTTGATAAAGTCGGGAAGAAGCTGTATTCTTCTCAGGTGATTCCTAACCGCGGTGCATGGCTAGAATATGAAACAGATAGCAATGATATTTATTATGTTCGTATTGACAGAAATCGGAAAATTCCGGTGACTGTGCTGATCCGTGCGCTAGGATTTGGAACAGATGCACAAATTACAGAACTGTTCGGAGAAGATACACGGCTTTTGGCCACTATGGAAAAGGATACTACCTCTACGGAAGAAGAGGGCTTACTTGAGGTTTACAGAAAGTTGCGTCCTGGTGAGCCGCCTACGGTGGACAGTGCACAATCGCTGATTACAAATTTGTTTTTTGATCCGAAGCGGTATGACCTTGCGAGGGTGGGCCGGTATAAATTTAATAAGAAACTGCGTCTGCTTGATAGAGTAGTAGGCTTTGTTTCGGGACAGACTGTTGCTGACCCCAAAACGGGCGAGGTTATTGTTGCAGAAGGCGATGTAATCACCAAAGAAATTGGTTTGGCTTTGGAAGCGGCTGAAATAAACGATATTGTTCTTGATATAGATGGAAACCGTACCAAGGTTATTTCCAACAACATGGTTGACTTGAAAAATTATGTGGATTATAATCCGCGGGATTATGGCATTACTGAAACCGTACGGAGCATTGTTCTGCATGAAATTTTAGAGCAGTACCCGGATGTAAATTCTGATGAATTTAAAAATGCTTTGCGGGAACGGAAGGACGAGCTGATTCCCAGACATATTTTGATTGATGATATTATTGCCTCTATTTCCTATATTGGCAATTTGGCACATGGTGTTGGTTGTGTAGACGATATTGATCATTTGGGCAACCGTCGTCTGCGCAGTGTGGGTGAATTGCTGCAGAATCAGTTCCGTATTGGACTTTCCCGTATGGAACGTGTAGTCCGTGAGCGGATGACCATTCAGGATTTGGATGTGATTACACCCCAGACTTTAATTAATATTCGTCCGGTGACTTCTGCCATCAAGGAGTTTTTCTGTTCTTCACAGCTGTCCCAGTTTATGGATCAGATCAATCCGCTTGGTGAGCTGACACATAAACGGCGTTTGTCTGCTCTGGGCCCTGGTGGTTTGTCACGTGAACGCGCAGGCTTTGAAGTACGTGATGTGCATCATTCGCATTATGGACGTATGTGTCCGATCGAAACACCAGAAGGTCCGAACATTGGTTTGATTAACTCGCTCAGCGGTTTTGCAAAGGTGAATGAATATGGTTTTATCGAAACCCCTTATCGCCGGGTAGACAAAGAGACCAATACAGTAACTGATGATGTGATCTACATGACGGCGGATGCCGAAGAAGGTTTCTATGTTGCGCAGGCGACCGAACCGCTGGATGAAGAAGGGCATTTTATTAACAAGAAAATTGTAACACGGTATAAAGATGAATTCCTGGAAGTTTCTCCGAAACGGGTAGATTATATGGATGTTTCTCCCCGTCAGGTTATGTCTATTGCAACAGCGATGATTCCATTTTTGGAAAACGATGATGCTAACCGTGCTTTGATGGGTTCTAACATGCAGCGTCAGGCGGTACCGCTGTTGGTTCCGGAATCTCCAATTGTAGGGACTGGTATGGAATATAAGGCGGCGCGTGATTCTGGTGTTTGTATCTTGGCAAAGGAAGCCGGTGTGGTCGAAAAGGTTTCAGCAGATGAAATTGTGATACGCAATGATAATCATGGCCTTGACCGGTACAAGCTGATTAAATTTACCCGTTCCAACCAGGGAACTTGCATCAACCAGCGACCTATTGTGAATTATGGTGACCGAGTAGAAAAAGGGGAAATCATTGCTGACGGACCGTCTACTAAGAATGGAGAAATCGGCCTTGGAAGAAATATTCTAATTGGTTTTATGACCTGGGAAGGTTATAACTATGAGGATGCTATCTTAATTAATGAAACTTTGGTAAAGGAAGATGTCTTTACATCTATTCATATTGAGGAATATGAGGTAGAAGCCCGGGATACAAAGTTAGGTCCGGAAGAAATTACCCGTGATATTCCCAATGTAGGGGAAGATGCGTTGCGGGATCTGGACGAACGTGGTATTATCCGGGTTGGTGCGGAAGTAGAGAGCGGTGATATTCTCGTTGGTAAAGTAACGCCTAAGGGTGAAACGGAATTGACGGCAGAAGAACGGTTACTGCGCGCTATTTTCGGTGAAAAGGCAAGAGAAGTGCGGGACACATCTTTGCGTGTTCCTCACGGCGAATACGGCATTATTGTTGATGTAAAAGTGTTTACCCGTGCTAACGGAGACGAATTGCCGCCCGGTGTCAATCAGGTTGTACGGTGTTATATTGCACAGAAACGTAAAATATCTGTTGGTGATAAGATGGCGGGACGCCATGGTAATAAGGGCGTTATTTCGCGTATTTTGCCGGAAGAAGATATGCCTTTCCTGCCTGATGGTACACCGCTTCAGATTGTATTAAATCCACTAGGTGTACCTTCGCGTATGAATATTGGTCAGGTGCTTGAAGTGCATCTTGGCTATGCAGCAAAAGCGCTGGGCTGGAAGATAGCAACTCCGGTATTTGATGGTGCAACCGAAGAAGATATTATGGATGCGCTTGAAATGGCGGGATATAACCGTAACGGCAAGACCATTCTTTATGATGGCCGTACTGGTGAACCCTTCGACAATCCTGTTACTGTGGGTTATATGCATTATTTAAAACTTGCGCATTTGGTTGATGATAAAATTCATGCGCGTTCTACAGGCCCTTATTCTTTGGTTACGCAGCAACCGTTGGGAGGTAAAGCACAGTTCGGTGGTCAGCGTTTCGGTGAAATGGAAGTGTGGGCACTGGAGGCTTATGGTGCTGCATATACTTTGCAGGAGATCTTGACAGTGAAATCAGATGATGTTGTGGGACGTGTCAAGACATATGAATCTATTGTAAAGGGCGATAATGTACCCGAACCCGGTGTGCCGGAATCCTTTAAGGTTTTGGTCAAAGAATTACAGAGTTTGGCACTTGATATTAAGGTTCTTGATAAGGATGACAATGAAATTATTCTGCGGGAATCTATTGATGATGAGCCTGAGGATTTACCGGTTAACATTGCCGGAATGGAGGATGAGGAGTTTTTGTCTGAACCGGAGGGCGATTTTGACGACGATCTGCTTGGCGATGTTTCTGATATTCTTGGTGATGATGAGGACGAAGGTGAGGTTTCACCTGTTGAGGATGAGGATGAAGATGAGGATGAGGATGACGAGATCAAGGTCCCCGAAAATCTGGATGCCATTTTAAAGAGCAGAGAAAACCGTATGAAAGGCGATTATATGGATACAGATGATATGGAATCTCTGGATTTGATGGCCGAAGAAGAAGATTTTGATGATGATTTTGATGACGACGTATTATTCTGATGCTGTTTTCATGTAAAATGGCAATAAGCGCTGTCTGCCAAACTCACGGCAGACAGCGGATCGAAATTTGTGAGTTGGAAAGGCATGGTCGTTATGAGCGAATATCAAAATTTTGAAGCGATCCAGATTGGGCTTGCTTCACCTGAGAAAATCAGGGAATGGTCCAGAGGCGAGGTCAAGAAGCCTGAGACCATTAATTATAGAACGCTGAAGCCGGAAAAAGACGGCTTGTTCTGTGAAAGAATTTTCGGGCCGCAAAAGGACTGGGAATGTCACTGCGGTAAATATAAACGTGTTCGTTACAAAGGCGTGGTCTGTGACCGCTGTGGCGTAGAAGTAACGCGTTCCAAGGTTCGGCGGGAACGGATGGGACATATTGAATTGGCAGTCCCGGTTTCTCATATCTGGTATTTTAAAGGAATCCCCAGCCGCATGGGCTTGATTCTTGACATGTCTCCGAGAGCCCTTGAGAAAGTGCTGTACTTTGCGGCATATGTGGTGATTGATCCGGGTAGGACTTCTTTGATGAAAAATCAGATTTTGACCGAAAAAGAATATCGTGAAAATTATGAGAAGTATGGGGATATGTTTCGGGCTGGCATGGGTGCAGAAGCAATCCTTGAAATGCTTCGCAGCATTGATCTTGAAGAATTATATCAGGAATTGAAGAGTGATTTGGAAGGGGCAAAAGGACAGAAAAAGATACGTACTGTCCGCCGCCTTGAAGTAGTAGAAGCGTTTCGGAAGTCCGGTAATAAGCCGGAATGGATGGTACTAACCGTATTGCCTGTTATTCCACCGGAAATCCGGCCTATGGTGCAGTTAGACGGCGGCAGATTTGCTACTTCCGACCTGAACGACTTATACCGCCGTGTGATTAATCGAAATAACCGGTTAAAAAGGTTGCTTGATTTAGGTGCGCCTGAAATTATTGTTAGAAATGAAAAGAGAATGCTTCAGGAAGCCGTGGATGCTTTAATCGACAATGGCCGCCGTGGTAGACCTGTAACAGGCCCCGGAAACCGTCCTTTAAAATCCCTTTCGGATATGCTGAAAGGAAAGCAGGGCCGCTTCCGTCAGAATCTGTTGGGAAAACGTGTCGATTATTCAGGACGTTCAGTTATTGTTGTCGGACCAGAACTGAAGATTTATCAGTGTGGTTTGCCTAAAAAGATGGCGCTGGAATTGTTTAAGCCTTTTGTTATGAAAAAATTGGTAGCTGACGGATTGGCGCATAATATTAAATCGGCGAAGAGAATGGTAGAACGTGTTCGTCCTGAGGTGTGGGATGTACTGGAAGATGTCATTTCTGAGCACCCCGTTTTGCTGAATCGTGCACCAACGCTGCACCGTTTGGGAATCCAGGCATTTGAGCCGGTTTTGGTAGAAGGAAAAGCTTTAAAATTGCATCCGTTGGTATGTACTGCATTTAATGCAGACTTTGATGGTGACCAAATGGCAGTCCATCTGCCGCTTTCGGCAGAGGCACAGGCAGAAGCCAGATTCCTGATGCTGTCTGCAAACAACCTGATTAAACCCCAGGACGGAAAGCCAGTTACGGTGCCTACACAGGATATGGTTTTGGGGAGTTATTATCTGACCTTAAAAGATGATAGTGAAATCGGGAGCGGAAAAGTCTTTTCTTCCTTTAATGAAGCGGTTTTGGCTTACAATAACGGAGCTGTAGGCCTTCACGCACCGGTTCGGGTGGAAGTGACCCGGAAAATAAATGGTGTAGAAAAAACAGGATTGATCGATGCTACGGTGGGACGTCTGATTTTTAACGAAAAAATACCGCAGGATTTGGGGTTTGTTGACCGTTCTGATCCAGAACATGAGCTGGATTTAGAAATTGGGGACAATGTGCTTAAGCGTCCTGCTGTGAAAGCAAAGATTGATGATAATGTTGAACCAGGTGTGGATAAAAAGCTGCTTGGAAAGATCATCAATGCAAGTATTAAAATTCATGGAATTACTGAAACAGCTACGCTTTTGGATGATATTAAGGCCATGGGCTATAAGTATTCCACAATTGGTGCTATTACGGTCTGTGTAGATGATATGCAGATACCGGAAGCCAAAAAGGAATATTTGGCTGAGGCAGAGGAACGCATTGATCAGGTGATGCGCAAATATCGACGCGGCCTTTTAACAGATGAAGAACGTTATCGTCATGTCATTAGTATTTGGTCGGAAATTTCTAATAAAGTAACAGATGCATTGATGGCAAACCTGAGTCAGTTGAATCCTATTTATATGATGGCAAATTCCGGAGCCCGTGGTAGTGTGAACCAAATCCGGCAGTTGGCTGCAATGCGTGGCTTGATGGCGGATACATCGGGCCGGACAATAGAAATTCCGATTAAATCGAATTTCCGTGAAGGTCTGACAGTATTGGAATACTTTATTTCTACCCATGGTGCCCGTAAAGGTTTGACGGATACCGCACTGCGTACTGCAGACTCCGGTTATCTGACACGCCGTTTGGTAGATGTATCTCAGGACGTGATTGTGCGTGAAGAAGATTGCGGAACTCGCGATGGTATTGTGGTGCGCGATATCCGTGATGGTAATGAAATTATTGAACCGTTGGCAGACCGTCTTGAAGGCAGAACGGTAACTGATGATGTCATTGATCCCAGAACCGGTGAAATTATTGCCCATGAAAATGAAATGCTGACAGCAGAGCAAACCAGGAAGATTGTAGATGCAGGCATTGAAGAAGTGAAAATCCGCTCGGTAGTAAAATGTCGTAGTAAGATTGGCGTTTGTGCCAAATGTTATGGTCATAACCTTGCTTCGGGCAGACCAGTTGATGTTGGTGAAACAGTTGGTATTATAGCGGCTCAGTCCATTGGTGAGCCGGGTACTCAGCTGACGATGCGTACCTTCCATGCCGGTGGTGTAGCAGGTGATGACATTACGCAGGGTCTACCTCGTGTGGAAGAATTGTTTGAAGCCCGGAAACCGAAGGGTGTTGCTATTGTTTCGGAAATCAGTGGACGTGTAAGAATCAGCGAAATAAATAACAAGAGGGAAATCACGGTTATGAACGAAGAAACCGGTGAGGCAGCTACGTACTTGATTCCTTTTGGATCCAGGATTAAGGTTCGTGAGGAACAGGAGATTTCTGCCGGGGAGCCGTTGACAGAAGGCTCTATTAATCCCCATGATATTTTGAGCATTCTGGGAGCAACCGCAGTACAAAACTACTTTATCCAGGAAGTGCAGCGTGTGTATCGTCTGCAGGGTGTTGATATCAATGATAAGCATATAGAAGTCATTGTGCGGCAGATGATGCATAAGGTAAAAGTGGAAGATGCAGGAGATACAGATTTGCTGACGGGTTCGCTGGTAAGTATGTATGAAATCGAAGATATTAACCGTAAAATGGAAGAAGAAGGAAAACGGCCAGCGCAGGTGTCTGATGTATTGATGGGAATCACAAAAGCTGCCTTGGCTACGGAATCCTTCCTTTCTGCGGCCTCTTTCCAGGAAACAACACGTGTTCTTACGGATGCTGCAATTAAAGGTAAAAAGGATCCTTTGATAGGCTTAAAGGAAAATGTTATTATTGGTAAATTGGTACCTGCCGGTACAGGCTTGGCACGGTATAATAATATTGAAGTTTATCCTGCCGGAGGAAATGTTACAGAACCGCTGAATTTGGAAGAACATGAAGCGGAAAATATCATTTAATTTTAAAAATAGTTTTTAGACTACTAAAAAGGCATGTATTCGTTTTTAATGGATACATGCCTCAGCGTGTCGATAAAGTATCGACACGCTGATAGATGTTGAAAAAGGAAGTGAGATTTTTCGTAATCGCTTTCGTCGGCGTACAAAAGTACGGTAGAGAGCGATTGCGGAAAAAGCAAGCAATGACGCCGGTTTCTCGATGAATCCGGCGTCATTTTTTTGCCGAAGTTTAAGTTTTGATGAAAAAGAAAGGTACTTTATTTTTTATTACGCTTGCGGTATAACGACTTTTTTGACAGTCTGAGGCATGTATTCGTTTTTAATGGATACATGCCTTTCGTTGTATAAAAAGAATTTGTGCTATTACAGCTTTTTTATTAAATTTTCAATGAATTAAAAATATTCTTAATATATTTTTCCTATTGACAAAGTGTAATATATAGTATATACTGTATATATCATATATATACAGTTAGACAGAAAGAAGGGATGGCTTGAAAATTGTAATATCATATCAATCGGAACAGCCGATTTATCAACAGATTGCTATGCAAATCAAAAATGCGGTGCTTTGTGGTGAACTACTGGAAGGCACTGCTTTGCCATCCATTCGCGCTCTGGCGAAGGAATTGAAAATCAGCGTGATTACTACCAAAAAGGCTTATGAAATGCTAGAAGAAGAAGGCATGATTGTCAGTGCTCAGGGGAAAGGGTCCTACGTGGCTCCACAGAATCAGGAGGTATTAAAGGAAATCCGTTTGAAAAAGGTTGAGGATGCGTTATCTGGGGCGTTGAAGACGGCGCGAGATATGCATGTCTCGCGGGATGAAGTAGAAGAGATTCTGCGGTTTTTGTACGAGGATTATGAGGAATAGATGGATATTAGCAAGGAGGAATTTGATATGTTAACAGATGCGGCGGTTCGTATTACCGGTCTTACTAAGGTATATAAAGAGTTTGCAATAGAGAATTTGAACCTGTCTATTCCGCAGGGGTATATTACCGGTTTTGTGGGACGGAATGGAGCGGGAAAGACCACTACCTTAAAGGCGGTTTTAAATATGATACAATTTGATGGAAAGATCCAGGTCTTGGGCATGGATAACCGCCGGCATGAGCAGGAGATTAAAAATCGGATTGGCGCTGTGCTTAGTGAAGACGGTTTTATTGAGGATATTCCTGTGGCACGGTTGATCCAGATTATCCGTTTATTTTACAGCAGATGGAGAGATGATATCTTTGGGGTCTTAGCAGAAAAGTTTGGTGTATCCATGGATAAGAAGGTGTCAGAGCTTTCGCGGGGAATGCGGGTAAAGTTGGCATTGGCGGTGGCGCTTTCTCATGAAGCGGAGCTGTTTTTATTGGATGAACCCACATCGGGACTTGATCCCATAATTCGGGAGGAAATATTGGATTTGTTTATGGAATTAATCCAGGATGAAAAAAAGACGGTGTTATTTTCAACCCATATTACTTCAGATTTAGACAAAGTGGCAGACTATATTGTTTTGATTGAACAGGGAAGGATTGTATTTCAGCAACCCAAAGATGAGCTTTTAGAGGCGCATGCCGTCATACGCGGCGGCACGGAGGAATTAGCTAAAATCAGCCGGGAGTTTTTGGTGGGCTGGAAGCAGAACCAATTCGGGTTTGAGGCGCTGGTAAAAAAAGAAAGGTTTTTGCAGTACAGGGATTTTGCACCGGAGAGACCAAATATTGAGCAAATAATGACTTATTATGTCAGGGGGATTGAACATGAGCGTGATTAATCTGTTAAAAAAAGACTGGCTATCCTATCGTAAAACCATGGTTTGGGCATTGGCCTACCTGGTGTTGTTCGGCATCAGTTTTCAATCCTTTATGGGTCAGGGAGCTTATGTGTTGACTATTACTCTGGCAGTATATATTGCGGCTATAGGATCGATCCAGTATGATGAGAAAAACCGAATTGACAATTTTTTGGGAATTTTACCCTTACGAAGGTCTGCGGTCATTGCGGAAAAGTTCTTGTTAGCTGACCTGTTTTTTCTGATAGGGATTCTTGTTTATGCGGTATTGGCATGGATAAATTTGGCACTTCTTGATGCGATACTATATCCTGTGCCGGAGCCGTTGGGGATTGCGCTGTCTTTCCTTTGCGTTTCTGTTATGAACCTCATTTCCATTCCCATATCCTATAAATATGGAAGTAACCGTGGACGGATCATGGCTGCCTTGATTAGTGCCATGATTTTTGCTGGAGTGGTGATTGGCGTAGGAACCGCTGGAGGATTGATTGGCGGCAGGCTGCCGAACAGCGGATTGCTTATCGGTGTATTTTTACTTTTGGGAGCGTTGTGCCAATGGGCAGGATTTCGAATTGCTTGCAGTATTTATCAGAAACGGGATATTTAATATTTATGAAATTGCGGGTTTGTAGACAAAACCCGCAATTTTTTTGCTTGTATGGATAGGAAAAGTATGGTATACTAACTTTGGAAACTTGTCTTTGAAAGAGGTTGAACAAAATGGCAGCAAAAATAACAGGGATTGTAATGGGGAGCCCAGCGGAAAAGTCTGGAATAAAGACCGGTGAAACTGTGCTGGAGATTAACGGCATTCCTATTGTGGATTATTTGGATTATATGTATGCTTCCTGCCAGGAAGAGGCCGAGGTGAAACTGGAAAATAGAACCGTACGGATTTTTAATGAAGATTATCTGCCTTTGGGTATGGAATTTTCGACACTTTTGATCGATGCCCCCAAATCTTGTCATAATAAATGTATTTTTTGTTTTATTGATCAGCTTCCGCGTAATATGAGACAAACTTGTTATTTTAAAGATGATGACTATAGGCTGTCATTTCTGCAGGGAAACTATGTTAGTATGACGAATATGAAGGATGCGGACGTAGAAAGGATCCTAAGGTATCATCTGCCACGGCTGAATGTTTCGGTGCATACGACTGACCCCCAGCTTCGGGAGTATATGCTGCACAACCGCCGGGCAGGAGAGGTGCTTTCATATTTACGGCGTTTTGTGGACGGAGGCATTAATCTTAATGCTCAAATTGTACTGTGCCCCGGTGTTAATGATGGTGCAGCTCTTGATAAAACCATTGGAGATTTGGGAAGTTTGGGAGATTGTATGGAAAGTGTTTCGATTGTACCGGTAGGGCTTTCCGACCATCGGGAAGGGCTTGCAGACCTGAAGCGGTTTGATCGCAGTTCCGCTCGGGATGTGATTGAGCAGGTGACGTTATGGCAGGAAAAATTTTTAAAGGAGCGGGGAACCAGGCTGGTGTATCTGGGGGATGAGTTTTACATTATGGCTCAAATGCCCCTGCCGGAATATGAAGCTTATGAGGATTTTCCTCAGATAGAAAACGGGGTTGGCCTTTGTGCTTCTTTGGAATATGAATACTGCCAGGCGCTGAAAGAAACCAAAAGTCGGTTGCCGGCAAAAAGTAAAACTGTGGCAACCGGGAAGATCGCTTGCAAATTCATAGAGCATCTGATTGGAATGCTGGAAGGAAATAAAATTGATGTTGTACCTGTTGAAAATCGCTTTTTTGGGGAAAATATTACAGTAACAGGATTGATTACTGGCGGTGATTTGGTGCAGCAGCTGCAAGACAGGAAGCTGGGCGAAGAGGTGCTGATTTCTGAAGCTATGCTTCAACATGAGAATCCGATTTTTTTAGATGACATGACGGTGGAAGAGGTAGAGCGTGCACTTGGAGTTCCGGTTCGAGCTGTGCCAAACGATGGTTATGCGCTGTTAGAAGCGCTTTTACAATAAAGATAAACCGCCCGTGTTGGGCGGGAAGGAGGAAAACATGAAACCAATTGTAGCGGTGGTGGGACGCCCTAACGTGGGAAAATCTACACTGTTTAACAAAATAGCTGGACAGCGGATTGCCATTGTAGAGGATACGCCGGGCATTACCCGGGACAGAATTTATGCTGATGCGGAGTGGAATGGCAGGGAATTTACCTTGATTGATACTGGCGGTATTGAGCCATCTGGCGGAGATGTGATTCTTTCTCAAATGCGGGAGCAGGCATCTTTGGCTATTGATATGGCAGACGTGATCTTGTTTATGGTCAATGTCCGGGATGGCATGACAGCGGCCGACAGCGAGGTGGCGGCAATGTTGCAAAAATGTGGAAAGCCAGTGCTTCTGGTGTGCAATAAGGTGGATAATCCGGGTTCACCGCCTATGGCTATGTATGAATTTTATAATTTGGGTATGGGCGATCCCTATCCGGTTTCCTCTACCCATGGACTCGGACTGGGAGATCTGTTAGATGAGGTGGTTGCGTATTTTCCGCCGGCGCAGACGGAAGAAGACGAGGAAGATGTGATCCGTGTGGCGGTGGTGGGTAAGCCAAATGCAGGGAAATCCTCGCTAGTTAACCGGATTTTGGGCGAAAACCGAGTCATTGTCAGCGAAGTAGCTGGCACTACCCGGGATGCGATTGACAGTGTTTATGAAAAAGACGGACAAAAGTATGTATTTATTGATACTGCCGGTATGCGGAAACGGGGGAAAATTGATGAAAATGTAGAGCGATACAGTGTGGTGCGTGCCCTTTCGGCTGTAGATCGTGCCGATGTGTGCCTGATTATGATTGATGCCCAGCAGGGAATTACGGAACAGGATAGCAAAATTGCGGGTTATGTCCATGAACAGGGAAAAGCAGCTATTGTGGTGGTGAATAAATGGGATCTGGTTGAAAAGGAAACCAATACCATGAAAAATTTTCGCAATCATGTGAAAGAGGGATTGAATTTTATGATGTACGCGCCCTCTGTGTACATTTCCGCGCTGACGGGGCAGAGAGTAGACAGTCTTTTTGAGATGATCCATCAGGTTCGGGAACAAAACCGTCGCAGAATTTCCACAGGCGTACTTAATGACGTGATTAATGAGGCGATTGCTATGGTTCAGCCTCCTTCTGATAAAGGAAAGCGCCTGAAAATTTATTACGCAACCCAGGCAGGCGTTTGTCCGCCTACCTTTGTGTTGTTTGTTAATCAGGCAGACCTGGCTCATTATTCCTATGTTCGGTATTTGGAAAATCAACTCAGAGGTAAGTTTGGTTTTGAAGGTACCCCCATTAAGTTTATTGTACGGGAAAAGAAAAGAGACAGGTAGAAAGGGAGTAACAAAATGGAATGGATTTATTTGGTGGTGATATTTGCCGCGGCTTATCTAATTGGAAGTATCAGTACGGCGATTCTGGTAGGAAAAGTACTGTCTGGTGATGATATCCGCAGCCACGGAAGCGGCAATGCCGGAGCTACAAATGCACTTCGTACCTATGGAAAAAAAGCGGCTGCCATGGTGGTGCTGGGAGATTGTCTGAAAGCGGTTGTAGCAATTTTGTTGGCCCTGCTGATTTTCCGGCTTTCCTCTATTGGTAGAGAATATCAAAGTATTGCTGTTTATGCTGCCAGTTTTGGGGCAGTATTAGGACATAATTTTCCAGTATACTTTAGATTCCGCGGTGGTAAGGGCGTGCTGGTTTCTATGGTCGCAATTTTGTTTGCGGACTGGAAAATTGGATTGGCTGTGGTTGCCATTGCCCTTCTGATTATGGCGGTGAGCCGATATGTTTCGTTGGGAAGTGTGCTTGGGGCGGTTACTTTGGTGATTTTGGGTTGTATTTTCCGTTGGGGAGATTGGGCTTATCTGTGCTTTACAGTTTTGCTGGCAGGATTGGTGATTATTATGCATCGTGGAAATATTAAGCGTTTGCTTATGGGTACAGAAAATAAACTGGGACAAAACAAACAGCAAAATGGCGGTGCAAAGCCGCAGAAGGAGGCATAAAATGGCAAAAATTACTATTATGGGTTCCGGCGGCTGGGGAACAGCTGTGGCAATTATGCTGGCGGAAAACGGTCATCAGGTGACTCTTTGGTCATATTTTCCGGAAGAAAGTGAGAATTTAAAGCAATCACATGAAAACATACCATTTTTGCCTGGAGTGAAGATTCCAGAAAGTGTACGGTTCACATCGGACATAGGTGTATGCGCTGATACGGATTTGGTGATTATGGCTTCTCCTTCTCATACAATACGGAATGTTGCAAGGCAAATGGCACCATCAATAAAGAAAGGGCAGCGGATTTTAAATATTTCAAAGGGACTGGAGGAGAATACCTATCTGACCCTTTCGCAGGTACTGCGCTCTGAATTGCCAGAAAGCGAGATTGCTGTTATGTCCGGTCCCAGTCATGCGGAGGAGGTTTCTAGGCGTGTTCCCACCACCAATGTGGTTGCGGCAGAATCTGAGGCAACAGCCAACCTAATTCAGGATATTATGATGAATCCTAATTTCCGGGTTTATACCAATCCAGATGTACTCGGGGTAGAACTGGGTGGAGCCCTCAAAAATGTAATTGCGCTGTGTGCGGGAATTCTTGACGGCATGGGCCTTGGAGATAATACAAAGGCGGCGCTGATGACTCGTGGTATCGTGGAAATGTCACGGCTTGGGGTCGCAATGGGAGCCAAGGCTGAAACCTTTAACGGTTTGTCCGGTATTGGGGATTTGATTGTAACCTGTACCAGTATGCATTCAAGAAATCGCCGTGCTGGTATTTTGATCGGCCAGGGAAAAACGCTGCAGCAGGCACAGGATGAGGTAAAAATGGTAGTAGAAGGTGTTAAAACCTGTCGCGCGGCCTATGCACTTTCAAGAAAACTGCATGTGGAAATGCCTATCGTACAGGAAGCATATAAGGTTTTGTTTGAAGGTATGAAAGCGGAAGAGGCCGTGCTTCATTTGATGGAGCGGGATAAAAAACATGAAACTGAAAAAGCCTTTTTAAAACTGGTATAAAGGAGAAAAATATGGAAGAGCAAGATAGCAGGACAGAGTTGCTGGTTGGCAAAGAGGGAATACGGCGGCTTCGGGAAGCGCATGTGATGCTGTTTGGTTTGGGCGGTGTGGGGTCTTATACCGCGGAAGCCCTGGCCCGTGCCGGTGTGGGACGGCTCACTTTGATTGACGGTGATACTGTGGCCAAGAGCAACCTGAATCGTCAGCTATTGGCATTGCACAGTACCTTAGGCCGTGCAAAAGCGGAGGTCATGGCAGAGCGGATTGGGGATATTGACCCCCGCATTCATGTGCAGCCGATGACCTTGTTTTATGAGGAAAAAACAGAAAAGCAGGTGGATTTTTCCGATGTGGACTATGTGGCCGATGCCATTGATTCGATCCGTTCCAAGTTGCTGCTGATCCGCCGCGCCCGTCAAGCTGGTATTCCGGTGATTTCTTGTATGGGTGCGGGAAATAAACTGGATCCTACCCGTTTTGAAGTTGCGGATTTGGAAAAGACATCGGTTTGTCCTTTGGCAAAACTGGTGCGGACGGCATTAAGAAAAGAAGGAATTACAGGAGTCAAGGCGGTGTTTTCCCGGGAAGAACCCTGCGTGGTGCCGCAAGATGCATCAGGAAAACGGACAGTGGGAAGCATTAGCTTTGTGCCTTCTGTGGCCGGCCTGGTTATGGCTGGAGAGATTATTCGTGCCATAGTAGAAGAATGAAATATCAATTATGCACTTCATGTACTGCCTTGTGGGTGTTGATTTTTTAAAAAACTGTGCTATAATATAGAAAGTTTCCATAAAAATGTAGGAATGAAATGAGAATTTAAAACTGGAGGAATGAATCATGGCATTATACAGTATGATCCTGGCGGCTGGCGAGGGAAAGAGGATGAAATCCGCACACGCTAAGCCGTTGCAGAAAGCCGGCGGTAAGGCGCTGATTGACTGGGTCCTTGATGCTTCAGAAGCCGCGGGTGCAGACGAAAATATTGTGGTAATCGGCCATAATGCAGAAGAAATGGAAAGTTATCTGAAAGATCGGGTAACCTATACATATCAATATGAACAGTTGGGAACGGGTCATGCGGTTATGCAGGGGATTGCCCCTATAAAAGACCAGGAAGGTACTGTGATGGTGCTTTGCGGGGACACGCCGTTGATTACAGCTAAAACTCTTCGGGCGGCTTTTGACGCTCATCAGGAGGAGGGCAGAGCGGCAACCGTGATTACTGCGATTGCGCCAGATCCTTATGGATATGGCCGGATTGTGCGTGAAAACGATGCTGTCGTCCGTATTGTGGAACAGAAGGACGCATCAGAAGCAGAAAAAGCGATTACGGAAATTAATGCAGGCATGTATTTGTTTGATATTCAAAAACTGGTTTATGCCTTGGGAAAGCTGAATAATGATAATGCCCAGGGGGAATATTACTTGACAGATGTGATTGCCATTTTGCTGGAATCCGGCGAAAGCGTGGATGCTTTTGCCGCGGATATGAAGGAAACTCTTGGAGTAAATGACCGGATCCAGCTTGCACAGGCGGATAAAATCTTAAATGAACGCAAGGTACAGGAATTGATGACAGATGGAGTTTGTGTTTTCAGTCCTGAATCCGTGCGGGTGGACGCTGATGTGCAGGTGGGACGGGATACCGTGATTTATCCGGGAACCATTCTGGAGGGAAACACCGTGATTGGTGAAAACTGTGTAGTGGGACCCAATACCAGGCTTTCAAACTGTGTGATCGGAAATGACACAGATATTCAATATTCAGTCGCTATGGACAGCCGGATAGGAAATGGGACTCATGTGGGGCCTTTTGCCTATATCCGTCCGGGTTCTTCCATTGGAAATGGCAACAAGGTTGGTGATTTTGTAGAAGTAAAGAACGCCAATATTGGCGATGGCACTAAAATTGCGCATCTAACCTATGTGGGTGATGCCGATGTGGGCAAGCGTGTGAATTTCGGCTGCGGAACGGTTGTGGTCAATTATGACGGCATTTCCAAGCACCGTACTGTGATTGAGGATGATTGCTTCATTGGTTGTAACAGTAACCTGGTATCTCCGGTTACAGTCAGAAAACGCGCTTATACGGCGGCGGGTTCAACCATCACAGATGAGGTGCCGGAAGATGCCTTGGCAATTGCAAGAGCACGGCAGGTCAATAAAGATGGATGGGTGACAAAGAACAGAAGGAAGGATTAACGTTTCATGTATTTGATCGTTGGATTGGGAAACCCCGGCAGGAATTATGTGGGGACAAGGCATAATATCGGATTTGAAGCGGTGGATACCTTGTGTGCAAAATTTGATATTAAAATGAATAAGGAAAAATTCCGTGCTGTATGCGGCGAGGGAAGAATTGCAGGGGAAAAGGTTTTGGTTGCCAAACCGCAGACCTTTATGAACCTTAGCGGCGAAAGTGTTCGGGAAATACGGGATTGGTATGACATAGAAGAAAATCACATTCTAGTGATTTATGATGATATTTCTTTACCGGTGGGTAAGCTGCGTATGCGGGAAAAAGGCAGTGCTGGCGGACATAATGGTGTCAAAAATATCATTTATCAGTTAGAAACCGATGTTTTCCCACGGATTAAGCTGGGTATTGGAGCGCCTGAACATCCCGGATATGATGTAAAGGATTATGTGTTGGGGAAGTTTTCGAAAGAGGAAGTAAAAATCTTAATTCCCACCGTGATTCGTGCGGCTGAGGCAACAGAGACATGGATTGCAAAAGGGGCACAGACTGCCATGAATCAATTTAATGGTTAAAGCAGGTAAGAATATGGATGCTTATGTAAAGATGCTGGATAACCTGGCTGAATTTTCAGATTTGGTCAGTGCTTTAAAATCGAATAAAACGCCGATACAGTTATCGGGTGTGTCAGACTCTGTCAGGGCACACCTGATTTATTCTGTCTGCAGAAAATTAAATGCTCCTGCTTTGGCTGTGGTACCGGAAGTTGCGGCGGCCAAAGATCTTTGCGAGGATTTAAAATTCTTTTTTGGTGAAGATGTATTTTTCTTTCCGGAGAAAGATTTGTTGTTTTATGATGTGGAGGCCAGCGGTCAGGATGTGGTGCAGGAGCGGCTTCGTGTCCTGCGGCATTTAACGGAGAAGCCGGAAATGTGTTGTGTGGTCACAACGCTAGGGGCGTTGACCAGCGTGACGGTGCCAGTTTCGGTTTACCGGGAAAAAGCATTTCAGCTATCCGAAGGTGATGAAGCGGATTTACAGGAACTTGCTGTCAGACTGACGGAACTGGGATACCATCGTGAAGATATGGTGGAAGGGCCTGGACAATTTAGTGTGCGGGGCGGTATTTTAGATGTTTATCCATGCGATGGAGAAATAGATGGGGCTATCCGTATTGAATTTTTTGATACAGAAGTGGATTCGATTCGGTTGTTTGATCCCGAAAGCCAGAGAACAGTAGAGCGGCTAAATAGGGCAGAGATTTATCCTGTACGGGAGTTGTTGCTCTCGGACTTACAGCGTACAAAACTGATAGATACTCTCCAAGCGGTGTGTCGGACGGTGAACCCTAGTGAGGAGCGGACAGAAAAAGTATTATCCGTTTTACACCGGGACATTGAGCGTCTGGAGCAGGGAATGTTGTTTCCTTCTTTAGATAAGTATATTCCTTATATTTATTCGGCATTTCCTACACTTTTAGATTATCTTGTACCGGATACGATTGTCTTTTTTGATGAACCGGTGCACCTCAGTGAAAAAGCAGGACTACTTTCGAATCAGCAAGCAGAAGAAATTTGTGATTTAGCACAGCGTGGGGTTCTGGCTCAGCCAGATATGGAATATAGTATTGCGTGGCATAAGGCGGTATCTCGTTTGCTTGCGTATAGGGTAGTAGGAATGAGCGGCGTATCACAGAGAACGCCGGATTATCGTCCAGCGCAAATCCAAAGCTTGACTGTAAAAAGCTTGCAGGGGTTTCAGGGGAAGCTTTCGTTTTTATGTGAGGCATTGCGCTATTATCAGCAGAACATTTATCAAACGGTGATTTTGGCAGGTTCGGAGGGCAAAGCAAAAAACCTGATTCGTCAGATCGAGGAAGAAGGGATTCACTGCAACTATCAGGAAACATTAGAGGTATTGCCTAATCCAGGAGGAATTACAGTAACCTGCGGAAGCTTAAAAAGAGGTTTTGAATATCCATTGATCCGGGTAGCTGTCTTGGGCGATCGCGAAATATTTGGCGGTATGAAAAAGAAACGCCGCCGGGTCAAGCCAAAGAATAGTGAGAAGATTGCTAATTTTATGGATTTATCCCCTGGGGATTATGTGGTGCATCAGAATCACGGGATTGGCCAGTATACCGGCATTGAACAGCTGTGTGTAGAGGGCGTGCGAAAGGATTATCTTAAGATTCAGTACAGGGGAAGCGATGTGTTATATGTTCCAGCAGATCAGCTGGATATGGTGTTTAAGTATACCGTTAAAGATACCGCTCACGTGCGTGTCAATAAGCTGGGTGGTACAGAATGGGGAAAAACCCGGCAGCGTGTGAAAGCAGCCGCAGCTGAGATGGCCGAGCGTTTGCTCGCACTTTATGCGCAGCGTTCGAAGCTTAAAGGAATTTCTTTTTTGCCGGATACTGAATGGCAGCATGATTTTGAAGCAGCCTTTCCCTATGAAGAAACGGAGGATCAGCTCCGCAGTATTGCAGAAGTCAAGGCAGATATGGAAAAGCCGCATCCTATGGATCGCCTTTTGTGCGGTGACGTGGGATACGGAAAAACCGAAGTGGCTATGCGGGCGGCTTTCAAGGCGGTTATGAGCGGTTATCAGGTCGCCTATCTGGTGCCTACAACCATTCTTGCATCCCAGCATTACCATAATTTTAAACAGCGGATGATGGATTATCCAATACAAGTGGGTATGCTTTCGCGTTTTGCAACCGGAGCATATCAAAAAGAGGTGCTTAAGGGACTTGCAAGCGGGGAAATTGATGTGGTAATTGGCACGCATAAGCTTTTGGGAAAGGCAGTAAAATTCCGAAAGCTGGGGCTTTTAGTGATTGATGAAGAACAACGGTTCGGGGTAGGACATAAGGAAAAATTAAAAGAGCTCCGCCGGGAGGTGGATGTTCTAACTTTGTCTGCTACTCCGATTCCCAGAACGCTTTATATGAGCCTTAGTGGCATTCGGGACATGAGCGTCATCAACCAGCCGCCGGGAGATCGGCTGCCTGTTGCAACTTATGTGCTGGAATACGATGAGAATGTGATTCGGGAAGCTATTTTGCGGGAACTCGCCCGCAATGGGCAGGTGTATTATTTGTTTAACCGTGTGGAAGGAATCTACCGGGCGGCAAATAAAATTGCGGAGATGGCGCCGGAGGCCCGTGTAGCGGTAGCACATGGACAGATGCATGAGCGGGAATTAGAGGAAATTATGATGGACGTTGCAAATGGAGAGGTGGATATTCTGGTTTGCACCACTATCATTGAGACGGGGCTTGATATTGCCAATGTCAACACATTGATTATTGAAAATGCAGATCGTTTAGGGCTTGCGCAGCTGTATCAGCTCAGAGGCCGCGTGGGTCGATCCAACCGGCTGGCTTATGCCTATTTGACCTTTAGAAGAAATAAGGTGTTAACGCCAGAAGCGGAAAAACGATTGCTGGCTATCAAAGAGTTTACGGAATTTGGATCTGGATTTAAAATAGCTATGCGAGATTTAGAAATTCGGGGCACAGGAAATTTGATTGGTCCTCAGCAGCATGGGCATATGGAAGCGGTCGGTTATGAAATGTATTGCCAGTTGCTTGAAGAAGCAGTGCGGGAACAGCGGGGAGAGATAGAGGAAGTGAAGACGGAAACCCTGATTGATTTGCCGGTATCTGCTTATATTCCGGAGCAGTATATCCAAAACCACAGTCAGCGCATACAGGCGTATAAGCGGATTTCTTCTATAGAAACCCAGGAAGAGCTTTATGATGCGTATGATGAAATAGAGGACCGCTACGGAACAGTGCCGCAGGTTGTTGCTAATTTAATGGAAAGTGCACTTTTGAGAGCTATGGCTCAGCGGTGTGGTGTGACGGAAATGATAGGAAATCTTACGCAAGTCATTTTTAAGTTTGACGAAAAGCATATGCCGGATCCAGCGGCAATGGTGAAACTTGTTACGCTGCGCTCCCAATCAATCTTTTTACCGAACCCTGATAAACCGCGGCTTCATTTTAAATTGGAAAAACCAGAACCGGGTAAAGAAAAAGAATATTTTGCCGCAATAGCCGAAATTTTGGGGCATTTATCCGGTGAAAAGCCGCTGTTTGTGAACGGAGTGTAAACATTTGAATAAAATTTTAAAAAACACTGGAAATATTCAGTAAAGTATTGTATAATATGAATAATTGTCCGAATGTTGCGGACAGCATTGTATAGATAAAGGAGAGGTAGAACGTGGAGAATGAAAACAAAGATCTAAAGGGCACTCCTGAAGAAAACAGTATGCAGGATAAAGTGCGCGAAGACTTGGATGCAAAACTGGCAGAGGCTGCAGCAGAAGTTCAGGATGAGATTGACAGCGCCGCATCCCAGGAACAAACGGAAGACGGAGATACTTTTGCAGGGTATGAAGCAAACGGTGAAATGTCGGAAATTCCGGCAGAGGGCGAAGATGACAGCTGGTCAGATGAGGCGTTTATAGAACCACCCAAAGAACCTAAGAAAGTGACTATGACAGTAAGTTCCTTGGTACTGTCTTTGATTGGTACAGCAGTGGTTGGTGCGTTGGTATTGTTTTTATGCCTGAGAATACCAGTATGGATTGAAAATATGCCGGAAGGCAAGAAAATTGCTTCAGTAGACGGTACAGAAATTACAGACCTGGATATGAAGTATTATATCTATCAGGCAGCAATGGAATATTACCAGAATGATACTGCAACCAGTGCGACCACTCCTACGGAGTATGATTGGGATCAGACTGGTGAAGATGGGAAAAAAGCTTCAGACATCGTAAAAGACAATGCGTTGGATGCTGCGATCGGAGAAGTATTACTGATGAATGCTGGAGATAAAAATGGCGTGGAATGGAATGAAGAAGAAGCGTTAATGTCTGCGCAAACGCAGAACCAGCAGCTGATTGCTTTGTATGGAGAAGAGCTGGTAGAATTGAATGCAAAAGCACAAGGGCTGGAAAGTATTAAGCAGTATAACAGAAAGATCGTCCAGTATGAGCATATTCAGGCTGTGGAAAGCGATATGGAGAAAAATCCTTCCAAGTATTATCCGGAAGATACCTCGGTATTAGACCAATATACACCGGATGATAAAGCTTCCGTGAAGCATATTTTAATTAAGACGGATGATACTGCATCAAACGATACGGAAGCAGCGGAAGGAGAAGAAGCGGCTCCTGCCGAAGATAAAAGAGCAAAAGCGGAAGAAATCTTAAACCGTGCAAAGAGTGGAGAAGATTTTGATGCGCTGATGGAGGAATTTAATGAAGATACCGGAGAGACAGAAGCTGGTTATACTTTTGGCCCCGGGGAGATGATGCCTGCTTTTGAAGAAGCGGCGTTTAAACTGAAGTTGAATGAAATCAGCGATTTGGTTGAAACATCTTACGGATATCATATTATTAAGAGAATTCCTGGAAAATATGAGCTGGAAGGGTATTGGAAAGAGCAGGCTAAGATTAAGGTAAACGAAAGTATGATGGAGAAAATGTCTGTTAAGGATATTTTGACGGCCATTGAAACTGCGGCAAATGATTTCCAGACCAAGTACGCTGAACAGCAGGGAACATCAAGTTCATCCGGAAGCAGTTCCAGCAGCAGTTCGTCCGGACAGTAAGTGAATAGAAAATAAATGATTGGGCAGCACTGGAAAGTGACTGCCCAAAAAAATTCCTGTTTTGCATTATGCAAAACAGGAATTTTTATATTGAAAGTGCTAAAAATTTTTTTCTAATATAAACCAATAAACTGCAGTTAAGCCTTTGAAAAAATATTATTTTTGATTCATTTCTGCAATGCATTCTGTGCAGACTTTTTTGTCTTTAAAATTTATAACATTGCTTGCGCTCCCGCAAAAAATACAGGCTGGTTCGTATTTCTTTAAAATAATCGTGTCACCTTCAACATAAATTTCCAGAGGATCTTTCTGTGCAATATGCAGTGTATTTCTTAGCTCTTTCGGCAGTACTACTCTCCCTAATTCATCTACTTTTCTTACAATACCTGTTGATTTCATCGCCATATATGCCACATCCTTTCTCATTTAACTCAAGATCTGGTATAAGCATAACATTATGGAAGAGAAAAGTCAAGAGAAAAATAGAAAATTTTTTAAATTTTTGTAAAAATTCTACATTTTATCCTATTTTTATGTTACTTTTGGTAAAAATTGTAGAATTTGAAAAAATTGTATACCAGTCAATATTTTTCCAGTCTGTTTCTGTCAAAAATTGTAAGCGTGCTTTTCTACCCACTCCGATTATATCTGCTGGAAGCCGGGAGGTTTTTTGCACAAAGGAAGTCATTTCTTCTTCTAATTTTGCGGCAAGCAGCGGAGCATCTTCTAACGTACCGTGGATTAAATCGGCTTTCAATGTAGGATGAATTTGAATTTGCGCTGTACTTCCTTCCAACTGAATTTCAATTTTAGATTTTTCTTGACTGGTCACAGCAAAAAGGGAATTGCCAGCTTGAATAGAAATATGATGAGCAGTGCCGCTTAGCAACTTGTAAAGCATTGCCTCCTGTGCATCAGCGCGGGAGACAAGCCTACCATTTTGAAAAATTCCCATGCCCATCAATTTTTCTTTATCTGCTATAGGTAATACAGGGTCTTTGCCGGAATCTACGGCGCAAGCTGCAAATTCCCGCAATTCGGTTACAGGCGCATAAGGGGTATTTTGATTTTGAAACAGAAGTTCATAATATCTTGCAGTACTTTGTTCCAGAGTGGGTTTTACTTGTGTAAGCAATGCTTCGGCAGAATCGGCTAGGCAAAGATTGGTGCTGGGACGTATTTCCCGTTCTTTCAACAAGACAGATGTAATATCTGTTAATCCCTCTTCGGCTAATGCAGTGGAAAAGGCAATCACCTTTAAATGCGAAAGTTCTGGTTCTTTACTTAGATGACTTTTCAGTTGATTTAATGCCAGATAAAAATCGTCATCTTCGATTATTATGTTGTTGACAGTCTTATTAATTTCTGGTGTTTCTTTGGAAGAGGTATTTTCCTGGTCTTCACCTTCATTTTCTCCACCCATACCGGAGGTGTCGGTAATGGCCCCCATGTTAAGAGGATTGGAAAGCTGGAAAGTATAGCGATAAGCAGAGGCTTCTCCTTTATCAATGCCCAGGGCAATTAGGTATGCACCTGCTTCTACCTCTCGGCCATCGTAACAGCCGGAGAGAGAAAAAATCATAAAAAAGATTAAGAAAATGCATAAAGTTTTTGGAAATGTCCGTGCCCTTTTCTTTTTTTTATGAAGGCGAATACCGTGTGCGCATAAAGCAGCCAGGTGCAGTGTCAGTGCTAAATAGAGAATCGAAGATAAGATAAGGACTGTCAAATAGGCAGCGTCAAGCCTGGACCAAAAACTTCCAAAATAGGCGGTTTTGGCCAAGGGATACACCGGCACGCCGAAAGAGCCGCCCATTTCAAATGGCTCAGCCATAGCGGCGGCAGTAATGAGAAAAACATTGACAAAAACCGCCGCACTTGCACCTGTCATTACGGTTTTCCGAATATTTACTTCTGGCCGGCAGTGGGGGAAAAGTAAAAAAATGAAAATAATATCGCTGTATAAAAACAGTGTAGATAAACCTCGAATGAAAACTTGACTTGGCCCGGTTCCCAGAATGGGTGCCAAATAAAGAGGATCAGCATATTTTAATCCTAAAGCGGCAATGGCCAATGTAACTATTCCAATCGGCAAAATCAACAGAGAATGCATTCGATAAACCGCGCGGGCGCCACACACAGCAGTAAAGACTGCTGCCAGAATAAAAAAGAACATTAAAAACCATAAGGGAGAATGTGCATAGGAAACGGTTTGTAGTACGGTAGTACATTCCCGCAGCGCATAGATGGCAGAACCAAGAGTGGCCAAGAAAAAGAGCAGCCGGATCCCATTAGCGGCGGTGTGTGCGGCAGAACTGGATCCGAGAGAGTAAGGTTTTTCACGGCGAAGGAGTATTGTCAATACAAGGAACAATATCACTAAAAAAAGGATGCCAGTGTAAAGTGCGGTCAGCCAGCCGGCAGAACCGCTGATTTTACCAAAATTTTGGGGATAAGTTGTAAATATCTTATATATGCATGAGTTGAAAACGATACAGCCTAACTCCCACTTTCCCAGGTATTTTCTCTGTGTATGCATTATGAGTTACCTCCTTTTCCGTTGTGCATCCATTTTCGGCTAATATGGGGCTGACGTATTGGATCTTTTGCCTGTAGACTGCGGGGGCGGTGCTCTTTTTTCCAAATGGGACGGATAAGGAGAGAACCCCAGATGGAGTCACCGTTTTTAGGCGCCAGAGGGGAGAGAAAGGGGACACCAAGGGATTCTGAGGCGGCAAGTAGTGCGGCGGTAATGCACAGTGCGCAAAGAAATCCCAGCAGACCGGAAGCGGCACCAAAGATAATAAATAAAAATCGGATTAGTGCCATCGAGCGCGCCAGTGAAGAGGTGGGTGCGGCAAAGGTTCCAAGCCCAGCAATGGATACAATAATAATTAGGATTGGACTTACAATATGTGCTTCCACTGCGGCTTGTCCTAAAATCAAGCCTCCGATAATACCCAAGGTGGAGCCAACCGGGCTGGGGACCCGGATGGAGGCCTCTTTGATCAGTTCAAAGGCAAGTTCCATTAAAATAAGTTCTGCGACCAACGGAAAGGGGACTTTTTCCCTGCTTTCTTCAATGGCAAGCAAAAGGTCTGTTGGCAAAATTTCGTGATGATACAGCATGATTGCAATAAAAAGCCCTGGAAGCAGAACGGAGAGGAGCATACCCGCCAATCTGACAAGACGCATAAAGTTAGCTTCCGGAACACGAACGTAGCTGTCTTCGGCAGCTTCGGTCAGATCCGAGGCGGTGGTGGGAAGAATCAGGGCAAAAGGGCTGCCTTGTACAATGACTGCCACTTTCCCTTCTGCAAGCATAGCGGCCGTACGGTCGGGGCGTTCCGTTTTTAGAATATGTGTCATGGGAAAATAAGTGTTGTCTTCAATCATCATTTCTACATCGCCGGCAGAAAAAATATAGGAAGTATCAATTCCTTCTAGACGACGGCGTACTTCGGCCACCAAATTTTCGTTAGTAACGCCGTTTAGATATAAGAGTGCGCATGGAGTTTTACTGACAGAACCAACCTTAATATTTTCGGCTACCAAATCAGCTGTTTTTAATATTTTACGAACCAAGGCAAGATTGGTCATAATAATTTCATTAAAGGCTTCCTGTGGACCGGAAAGACTGGCTTCCTGGATTGGCTGACCAACTCCGCGGGCGCTCCAGCCTTTGACATCGGCAGCAAATGCGCAGGCGCATCCGTCAACAAAAAGCAGGCAGTTTCCAAAGGTTACAGTTTCTTCAACGGTTTCAAAATCACGTACCATAGTCAGCGGACCTAAGGCAGTCATTTTTTTAAATATCGTTTCTTCCCGCGGAGCCGATAAAGAGGCATCAACGCCACTTTGCAGCAGACTTCGCATTAGGTCACGGTTAATAAAATTTTTATTAGCCATACCATCATAAAAAATCAAAAAGCTGTCCGCATAGCCATCGTTAAATTTTACTTGAAATTCGCGGACAATAAAATCAAAATTTTGCGGGACCTGAAAGCGTTCTTTAATATAATCGAAACTTTTTTGAATTTCCGCCGTAATGGGAGTTTTCTTTTCCATATTATCACCTGCGGATAGTATTTCCCCAAATAGAAAAATTATACTTTATAAAAAGCCTTCTAAAACAAAAAAACAGCCAAAGCCTGCAACATTCATGTAGGCTTTGACTGCATTTTTTAAAATATACTATGGCTTGTCCATTCAAACTTATTCTGTCAGAGTTTGGCTATTTTGCATTAGATTTTGAATACGGTACATAAATAAAGCAACTTCAATTCGGGTGGCATTGCCCTGAGGATTAATCCAGCCATCGCCATAACCGCTCATTAAACCTGCACCCACGCAGGCAGCCATTGCATCTCTTGCGTAAAAATCAATACTATCTTTGTCTAAAAAGGCATTGAGGTCGGCTGTGTTGGGTATGGCAGTTAGTATATTTTCTTCCTGTAGGACACGGTATGCCAGAGTTGCCATATCTTGCCGTTTAATATAATTGTCAGGGTCAAACAGGTTGTTACCATAGCCTTGGGCAATTCCAAGTGTTTTGGCCATGCCAATTTCATTGTAATAATAAGTTCCCGGGTAGACGTCATCAAAGTTATCTTCAAATTCGGCTTGTTTTCCTAAAATCCGCAGAAGAAGCACTGTATTGTCTGCACGGGTGATATAAGAATCCGGGTCAAATTCTGTTTCGCTGCGGCCGCGGATGATTCCTTGAGAAGCAAGTGCATTGACTGCGTCCATAGCCCACCAATAATCATCCATATCCTGGAATTTGTTCACGTAAGCTTCATCCTCGGGCTTGTCCGTTACAAGAGGGACATCAGATTGCTCGGAATCGGCATTAGAATCGGTTTCGGGAGCAGGCTCCGGAGTGGTTTCCGGAGTCTGCGGATCGGACGGTTCTTCTCCATTGCTCAGGGATACTGCTGGTTGTGCGTTCAGTTCGGTCATTAGATCAAATATCGCACGATTTTCCAAAAAAGTGTGGTAAGTAAACATACAATAACCGGAAATCAGATCATTGCTGCGTCCTAAAGCAACATGCTGGCGAAGCTCATTGGTCCCATTATCTCCTGTCCATGCCGGTAGGGTGCTAGAGGTGGTGCGGTAAGCGCCTTCACCGATGTAGAGGCGTACATCCGTACCATCTACCACATCAGACCACCATTGTGTCAGCACAGAATAGTCAGCAATTTCGTATCCAATATTCCAGTAAATTTGAGGCATAATATAGTCGACCCAACCATTTTTTACCCATGCACGGGAGTCGGCATAGATTTGATTATAAGACCCCCCGCCATTGGTATCACTGCCTTCCGGCATTTCAGAAGCATTTGCCCAAATGCCACGGGGACTAATACCGAATTCAATATCTGGATTTTCTGCATGTACAGCTTCATCCATCTGCTGAACCAGCTTATTTACCATAGCCCGGCGCCAGTCCCCCTTATCAGGGTATTCATCTTTATAGAAAGAATAAGTGGTATCATCGTTGAAATCTCCGGAGGGATAAAAATAATCATCCATATGAATACCGTCAACGTCGTAATTCTTTACAATTTCTACTGCGCCATCCACAATCAAATTGATGGATGCACTGTCTCCAGGATTGTAGTACATTTTTCCGTCACTGTCATAAATAACCAACTCAGGATGTTGTACTGCGGGGTTGTTGGATGCGAGTTTGTCGTTGTCCGCCGAGGAGTTGGTGATCCGGTAAGGATTGATCCAAGCGTGAAGTTCCATATTCCGTGCATGTGCTTCTTCAACTGCAAACGCCAGCGGATCAAAATTTTGATCCGGCGCAGTTCCCTGGGTACCAGTTAAATACCGTGACCAAGGGAAAATGGAGGACGCATATAATGCATCACTGGCGGGACGCACCTGAAAGAAAATAGTATTAAATCCCATTGCCTGACAGTTGTCAAGTAGGGTAATCAGGTCGTTTCTTAAAACGTTTGCATCCGTGGTTTGTTGTGAAGGGTAATCAATATTTGCTACGGTTGAGACCCACACTCCGCGCATCTCACTCCATTTGGCCTGCGCTTGATTTTCGCCGTCCGGTCCACAGAAGAACTGGATCGAAATCGCTGCACAAAGAAACAATATGAGCATGCGCAGGGAAAACGTATACTTTTTCATAAGTAAACACTCCTTCAGTCCGCCGTTTGGCGGTAGTTTAAAAAATCTTTTTACAGATAGAAGACTTTGTCCTCATTGCTTATATATTTATATGAAAGAACTCAAGAAAATAGTATAGCATATCTTTCATAAAATTTCAACTTACAAAGCTGTTACGGTAAATGTTTCCGTTTATCTAAAAACAAGAAAGAAGACCGCTTGGGGGAACGGTCTTCAAAGGGAGGGAGTTATGTATTTGCATTTTGCAGCGGTTTCTCTCCCGCTACAAGTATAGTATAACAGATTCAGAAGAATGTGGGTGAATATTTTGTGAAAGATATGTGAATAGTTTGTGAACTCGTACAGCCAAAAAAAGAAGACCGCTTGGGGGAACGGTCTTCAAAGGGAGGGAGTTATGTATTTGCATTCTGTAGCGGTTTCTCTCCCGCTACAAATATAGTATAACAGATTCAAAAAAATGTGGGTGAATATTTTGTGAAAGATATGTGAATAGTTTGTGAACTTACGAACAGGTTTTTTAATACAGGACTTAGCATAAGATGGGATGGTAAAAAAAGCGTGAGTTTAGGTTTTGGGACGTTTTTTTGAAAAACTTTGAGTTTTTTGAAAAAAATACTTGAAAAATATTCTTGTGTATGATACAATAGCACATACTGGACGTAAGATGTTTTAAGGAACGGTTCGAGATTGATACAGAAAACGAGGAGGAAGTTTTTAAAAATGATGATAGCTTTGACCATTATCCATGTAATTATTTCCCTGGCACTTATTGTAGTTGTGCTCTTGCAGCACGGTAAACAGCAGGGATTATCCGGTGCAATTGCAGGCGGTGCAGAAACCTTTTTTGGAAAAAACAAGGGAAGAACCGTGGATGCTATGCTGAAGAAATTTACAGCTGTTGTTGCAATTTTATTTATTGTGTCTTCTATTACCTTTGCGGCAATGGCGATTAATGTGTATAATCAGACCAATGCGGAAAATGAGGCGGCCCAAACCACTGAAGAAACTGGAACAGATGCTGCTGGAATAGATGCCACTTCCCAGCTGACCATGGATGAAAACGGAAATATGGTAGATGCTGAGGGTAATATTATTATGACTGCAGATCAGATTGCGCAGCAGCAGGCAGAGGCTGAAAATGCAGAAACAGGTACAGCGGCTGACGCTGATACGGCTTCTGAAGCCGATGCAGGTGCAGATGCCAATGCGGAGGCGCCTGAGGCAAGTGCTGCAGCAGATGCCAGTGCAGCTCCGGCAGCCAGTGCGACAGCAGAATAAGACACAAAAAACAGGAAGGGCGGACGGTGGTTCGCCCTTTTTTTCTATTGATACAGAAGGCAGGAAAGGAGAAAAGCCATGCGTGATGCAAAGCTTTATATTGTGATTCCGTGTTATAATGAAGAGGCTGTACTCCCGGAAACGGCAAAGCGTTTAGAGTCTTTGCTTTCTGGTATGATACAAAAAGGCATGGTTAGTAGAGAAAGTCGAACGGTTTTTGTGGATGATGGCAGTAAGGACAAGACTTGGAGCATGATTGCAGAATTGTCCCGTAAAAACCCGCTTTTTCAAGGAATCAAGCTTGCACGGAATACGGGGCATCAGAATGCGTTACTTGCCGGATTGCTGAGCATCTGTGAATATTGTGACTGTTGTATTTCCGTAGATGCAGATTTGCAGGATGATATTGAAAAAATTCCTGAATTTGTGGCCAAATTTTATGAAGGCTGCGATATTGTTTACGGGGTGCGGAGCAAACGAGAAACAGACAGTTGGTTCAAACGATTTACCGCCCGTGCCTTTTACAAGTTGATGAAACTTTTGGGAGCGGATGTGGTAGAGAATCACGCAGACTACCGTCTTATGAGCCGGAGGGCTATTGAAGCTTTGGCACAGTTCCCTGAGGTCAATTTGTTTTTACGGGGTATGGTGCGGTTGGTAGGCTTTCGTACCGGAACAGTACATTATGAACGGATGGAGCGTTTTGCAGGTGAAAGCAAATACCCACTAAAAAAAATGTTATCTTTTGCGTTTGACGGAATTACTTCATTTAGTATTCAACCCATCCGATTAGTTTGGGGACTGGGTGTTTTTGTCTGCGTCTTGGCAGTGGCAGCCGCTGTTTATACTTTGTGTGCCCGTGCCTTTGGTGTCAGTGTGACAGGATGGTCCTCTTTGATGATTTCTATCTGGTTTCTGGGCGGTGTGCAGTTAGTATCGGTGGGTGTGATAGGAGAATATATCGGTAAAATTTATAAGGAAGTCAAACGAAGACCTCGATATATTATAGAAGAAAGCACCTTGGAAGATAAGTAATTTTGATGGGTTTATCGAAAATATACGGTAAATTATGAAAAAAATCTGTGTTTTTTCTTGCCAGTCCGTTACATTTGTGTTATGATAAATTTAAATGACGAAATTGGCAGAAGATGTTTGGAGGTTTCATATCATGAAAGAGCAATTAACAGCAATTCGTTCTGCTGCGGCAGAGGCATTAAACCATGCCGAGACATTGGCGCAGCTGGAAGAACTGCGGATCCAATACCTTGGGAAAAAAGGAGAATTGACTGCGGTTATGAAGGGAATGGGAAAACTCTCTTCGGAAGAGCGGCCGGTAATCGGCCAGCTTGCAAATGAAGTGCGCAGTGAAATTGAGCAGGCTTTGGAGGAGAGAAAGTCAGTTCTGGAAGCAGAGGCAGAGGCGGCGAAACTCCAGCAAGAAACCATTGATGTTACCATGCCTGGAAGAAGGCGGCCCAAGGGAAAAAAGCACCCGCTTACCACAGTGCTTGATGATTTAAAAGACATATTTATCGGGATGGGTTTTTCCATTGCAGAAGGCCCAGATGTAGAGCTTGATTATTATAATTTTGAAGCGCTGAACATACCAAAAGACCATCCCGCACGGGATACGCAGGATACCTTTTATATTAATGATAATGTGGTGCTTCGGTCACAAACTTCACCGGTACAGGTGCGAACGATGGAACAGCAAAAGCCTCCGATCCGGATTATTGCGCCGGGACGGGTTTATCGGAGCGATGCGGTAGATGCTACCCATTCCCCTGTGTTTCATCAGATAGAAGGATTGGTGGTAGATAAAAATATTACCATGGCAGATTTGAAGGGAACACTTGAGGTTTTTGTCAAGAAGTTGTACGGGGATGATACCCGCCTTCGGTTTCGGCCGCATCATTTCCCTTTCACAGAACCCAGTGCGGAGGTAGATATTTCCTGTTTTAATTGTGGTGGAAAAGGATGCAGAATCTGCAAAGGTGAAGGTTGGATTGAGATTTTGGGCTGCGGTATGGTGCATCCGAGAGTGCTGCGTAACTGTGGGATTGATCCGGACAAATATTCAGGCTTTGCTTTTGGAATAGGGCTGGAACGTATTACCATGTTCCGATATGATATTGATGACCTGCGTTTGTATTTTGAAAACGATGTTCGGTTTTTGCAGCAGTTCTGAGTTTAACTGACAGGAAAGGATGAAAATAGGATGAAATTACCATTATCATGGCTGAAAGATTATACCAATATAGATGGAATTGATGAGGAACTTTATACCCATATGATGACCATGTCTGGTTCCATTGTGGAGGGGATTGAAAACCCTGCCAGGGAATTTAAAAATGTTGTTACTGGTAAAATATGCAGCATTTCGCCGCATCCGGATGCGGACAAACTGGTGGTTTGTCAGGTAGATGTGGGAGAAGGCGCCCCTATTCAAATTGTGACTGGAGCAAAAAATGTGTTTGAAGGAGCTGTTGTACCGGTCGCCAAGCATAAGAGCTGTCTGCCCGGCGGTGTCAAGATTACGAAAGGAAAGCTTCGGGGTGTAGAAAGCTGGGGCATGATGTGTTCTACAGATGAGCTGGGCATTTCCGAAGAACGGGCTACCGGTATTTTGATTTTGCCGGAGGAAACCGAAATTGGGAAAGATATCGTTGACGTTTTAGGCTTGAATGAAAGTGTAGCAGAGTTTGAAATTACTTCCAACCGTCCGGACTGTATGAGTATTATTGGACTGGCCCGGGAAACAGCTGCTACGTTTCAGCGGCCTTTTACAGTGCCAGAGGTTACGGTGCCTGAAAATCAGGAAAACGTAAATGACTATGCAACAGTGGAAATACAGAATCCAGAACTTTGTGCCAGGTTTACTGCACGTGTGGTGAAAAATGTTAGGATTGCGCCATCGCCGGAATGGATGCAAAAACGCTTAAAGGCCTGTGGAATTCGTGCGATTAATAATGTGGTAGACATTACCAATTATATTTTACTGGAATATGGACAGCCCATGCATGCTTATGATTTGGATCATGTAGAAGGCAGAAAAATTATTGTTCGTAATGCAGGCGAAGGTGAACAGCTTGAAACTTTGGACGACCAGCCCAGAACCCTGCAGTCCTCTATGATTGCAATCAGTGATGAAAAACGGGCAATCGGGGTGGCCGGCGTTATGGGCGGCGCCAACTCGGAAGTAACAGAAGATACGGTAACGGTGTTGTTTGAATCTGCCAATTTCCAGGCGGTTGCGGTGCGCCGCGGCGCCAAAGCATTGGGAATGCGCACAGATGCGTCAGCCTTGTTTGAAAAAGGATTGGATCCGGAGAATTGTTTGGCTGCGGTTAACCGCGCCTGTCAGCTTATGGCGGAGCTTGGGGCAGGTGAGGTCGTTGGGGGTGTGATTGATTTATATCCTGTGCCGAAAAAACAGCTTGTACTTCCTTTTGAACCACAGAAAATGAATCGGTTTTTAGGAATGGAAATTCCGGAAAATGAGATGATTGAAATTTTGGAGCGGTTGGAGTTCCAAGTAAAGGATGGAAAGGTATATGTGCCTACTTTCCGTGGCGATGTGGAGGGCATGGCTGATATTGCCGAGGAAATTGTGAGAATTTACGGATATGACAAAATTCCGTCAACTATGATGAAGAGCGAAGTGGTGGTTGGTGGAAAGAACCGGAAACAGAAGATGGAGGATGCTATTCGCAGTGAATTGACTTCGGCTGGTTTGTATGAGACCATGACCTATTCCTTTATAGACCCAAAGGAAAATGACTGGGTTCGGATTCCGGAAAGTGACCAAAGAAGGAATATGGTTCGAATATCCAATCCTCTGGGGGAAGAAAACAGCGTTATGCGTACGGATATGCTTTCTTCTATTTTGAAAACGCTGCGTACTAACTATACCCGGAGAAATCCAGAAGCGGCTGTGTTTGAGATTGGAACCGTGTATCTTCCTGTAAAAGACCAGGTTCTGCCGGAAGAAAAGCAGATTGTGGCAATGGGAATGTATGGCAGCGGAGATTTCTACGATATAAAGGGTATTACGGAACAGTTGCTGGAGCGTTTGGAAATTAAGAAATATTCTTTTGCTCCGTGCTTAGATAATCCTTCTTTCCATCCGGGAAGATGTGCCAAGGTGCTGGTGCACGGAGAAGAAATTGGTGTATTGGGTCAGGTGTATCCTGCTGTTGCAGGAAACTTTAAAATAAACGCAGAGGTTTATGCGGCTATGCTGGATTTCAATACACTGCTCCTGCATTACACAGAAGATAAGCACTATACGGCATTACCAAAATTCCCGGCTACCAGCCGAGACCTTGCGATTCTTGTGGATAACGGGATTTGCGTAGGTGATATTGACCGGATTATCGAAAAACAGTGTAAAAGTATTTTGGAAAGTTATCAGCTGTTTGATGTGTATGAGGGTGAGCAGGTGGAAAAAGGGAAAAAGAGTGTCGCTTATGCTTTGACCTTCCGGGCTGCAGACAGGACGCTGACAGATCAGGAAGTCAATGCGGTGGTGGAACAGATTCTGAAAGATTTGAAACAGGAACTGAATGCGCAGCTTAGATAAAATTCTGCGGAACAAATTTTTGACAAAAACCGTCAAAATAAAAAGAAAACAATGGCAATTTGCCATGAGCTATTATATTCAGAAAGGATGGTCGGAATGGATAACAACAGCAATATGATGAATACGATGAAATTTGACGTAAAGACAGAGCGGCCTATGCCTCCGCGGGAAATTCTTTTAAAAGTACACGATGCCTTAATGGAGAAAGGATATAATCCGATTAACCAGCTTGTTGGTTATATTCTGTCCGGCGATCCGTCATATATTACTTCGTATAACGGTGCAAGAAGTTTGATCCGCAAGTTGGAGCGGGATGAAATTCTGGAAGAACTGGTCACTTTCTATGTTACCCATAAAGATGATGCGGAATAAACTTATGCAGTGGAAATCCCGAAACTGTCAAGAAAAGGCGGTTTCGGGATTTTTATAGTTATTAACGAATTACTTACAATTTATGTTTTAGCATTGACTTTTTATAAAAAAAGAGTATAATAAATTTATTTTATATATGGAGGGGAAAATATGCCTATTTTAGATATGCCTGTTGAGGAACTCAAGAATTACAAAGGAAGGAATCCGCGACCTGCTGATTTTGAGGAATACTGGGGCAGAGCTCTTGCGGAAATGGAGGCTTTAAATGTTGAGGTTGAAATCACAAGAAGCTCTTTTCAGTTACCAAATGTAGAATGTTTTGATATGTATTTTACGGGTACCAGAGGCGGACGTGTATATGCTAAATTATTAAAGCCTGCTACAATCAGAGAAAAAGCACCGGCCGCACTGTATTTTCACGGATATTCTGCTTCTGTGGGAGACTGGATGAACTACATGGGATATATCAATATGGGGTTTGTGGTTGCAGCGATGGATGCGCGCGGGCAAGGCGGAAAATCCATTGATAAAAATCCTGTGGAGGGAAATACCTTAAATGGGCATATTATACGTGGGCTGGATGATCCGGATCCGGATAATATGTATTTTAGGCAGGTCTTTTTGGATACAGCACTTTTGGCCAAGATTGTGATGAACTTAGAGGAAGTTGATGAAGAACGGGTAGTGGCATTCGGCGGTTCTCAGGGTGGAGCTCTTACGGTGGCCTGCGCTGCTTTGACACCACAGCTGAAAATGGCGGCTCCGTATTATCCGTTTTTAAGTGATTATAAGCGTGTTTGGGAAATGGATATGGCAGAGCGGGCGTATGGGGAGCTGAAGGATTATTTCCGGCGTTTTGATCCCAGACATGAACGGGAAGAAGAAGTTTTTACACGGCTTGGATATATTGATTTACAGCATCTGGCACCCCGGATTCAAGCAAAAATCTTATTTGGGACTGGGCTGATGGATAATGTTTGTCCGCCTTCTACCCAATTTGCTATATATAACAAAATTGTTTCTGAAAAGAAAATGGTTCTTTACCCAGATTTCGGGCATGAAAATCTTCCGGATTTTGATGATATGACTGCGGCTTTTTTTGCACAAATGCTTTGAGATGACAGTACAAAGGTTGACTTGCGGAAAAGAAAATGATATGATATTAGGAAAGAGGCGCAGTCGACAGCGCTGAATAAGGAGGAATATATGATGTCAAGCCGTGATGATAAGGCCGCAATGATTTTGGAACTTCTGCACCGTGACTGCCGCTGTTCTCTGGAACAAATGGCTACTATGCTGAATCTCCCTGTGGACGAAGTGGCGGGTATTATTGATGAACTGGAGAAGAAAAATGTTATTTTAGGATATGGTGCCCGTATCAATTGGGATGAGGCAAACGGAAGCGATGTTGTGACTGCATACATAGAACTTCGTGTAACGCCTCAGAGGGATTTGGGTTATGACAGGATTGCGGAGCGGATTTATCAATATCCGGAAGTTAAGGCAGTTAGTTTGATGAGTGGCAGCTATGATTTCGGAATTACCGTAGAGGGAAAAGATATTCGTGAAGTGGCACGGTTTGTATCAGAACATTTGGCCCCCATGGAATCCGTTATTGGAACGGCAACGCATTTCGTGCTAAAACGTTATAAATACGATGGTGTAGTCTGTGCCCGTCCGGAAAAAGATGAAAGGGAGGTCATTTCCCTATGAGTATGGATATGCGTGCTTTGCTGAACCCTGTTGTGCGGGAAATTCCGCCGTCGGGTATCCGTCGCTTTTTTGATATTGCCGCAGAAATGGAGGACGCGATTTCTCTGGGAGTGGGCGAGCCGGATTTTGTTACGCCATGGCATATCCGCAATGAAGGAATTTATTCTTTGGAAAAAGGAAAGACTTACTATACTTCCAATGCCGGTTTGAAAGAATTGCGCGTTGCCATTTGTGCATATCTGGAACGTAGATTTGGCCTGAAATATGATCCTTTGTCTCAGACCTTGGTAACAGTAGGAGGCAGTGAAGCAATTGATTTATTCGTGCGTTCGGTGATAAAGCCTGGAGATGAAGTGCTCATTCCAGAGCCTAGTTTTGTGTGTTATCGGCCAATCGCCGCTTTGGCAGGCGGAGTGCCTGTTCCTATTGTTACAAAAGCGGAGAATCATTTTCGACTGACACCGGATGAACTGCGGGCTGCAATAACGCCCAGAACCAAGGTTTTGGTTCTTCCGTTCCCCAATAATCCAACGGGTGCGGTAATGCGGAAAGAACATCTGGAAGCGCTGGCTGATGTTTTAAAAGAAACAGATATTTTAGTTCTTGCAGATGAAATCTATGCTGAGCTTACTTATGGAAATGAAAAGCATATTTCCATTGCAGCGATTGACGGAATGTATGAACGAACGGTTTTGGTAAGTGGATTTTCCAAAGCTTATGCCATGACTGGATGGAGACTTGGGTATGCTTGCGGACACCCTGAATTGATAAAAGCAATGACCAAAGTGCATCAGTTTGCCATTATGTCGGCGCCTACAACAGCGCAGTATGCGGCTATTGAGGCCTTGCAAAATGGCGATGACGATATTGCCATGATGCGCGACGAATATGACCGACGCCGCAGGGTGATGGTGAAGGGATTTAATGATATGGGGCTTGCCTGCTTTAATCCAGAAGGTGCTTTTTATACCTTCCCATGTATCAAGAGTACAGGAATGGATTCGAATGCGTTTTGTGAAGCTTTGCTGTATGATAAAAAAGTTGCAGTGGTGCCTGGTACTGCATTTGGAGACAGCGGGGAAGGGTTTATCCGCTGTTCCTACGCGTATTCTGTGGAGAGTATCAATCTGGCTTTAGAGCGGATTGAGGCGTTTGTGAAGCATCGTTAAATTTTTCTGTGTGAAGGAATCCCGGGACTTGTCTGAACCGGGATTTTTTTGTTGACAAACGCTGGTTGGTGGTGTACAATAAAAGGCGTTAAACTGTAAAAGTTTTTATTTTTAGGAGGGAATAGAATGATTAAAAAAATGATTGCTTTAGCGGTATCTGTAGTGCTTGCTGCAGGTGCTCTGTCCGGCTGCGGAAATACGAATTCGGCAGAAAGCGGAAGCAGTGCCAGTTCTGCTGAGCAGGGAAAAACGATTACGAGTGCTGCGGATCTGGCAGGAGCAAAGATTGCGGTTCAGGAAGGAACCACAGGCGATAACTATGTGACGGATGAAGTTGAGGGTGCAGAAATTTCTCGTTTTAAACGGGTTGTTGATGCCGGTATGGACTTGAAGAATGGTAAGGTCGATGCTGTTGTTGTGGATGACCAGGTGGCAAAGGATTTGGTAGCAGAGATTGATGGATTGAAAATCCTGCCTGGTAATCTGACCGAAGAGGAATATGCCATTGCGGTAAAAAAAGGAAGTGAAGAACTGCTTGCCGGAATTAATTCCTCTATTAAGGAAATGAATGAAAATGGTACCATTGATACTATTCGTAAGGCATTTATTGATAAAGATGATGCTGCAATGCAGGAACTGCAGGCCAAAGAGGCACCTGCAGGGGATGAAAAGTTGGTTATGGGAACCAATGCTGAATTTGCACCTTTTGAATATATGGATGATAATAATGAAATTGCCGGTTATGATGTGGAGATTGCTAAGGAAATTGCGCGGAAAATGGGACGCGAGCTGGTAATTGAGAATATGAATTTTGACAGTTTGATTGCGGCGCTCTCCAGCGGTAAAGTGGATATGGTTATTGCCGGCATGACGGTGGATGAGGAAAGAAAACAGCAGGTGGATTTCTCTGACAGTTATTATAAAGCCGCCCAGGTAATTATTGTGAAGGAATAGTTTTTCCGACAGCTTGCGGCAGAAAAGCGGAGCGAGAGGTCAAACTCCTCTCGCTTTCTTTCATATTTTAGGGAAAGAAGGAATGACAGACGCTGGTAAAACAAATATTTAACTGGAGTTCTTATGAATCCTATGCTAATCTGCCAAGCTGTTTTACATTTTTAAACCGTTGAAAATAGGTGGTGTGTTGATTATGGAATGGATATCCTCCCATTGGGCGAATTTCTGCAATGATTTTTATACCAACTTAATTTATGCTGACCGCTGGAAACAGCTTATCGGTGGTTTGGGGGTTACATTGCAGCTGACGCTGGCGGCCATAGTAATTGGTACTGTGCTTGGGATTATTTTGGCTTTTATGAAAATGTCTGACTGGAAATGGTTAAGCATTCCGGCGAAGGCATACATTGAAATTATTCGTGGAACTCCGACAACAGTGCAATTGTTGATCATGTATATGGGGGTATTTGCAACGGTATCTGCGCCGAAGTGGATCATTGCCGGTTTGGCCTTTGGGTTAAACAGTGCGGCGTATGTGGCGGAAATTGTACGCGGCGGTGTAGAATCGGTTGATCATGGCCAGGTGGAAGCCGGACGCTCTTTGGGGTTTTCAAAATTACAGACGACGATGAAAATTGTACTTCCGCAGGCGGTTAAGATTGCGCTGCCCACCTATACCAGCGAGTTTATTGTTTTGCTGAAAGAAACATCTATTGCAGGTTATATTGCAATGGAGGATTTAACTAAAGTGGCGAGCATGATCACGAGCCGTACCTTTAATGCATGGTTCCCTCTTCTTACAGCAGCTTTGATTTACTTTACCATGACATTTACTTTGTCCAAGATTTTTGGACGGTTGGAGAGGAGGCTGCGTAAGAGTGATATACGTTGAAAATCTACATAAATATTTTGGTGATCTTCAAGTACTGAAAGGAATTGATCAGCACATTGCACGGGGAGAGAAACTGGCGGTGATTGGTCCCTCCGGTTCTGGGAAAAGTACATTTTTGCGGTGTTTAAATATGCTTGAGATTCCAACAAAGGGTAAAATCACGGTAGATGGGGAAGAAATTACCCAGCATGGTATTGATTTGAATCGAATACGGCAGAAAATGGGGATGGTATTTCAACAGTTTAATCTTTTCCCGCATAAAACAGTTATGGGTAATATTACTATGGCACCCATGACTCTGAAAAAACTGAGTAAAGCTGAGGCGGAGAAAAAGGCGGAAGAATTACTTAAGCGAGTGGGGTTACTAGAAAAGGCGGATGCTTATCCTGCTCAGCTATCCGGCGGACAGAAGCAAAGAATTGCTATTGCCCGGGCTTTGGCCATGGAACCAGAGATTATGCTGTTCGATGAGCCTACTTCAGCATTGGATCCGGAGATGGTAGGAGAAGTCCTTGAAGTTATGACGGATTTGGCCAAAGCAGGTATGACCATGGTTGTAGTAACGCATGAAATGGGTTTTGCCCGTGAAGTTGCGAATCGTGTGTTGTTTATGGATGGTGGACACATTGTGGAAGAGGGCACACCTGAGGAAATTTTTGAACATCCACAGAATGAACGAACCAGAGAATTTCTTCGTAAAGTTCTTTAATGTTGAAAATGCAATAAATGACGCCGAATTCTCGATGAACTCGGCGTATTTACTGTAAAAAATTTAAGGTTTATGAAAAAGAAAAGCATTTTGTTATTTCATTTTGCTTGCGGTATAATGACTTTTTCGACATTTTGAAGCAGCCGCTTTTTTGCGGCTGCTTTTTCTATTGCAATTCAGTTTCTTTTAGTTTTTGGGCAATTTTATTGACGTCACCTGCGCCCATGGTAATGATTAGATCACCTTTTTGTAGATTTTGTTTTAGATACCGTGTAATAGCATCCATATCGTTCATATAAATCGATCCGGGAATCAAAGCGGCTAAGTCACAAGCGTGGATGGTTCCGTCATAAGTCTCCCGTGCGGGATAAACGTCCGTAATTATCACATGATCTGCTATAGGAAGTGCTTCTGCAAATTCATGAAGAAGACTTTTGGTGCGGCTGTAGGTGTGGGGTTGAAATACCACCCAGATATCATTATAGTGCATTTGTTGTGCGGCATGAAGTGTGACTTTGATTTCGGTAGGGTGATGGGCATAGTCATCTACAATATCACAGCCGTTTACAGTACCAATATGTTCAAATCGGCGTTTTGTTCCTGTAAAGGATTCCAGCCCTTCTTTGACGGCAGAAATCGGGAGACCAAGAAAATCTGCAGCGGCGGTCACCGCCAGGGAATTGAGAATGTTATGTTCACCTGCTACCCGAAGGGATATGTCAACCAGAGGCAGGCCTTGCTTTATAATTGTAAATTCAGGAAAGCCGTCCTGATTTATTTTAATATTTTGGGCAGTAAAATCTGTGTTTTTGTCGTCAAGACCGTAAAAAATAATTTTTTTGTCTACATTTTGCACAACTTTTTGCAGGTTTTTATCGTCAGAACAAACAATTATGCATCCATTGGGTGAAGTAAGTCTTGCAAATTTCTGAAAAGATGATATAATATGGTTAATATCACTAAAATAGTCTAAATGGTCTTCTTCAACATTTGTGATGATAGACAAAAATGGCTTGAAGTGCAAGAAACTTTCTACATATTCACAGGCTTCAAAGGGGAGATAGTTTTTGCTGCCCAAGCGGAAGTTTCCTCCGATTTGCGGAAGTTCACCGCCAACAAGAATGGTGGGGTCTGTGTCTGCTGCCAGAAGTACAAGAGACAGCATGGACGTAGTAGTGGTTTTCCCATGAGTCCCTGCTACTGCGATGGGGTACTTGTAAAGTTCCATTAGGGCACCCAGAAGTTCGGCCCGTTCAATAACGGGGATGTTTAAGGTGCGCGCCTTGCGAAGTTCCGGATTGGATTCTGAAATAGCGGCAGTATAGCATACGAGATCCGGATTCTGGATATTTTCAGCAGACTGACCGATTTGAATGGAGGCACCCAATGCGGAAAGACTGTCGGTTAAAGCAGATGCCTTGGAATCAGAGCCGGAAATTTGGTAGCCGAAATCCAGAAGCATGTGTGCAAGAGCACTCATGCTGATGCCGCCGATACCGATCATGTGAATATGCGCCCCGGGTTTAAGTTGGGACATGCTGAATTGATGCATCGAAAAACCTTCTTTCATAGAGTTTACTTGTATTTTAGCATAAATGGAAATAGTTTTCAATGGTTTCCTGATATTTGCAAAAGAATTTATATTTATATACAAACGAGCCAGAACGGACAACTGGTGAAAGGGAGGGTAATCGTATGCAGATTACAGACATTCGAGTCAGAAAGATTAACACGGAGGGAAGGATGAAGGCAGTAGTGTCGGTTACTTTTGATGATGCATTTGTGGTGCATGACATCAAGGTCATTGAAGGTCAAGATAAGTTATTTATCGCGATGCCCAGCCGGAAGACGCCTGAAGGCGAGTTTAAGGATATTGCGCATCCTATCAATGCAGACACTCGTGAACTTCTGCACAGCAGCATTCTGAAAAAATATCAGGAGGTGCTGGAGGAAGAGTCTGCTGCAAAGAGTGAGGAAGTTCTTTCCTGATGTTTGCAGCACCATTTGCCCCGCCGGGTAATAGAATCAGCGGGTTCGGTGGCTGTGACAAAGTTTTTGGAATAATGCAGCCTGCCAATTTTATTTTCTGATCTCATTTTGCTTTAAGAAGGAATTGCGGCCGTCTTTGAATTAAGACGGCCGTTTTTTAAAACTGTTTTATATTTGAATACACATTAGAATAATTACCATGTTTTCTTCTAAAATATGGTATGTAATTATGTTTAATTTGCTTAAAATATGTATTGCAATTTAATAAAAGTATGGTATAATAGAACAAAAAAGGATGTAAAATATGGAAAAATACTGTGAGATAGCACAAATGGTTTGATGATTTAAAATATGGAGAGTATAAAACAGAGGAGCTGATATTATATGGACCGTGAAAAATTATCAAAAGTGCATAGCTGGATACAGGAAGAATTAGCCCGCAGTGTAGATTTTTGGCTAAAATATGGTATGGATCCTGAATACGGCGGCGTATACACTTGTTTGACGAGGGAAGGAAAGATATTTTCAACAGATAAGAGTGTTTGGATGCAAGGACGCTGTGGATGGATCTATGCATACCTTTGCCATGTTTACGGTACAAGACAGGAATGGCTGGCGGCTAGTAAAAGCTGCCTTGACTTTATGGAGAAATATTGTATTAATCGTGAGGCTGGAAACCGGATGTATTTTACGGTGACTGGTGACGGGAAGCCGTTGCGGCAGCGCAGATATTGTTTTTCGGAAGGTTTTTATGTATTAGCAAATGCGGAATACTATGGTGTAACCGGAGATAGAGATTGTCTCTTGCGCGCCAGGGAAGCTTATGAGTTGATCTGGCAGTTAAATCATGGCTTAATTGTAGATCCCACAGGACTGGGGGCCAAAACAATTCCGGAAACCCGTACTGGACGGGCATTGGCGGATCCAATGATTTATCTTAATATTACTGCGGTAATGCGCCGATGTGATCCCGAACAAAAAGATTTGTATGATGAACGCGCGAAGGCATGTGTTCATGATATTTTTGAGTATCATCATAAACCAGAGCTCGGATGTACGCTGGAAACGGTTGGACCGAATGGAGAGTTTATGTCTGAGATTTCTGCCGGGCGTTTTGTAAATCCTGGTCATGATATTGAATGTTCCTGGTTTATTATGGAAGAAGCAGCATATGAAAAAAATACGGAGCTTGAAAAAAAAGCAATGGAAATTTTTGATATGGCAATTGCGAATGGATGGGATAAAGAATATGAGGGAATTTTATATTTTATAGACTGTATGGGCTATCCGCCGGAGGCCTATGAGCATGATATGAAACTTTGGTGGCCGCATAATGAAGCATTGATCGCCAGTCTAATGATGTACAAAGTGGGTGGCGGAGAAAAGTATCTGGAGTGGTTTTTTAAGGTGGCACAATATTGCAAAACCTATTTCGCGGATCCTGAATACGGCGAATGGTATGGCTATCTAAGGCGTGATGGCAAACCAACTATGCCGCCCTGTAAGGGCTGTACTTTTAAGGGGCCGTTTCATGTGCCGCGTGCATTGATTATGACGGACCGTATGCTGAATGAAATTTTAAAGAAATAAAAAATATGAATCGACCGACTGTTCCTTAGGAGCATCAAGGTCAAATAATTTCAGGAGGTGTTTTATAATGCGTGATTTAAGTAAGTACAAAGGAATCATACCTGCATTTTATGCGTGTTATGATGAGAAAGGGGAGATCAGTCCTGAACGTGTACGGGCCTTCACCAGATATTTTGTCAAGAAAGGCGTAAAAGGCGTTTATGTTAATGGTTCTTCCGGTGAATGCATTTATCAGGGAGTGGAAGAACGGAAAACGGTAATTGAAAATGTTATGGCAGAGGCAAAAGGTAAATTGACGGTTATCAATCATGTGGCATGTAATAATACACGTGATAGCGTAGAATTGGCGCGGCATTCCCAACAGGTTGGGGTTGATGCAATTGCATCTATTCCTCCCATTTATTTTCATCTTCCTGAATATTCCATTGCGGGTTACTGGAATGCAATCAGTGCTGCTGCTCCGGAACTGAATTTTGTAATTTATAATATTCCACAGCTGGCGGGGACAGCGCTGACTATGAGTTTGTTCCATGAAATGCTGAAAAATCCGAGAGTGATAGCCGTTAAAAATTCTTCTATGCCTACGCAGGATATCCAGATGTTTAAAGCAGATGGTATTGCCGCAAGGGGCGAATTTTTGGTATTTAACGGCCCGGATGAGCAGTTTGTAGCAGGTAGGGCAATCGGTGCAGACGGCGGGATTGGTGGAACCTATGGCGTAATGCCGGAATTGTTTTTAAAGCTGAATGCGCTGATTATATCCGGGGAATGCGAACGGGCTATGGAATTGCAGTATGATATTAATGCAATTATCTATCAGATGTGTGCAGGTAAAGGGAATATGTATGCCGTTGCAAAGGAAATTTTGAGGATCAATGAGAACTTGGATATCGGAGGCGTTCGAGAGCCTCTTGAAAATCTTCATGAAGAAGATAAGGCAATTGCTGCCCAGGCTGCGGAAATGATTCGTAAAGCGCAGGACAAGTATCTTTAAATATCCTATGTAATATAAGATAAAGGAGAGATAGTTATGCAAGGTTTTACCTACATTGATCTAGCCGTTTTGATCGTATATCTGCTTGCAGTTTTGTTTGCCGGGCTGCATTTTGCAAAAAAAGAAATGAAGGGAAAGGAATATTTTAAAGGAGACGGCACGGTCCCGTGGTGGGTTACTTCTGTTTCGATTTTTGCCACACTGCTTAGCCCCATCTCTTTTCTGTCACTGGCTGGAAACTCCTATGCCGGAACATGGATTATGTGGTTTGCGCAGTTGGGAATGCTTTTGGGAATTCCGTTGACCATACGGTTTTTCCTGCCCATTTACAGTAAGCTGGATATTGATACCGCATATCATTATCTTGAATTGCGGTTTCACAGCAAAGGTCTGCGGGTTTTGGGAGCTGTAATGTTTATTATTTATCAGGTTGGACGAATGTCAATTATCATGTATCTTCCTTGTATGGTATTGTCCTCGCTGATGAATGTCAATGTTAATATTTTGATTATTATTATGGGAGTGATTGCGATTATTTACTCCTATACCGGAGGTTTAAAATCAGTGCTTTGGACTGATTTTATCCAAGGGTCTGTTTTGTTGCTTGGTGTGACTTTTGGATTAATTTTCTTACTTTCCAATTTGGATGGCGGAATTGGTTCTATTTTTAATGAGTTTACCAATGGAGGGAAATTCCTGGCTGATAATGAGCCTATTTTTGACCCCAATCTGCTGCATAATAGTGTATTTCTTTTGATTGTGGGCGCCGGCTTTAATACCATGGGCTCCTATGTTTCCAGTCAGGATATTGTGCAGCGGTTTACTACGACAACCGATACCAAAAAGCTGAATAAAATGATGCTGACTAACGGCTGCCTTTCTATTTTTATTGCTACAGTATTTTATTTAATTGGTACCGGCTTGTATGTATTTTACCAAGTACAGGGCCATCCTTTGCCGCCTGCGGCACAGCAGGATCAGATTTTTGCATCCTGGATTGCGTTTGAACTGCCTGTGGGTATTACCGGATTGCTGTTAGCGGCTATTTATGCGGCGGCACAGTCTACGCTGTCCACTGGGTTAAATTCGGTTGCTTCCAGCTGGACGCTGGATATCCAGGAGAGATTGTCTAAAAAGAAGCTGAGTTTTGAAACGCAGACAAAAATTGGGCAGTATGTATCTTTAATTGTTGGAATTTTTTCCATCGTTGTTGCCATGGTATTGGCAAACGGTGGCGTAAAATCTGCTTATGAGTGGTTTAACGGATTTATGGGTCTGGTTTTGGGTATTTTAATTGGAACCTTCATTTTAGGTGTATTTACTAAAGTAGCCAATACTTTCGGCGCAACCCTTGCTTTTATTGCGGCTTCCTGCGTGATGGTGTATGTGAAATATTTTGTTCCCGCCGATGCGGTTTCAATTTGGTCGTATTCCATCATATCGATTGTGGTTTCGTTGGTAGTAGGTATTCCGGCCAGCATTATTTGGAGTAAGGTAAAAGGCGTGAAAAATGTACCAGATCCCAATACAACGATTTATAAGAGCTGACACATCAATTTGGCTTTTGTTTCAAAAGCAGGTTCAATTGCAAAAATATGGAAGCCGGATAATGCTGATGGAGGAATTTTAATGATGTGGCAAAAACACAGCAGAGGAAAGGAAGAAGCTTATGGTATTTGGAAATATCAAAGACATGAAATATTATGATAATTTGGAAGAAGAAGTGCAGCAGTGTTTTAATTATGCCAAGGAGCATGATCTGGTAACCTTGGAGAAAGGGACGCATACCATTGACGGCGATCAGTTGTTTGTTAATATTGTGGAATATGAGACAACAACGCCGGAAAACCGGTTCTGGGAGGCACATCGCTATTATTTGGATCTTCATTTGATGCTGTCTGGAACAGAGCGAATTGATACCGGATTTATAGACCGCATGGAACAGAAGGAGTTTGTTGAAAAAGATGATTTTCTGCCTTTGGATGGAGAAGCGAATGGGCATGCGGTTTTGAATCAAGGTGATTTTCTACTATGTTATCCAGTGGATGCACACCGTACGGCAGTACAAGTGAATGGACCGGTAAAGGTAAAAAAGGCAATTTTTAAAATTAAAATCAAAGATTAAGACAATAACACAAATCCTCCAATCTCCTTCTGCGGGAACAACCGCAGATGCATGCAAGGGGTTCATGAATCAACTGATTTTGCATCGGTTGTGCATGAATCCCTTGTTTTATAGATTTCATATATTTGTCATTGACGAAATTGAAAAAATGTAATAAAATAAAAAAACGCGGAAAAATAAAATTGAGGCAGGAAAACTAATGATAAGAGCAGTTGAGGTTGGAACGTGAAAAATCCAAGATGAATTGCAGTATAATAAAGACAGAAAAATTAATTTGTAAATTAAGCCGTAGGGAAGAATTTATGTTTAAGTTAGACTGTAGGTATCTTTGATGACACACTTACAGGGGTGTGTCCAGATTGGAAAGTTTGGGGAGGTGAACCGAAAAAAATTAGAATTGTAAAATGATAGTTGAAAAAATGGATAACAAGCGACGGATAGTTTTTATTTAGTAAAGTTAAATTAATAGAAGTAGTATTTAAAAAAGGAGAATACATATCATTATGCATACCTTTAGAATAATGATATAATACATATAAAATGAAGAAAAATACAAAAGTAAACTGGATTTTAATCATCTTTTTTTGTTCCTTTCTTTTTTTACTATTATTGGGTTTTCTTATTTTTCCAAAGGCGGAAATGTCAGTGACAGAAAAAAGAGTGTTAGCAAAACTGCCGCAGTTTTCTCTGGAAACGGTTTGGAACGGAAGCTTTGAAAAGCAGACGGAAAATTACCTTGCAGATCATTTCCCGTTTCGGAAACAGTTTGTTTCTTTGGAAGCGCATGCACAGCTCTATACCGGAAACAATGGGGCTAAAGGCGTGTATGCAGGAAAGGACGGATATTTGATCCCGGTTCCGGTAAAACAGGATTTAAAAAAGATTGCGGCCAATCGGGAGGCTATTTATCACTTTGCAAAAGATTTAGATATTCCTTGTACGATGATGATTGTTCCCAGCGCGGGCAGTATTCTTTCAGATAAATTACCCTATAATCACGATGCGTATCAAGACGAAGAAGTGATTCAGACAGAGTTTGAAGCATATCTAAATCCAGTACTTACTATGGTTCCATTGTCCGATACGCTGAAAGATGCAGAAAAACCAGTTTTTTATAAAACTGACCATCATTGGACTTCGTTTGGAGCCTATCTAGCATATTGTGTTTATATGGCGTCTTTTGGTCAGAATCCATTACCCGAAAGTGTATTTTCTGTGACCTCTTATCCGGGATTTTATGGAACGGGATATGCGAAAAGCGGGCTGTGGGAAATGCCACCGGATACGCTTGAAATTTATTTCCCGCCTGCGGATGCGCAAACAGAAATCATAGACAGTGCATATAAGGAAAGCCGAAAACAGGACAGTATGTTTTTTAAAGAGCATTTAGAAACGGAGGATATGTATTCTGTTTTTTTAGATGGCAATCACAGCTTGGTGCGTATTGTCAATCCCAAAGCAGAGATGGGGAAGTTGTTGGTGCTCAAGGATTCTTATGCGCACTGCCTTGTACCATTTCTGGCACAGCATTTTTCTCAGATCGATATGGTGGATTTGAGATATTATACGGATTCGGTAAGCGAACTGGAACAACAACAGAACTATGACCGTGTTTTGATGCTGTATGGAATAAGCACGCTTTGTGAAAGCAATGACCTGGTTCGGCTGAGATAAAGTGTTAAAAAATGGATTTTAATATTTACGGTTTTTAAAAGAAACAGGTAAAAAAGGGACTACTTTTTATGGCAGTTCCTTTCAGCGTGTCGATAAAGTATCGACACGCTGACAGATGTTGAAAAAGGAAGTTATATTTTTCGTAATCGCTTTCGTCGGCGTACAAAGGTACGGCAGAGAGCGATTGCGGAAAAAGCAAGTAATGACGCCGGTTTCTCGATGAATCAGGCGTCATTTTTTTGTCAAAGTATAAGTTTTGATGAAAAAGAAGGGTATATTATTTTTCATTACGCTTGCGGTATAACGACTTTTTCGACAGTCTGAAAGGGGCTGCTTTTTATGGCAGTCCCTTTTTAGGCTAGTCGCAGAGCTTGTAAATTTGTTCACGGTAATACTGTACATTTTCCCATTTTGCATCCGGCGCAATTCGATGATCCGGGCAGGGAATGTAACCACCAGTGCAATTAAAGGCTTTCATCGTTCAATTTTCTGGTCAATGACGGCATAATCCCGAGCGAATGCCTTCGTTCATACCAACCACGCCCCGCAGTTCTTGTCCGTATTTTTCTCTCCAGGGTGCGATGCTGGCATTCCAGTGCCGGCTACGATGGGGAACATGGTATTAACACCGTTTTCAATCCAAGTTGGGATCAATGTATTGATCAGGCCATCACAGTCCAAAGAAACAATATCAACTCCATATTCTTTTTCCCGGGATGTTCGGTCTACCAAGGTGTGGCCAATTGCGGAAGGGATAGAGACTATGCTGGTTTTTCTAATTCCATCACGCCATATTGAATGCGTACAATAGGAGACCCGCCCTCTCGTGTTTCCAGTATTTTTCGTTTTTAATTTAGGGAAAAGTGCATTTTCGGATGCAATACTGCTATTCCAGTTCATGTCAAAACACAATTTTTTGCGATTGCTGTTTCATTTGGGAAATCGTCAGTTATGTACTTTCCCGGCTCGGGCAATACATATCCTTCCTGAACCCATCTGTCAATGGTTTCCGCCCAGAAAATAAAATGTACAATTGGCATTTATCATAGGGCTGATAATACAAAATAGCAGAAATACGTTCTCTGTTGGTCATAATAAACCTCTTTGAAAGAAATAAAAATATATAAAAATGGAGATGGCGTTATGGATGCGGCTCCAGTCGGAGGAAGGGAGCGGGTGCCATCAGAGTTTGAAACAAGCTTGCCGTTTTGCCTGCTTTGGTATTCCTATTTTAAGGCGGGAAGGAAATATTATACGGAACGATTATGGATAATTTTCTTATTTTGTATACTGTGGCCTGCGAAGGAGAACTGGATTATGAAGGCAAGCGCTTTTTATTGCGGTCTGGTACTGCTGCGATGATTCACTGTAGCCAGTATCAGATTTATCGAACCGGGACAGGTGGAAGATGGAAATTTTATTGGGTGCATCTTAATGGAAGCGGTGTTTTGCTTTATTACCGGACCATGTTTGAATCAAGATTTTTTGTTTTATTTGGAGGTGATGGATTGAAAGAGATTTTTGACCGTTTGTTTGCGATGCGTCCGGAATACAGTGTGGCGCATGAACTGAAACTTATCCTTTTTATTCATGAGTTTCTGGATGTTGTTGCCAAAGCGGCTATAGAAGAGAGGCAGGAAGTTGCTAATGCGGCGGTGCGGTAGGCGGCGCAGTACTTTGCTGACCATTACAAGGAAGATGTTTCCGTAGCCAAGCTGGCTGCATCTATGAATTTTAGCCAGTATCATTTTATTCGTATTTCTAAACAAGGAACCGGGGAGATGCCCCATGAATTTTTGACTCGGCGTCGTATTAATGCATCAAAGAAACTGCTTTTGCAAACTTTATCTTTGGAAGTAATTGCAGGTATGATTGGATATCATAACGTAAATATCTATATTCGTGCTTTCAAAAAGTTGACAGGCACTACGTCGCATCATTTCCGCCGGGGAATTAAATCAAAGATGATATATTCGCATTTTTAATTTTCATTGGTGGATGGCAATCGTACATAAGGTAAATAATAAAGGGCATGTGTGGCAATCAAAGAAATGGTTTTCTGGCAAGAAAAAAATCTATTATTGCCATAATTGTGGATATAATTTTAGAGCATAGAATGTGTAATATCTTTTAAATTCATCAAATGTAAAGAGTATATTAATATTCGCCCCAAATATTTAGCTTTTGGGGCGAATATTAATATGAGATAAATGACGTAAAAAAGTTTTATTTTGTTTCATACCGCTGTACCGCTTCCGTCCAATGCCGGCGGAGCTTAGAGGAAATATTGGGAAAGTCAGTTTCAGAGGTTTCTTCGGTGATGGCATCGATGCAGGGACTGTGGCGTAGCACAGTGTCAAAAAGATATGCGTGATCCAGATACCCGTTAGGAGCGCAGGAAAGCAGGGAAAAACGTTTCTCGCCTTCCATGCGGTAGTCTTTTAGGTGAAGTACACGGATACGTTCTCCGCAAAGTGCATACATATCGTCAATTAATTTATGCTGGATTGCAAGGTCGGTGCTGGGCAGCATATTGACTGGGTCAAAAATAACAGAAATACTGGGAGAATCGATATCCTGTAAAAAACGGTGCATCATTGAAGCATTAGACAGGGTATGTACAGTCACTGATTCCACACCCAAAACCGTTCCAGTAGCTTCAGCATATGTGGTCAGTTCCTTCATAGAGGAAAGAAAACGTTGGTAATTTTCTTCTGTATGTGTGTGGCCTTGGTCAATATAACAGCCGGTTTCTGTTCCTACCATATCCGCTCCCAAATATTTTGAAAATTCCAGATTGGCCTTGAACCATTCCAATTGACCACGACGGTTTTGTTCATCCGCGTCTACTGGGTTGATATAACAACCCAGGACAGAAACATGAATCCCGCGGCTGTCAAATAGTTTATTTAAGTATCTTCCGAAAGCTGGTGTAAGGCTGGAAGGCCCAGTAATCCATGGAAAAGATTTTTTTAGTGCAAGTTGGACATGGGAAGCGCCAGCTTGGGCTAGAGTATCGGCCAACTGTTCCGGGGAGGTGCAGGCAATATCATGACCGCGCATTCCCAAATTCAATTGTTGAAACATAAAGATTCCCCCTTGAAAACAAGTTTTGTTACTATATATTATACCTGGGTGATGAAAAAAGTCAATCTTCTTTCTTTATGTAGATAACGAAAAGGACACAGTAAAAACTGTGTCCAAAAAATTTTTTAAAGCCAGGCGGCATGATGTGGAAGCTTATGCATCATTTTTTTTGCTTTTTTGATGGTGCGCTTATCCATCATCATCATACCAATCCCTAGCATGGTACCTGCAAGCAGTCCTGTTGAAAATTTTCCCATAGTGTTTTGCCTCCTTTTTTAATATCAAAACTATTATTTGTAAAACCGTGATAAAAATTCAGCGTTTTTACTAACAATTATTTACATCAAACTGGAGAAAAACGCCTTGACGCGGGACTTTTTTTGGTGTATGATAATTCATGATACGCTAATTGTGGTGGTTAGTATCAAACAATTTACATATTTTACCTTTTATAAATGTTGAAAATTGAAAAAGATTGAAAGGAAGGTTATTATGGCAAAGGTAATCCCGTTTCGAGGACTCCGCTATAACCCTGATAAGTTTAAGGATTTAGACGCAGTAACAGCGCCTCCTTACGACATTATCTCTCCTGCGCAGCAGCAGGAATTGTACAATAAAGATGAATATAATGTAATACGCTTGGATTATGGTATGGATTTTGTGAGTGATGATGACACCAACAATCGCTATACCCGAAGCGCTGCATATTTAAATAAATGGATAGAAGATCAGACATTGGTGTTTGAGGATAAGCCTGCTTTTTATATTTATGAGCAGATTTTTTCCTTGGGTTCTGAAGATCCGTCCCATTCTTTAAAGGGAGTTATTGGTCTGGTACAATTGGAGGAGTTTTCAAAAAATATTATTTTACCGCATGAAGAAACAATTAGCAGTGCAAAGGAAGACAGATTGAAATTGATGCAGGCTACGGCGGCAAATTTGAGTCAAGTATATTCTTTGTATATGGATGAAGATAAGACGATTGCTGAGTTGATTGAGAGCCAAAGCGACGGCGAGCCGGATATTACTTTTGTATCCAGCGAAAATATTACTCAGAATATTTGGGTAATTAAGGATGAATCGGTGAATGCTGAGCTTTCGGCTTTATTTGAAAAAAAGCAGATTTTCATTGCAGATGGACACCATCGTTACGAAACTGCGCTAACATATAGGAAACAACGGCATCAGGAAGACGGAACAGAAGAAGGTGCTATGTCGTATGATTATGTTATGATGATGCTGGTATCTATGAGCAATGGCGGATTATTTGTTTTTCCAACGCATCGGATGATTCGCGGATTAGAGAGCTTTGATGAAGTCTTACTGATTGGCTTTTTGACAGAGGAATTTACGGTTTCAAAAATTTATTTTACAGAAGGGGATTTTGCTTCCATTATTATGGATCGGCTGGCAAATACGGTAGATGAGACTTTGTTTGGTTTGTATACCGGGCAGAATTATTATTATTTGCTGAAGCTGAAAAATACACATACGATTGACGCGGCAATTAAGGGAAAATCTGAGGCATATAAGCATCTGGATGTAACGGTTCTGCATAAGCTAATTTTGGAGAAGTATATGGGAATTGATGAAGCCAATATGCGGGCTCAGAAGAATCTAGTGTATACCCGGGATGCGCATGAGGCGGTAGATGCGGTGAAAAACGGTGAGTTTGACTGTGCGTTTTTGATTAATCCGCCGAAGGTGTCACAGATCAAGGCGGTGGCACAGGCTAATGAAAAAATGCCGCAGAAATCCACGTATTTTTGGCCTAAATTGGTGACCGGAATTGTAATGAACAAATTCGAAGACTGAACGGAAGAACATAACGGTTCAGATTAAATGAGCGGCATGTTTGTATATTGTCATGGCTGCTGAAAGGATGGGAAAAACAGATGAAAATAGGAATCATGGGATTTGGCGTGGTTGGCAGTGGTGTAGGAGAGATTATTGCCAATTCCCCCGACGGTCTTTTAAGCCGAAGCGGCGAAAAAATTGAAATTGCAAGGATTTTGGATCTTCGCGATTTTCCGGATAGTCCCTTTCACTGCTTTACCAAGGATTTTCAGGATATTTTAAATGATGATCAGATTGAGATTGTGGCGGAGGTAATGGGTGGTACAAAACCGGCTTATGAATTTACTCGGCAGCTTTTACTTGCCGGTAAGCATGTTGTGACCTCTAATAAGGAATTGGTGGCAAAGCATGGTACAGAGCTTTTGAAAATTGCAGAAGAGAAGAATGTGAACTATCTTTTTGAGGCTAGTGTAGGCGGAGGTATTCCTATTATTCGGCCGTTGTATTCCAGTCTTTCCGCAAATGAGCTGACGGATGTGCTTGGAATATTAAACGGTACTACGAACTATATTTTAACCCAGATGATCAAAGCCGGGGAAAGCTTTGAAGATGCACTACACGGAGCACAGGAAAAAGGGTATGCCGAAAAAGATCCTACAGCAGATGTGGAAGGGTATGATACCTGCCGCAAGATAGCGATTTTAGCTTCTCTTGCTTTTGGAAAATACGTGAATAGTGAAGCCATTGAAACCGAGGGAATTACCAAAATTACCCTGGAAGACGTTGCTTATGCTGAGGCTATTGGTGGCGTAATCAAATTAATTGGAATGGCATCCAAAGCAAAAGATGGGGTTTATGCTAGAGTATGTCCGGCAATTTTGAAGAAAGAGCATCCTTTGGCGGGGATTGATGATGTTTTTAACGGTATTATGGTAAAAGGGGATGCCATCGGCGATGTTATGTTTTATGGCCGGGGTGCAGGTTCTTTGCCTACGGCTAGTGCGGTGGTTTCTGATATTATTGATATCGTCAAGCATAAAGATAAGCACATCCGGTTGGGGTGGACTGAAGGAACGCCCGGGTATCTCAAAGATGGTGCGGAACAGGAATTTCGATTTTATATTCGCCTTACAGGAGATGCAGATGCTTTTCGTAGAAGCGGGTTCCAGATGATACCGTTTAGCGGCAAAAAGGTGCAAAAGGAATTTGCGGTTTTGACGCCTGTCATGAGCGGAAAGGAATTTCAAAAATTGTGTGCAGAACTGAAACAGGAACACGAAATTTTGGGCACATTAAGGCTGGTGGATGAATGATGGTCAAGGTGAAAGTCCCTGCAACCAGTGCGAATATAGGTCCGGGCTTTGATAGTATGGGAATGGCTTTGCGCTTATATAATTATGTTACAGCGGAAGAGGCCGGACAGGGGCTGCGGATAGATATTTTGGATGAATCCCGGAAGTTTTTGGCAAAGGATGAACGAAATCTGGTTTACACCTCGATGAAGGCTGTTTTTGATAAGGTGGGATGGCATCCGAAGGGATTACATTTAACTTTGGAAAATAATATTATGGTAACCAGGGGGCTTGGAAGCAGCAGCGCTGGTATTGTATCAGGGCTGGTAGCCGCCAATGAAATGACGGGAAACTCGCTGTCGGTGGATACATTATTATATATGGCGGCACAGATTGAAGGACACGCGGATAATGTAACACCTGCTTTGCTAGGAGGCTTTACAATAAATGTACGGCAAAAGGATTGCATTCGATACGTGAAAACAGAAATTAAGGATGATTTAGTCTTTGCAGCCTTGGTGCCAGATTTTTTTCTTCAGACCAAAAAAGCCCGAAGTGTTTTACCGAGATCGGTTTCCATGCGGGATGCGGTATATAATACTGGACATAGTGCTTTGTTGGCAGCCAGTATTATGAGTGGCAAGTATGAAAATATTCGTGCTGCAGTAGGGGATAAATTGCATCAACGTTACCGCAGATGTCTGATCCCCCATATGGATGAGTTATTTCAAATTTGTTACGCTAACGATGCTTTAGGTGTATATTTAAGTGGTGCCGGGCCTACGATTGTGGCAATTGTACACCGGGATAACTGTGGGTTTGAACCTGCAGTACGGCAGGCTTTGCGGCAGAAATTGAAAAATTGGCGGTTGTATATGCTTAGAGCGGATAACCAGGGAGCTGTGGTATGTCCGCTGGAGAGATCTGGAAAATAATATAGAAGGCGGCGCGGTAAGAAAAAATTTCCGCGACGGGAAATAGAACAGGAGGGGTAAAAATTGGCTCTTATCGTACAAAAATTTGGCGGCAGTTCTGTTGCTGACGCAGAGAGAGTAAACAATGTTGCAAACCGTATTGTTGAAACGGCACAGCTAGGAAATCGGGTGGTTGTAGTTGTTTCGGCGCAGGGTGATACGACAGATGAATTAATTGAAAAAGCGAATGAAATTAATCCCAATGCTTCAAAGCGGGAGATGGATATGCTTCTTTCCAGCGGCGAACAGATTTCGATTGCATTGCTGGCTATGGCTATTGAAAAATTAAATTATCCGGTTATTTCTCTTACGGGGTGGCAAGCAGGTTTCCGAACCAATGCCACATCCGGCAATGCCAGAATTGATAAAATTGATGTGGAGAGAATACAGAGCGAGCTCGACAAGCGGAATATAGTGATTGTGGCAGGTTTTCAGGGTCTTAATCGGTATGATGATATTACTACGCTGGGCCGGGGAGGAAGTGATACTTCAGCAGTGGCGCTGGCCGCTGCTCTGCAGGCAGATAAATGTGAAATTTATACGGATGTAGACGGGGTATACACTGCGGATCCCAGAATCGTTCCAGATGCTATAAAACTCGATGAAATTACCTATGATGAAATGCTTGAACTGGCCAGCCTTGGAGCAAATGTTCTGCATAATCGTTCGGTGGAAATGGCCAAGAAATATAATGTTAAACTTGAAGTAAAGTCCAGCTTTCGGAAGGTGCCGGGCACAATTGTGAAGGAGGTAACGAATGTGGAAAAAATGTTGATTAGAGGAGTAACTCGGGATAATGATGTGGCTAGAATTGCAATTATTGGTGTGGAAGATACACCTGGGATTGCGTTTAAGGTATTTTCGGCTCTGGCAAAAGAAGGCGTAAATGTGGATATGATCCTTCAGTCTATTGGCCATGGTGGAACCAAAGATATTGTGTTTACAGTGACGAAAAATAATCTCACTAGAACTTTGGCGATTATTGAGGGGTTAAAAGACAGTATGCACTATCAAGAGGTTAATCACCGAGATGATTTGAGTAAAGTGTCAATTGTCGGAGCGGGAATGGTGAATAATCCTGGTGTTGCGGCACGTATGTTTGAGGCATTGTTTGCGGCAGACATTAATATCCACATGATTTCTACATCTGAAATTAAGGTTTCTGTACTAATTAATGTTAATAATGCAGAACGTGCTGTTAAAGTAATTCATGATCAATTCAGAGTATAAAAAGGTCTAATAAAAAAGCCCGATTTTGGGTATTGCCAAAATCGGGTTTTTTTATGTTTTAAATTCTAAAAATTTTGTCATAGGAGAAAAAATGGAAAAAATGCAACATAAACATCAAAATCCCCTTGGGTATGAACCCGTAGGGAAATTGCTTTTAAAATTTGCCCTTCCATCGGTGGTAGCAATGTTGGTGAATGCAATTTACAACATTGTAGACCAGATTTTCATTGGCCAGGGTGTTGGATATTTGGGGAACGCAGCAACAACTATAGCATTTCCGGTGGTCACCGTGATTTTGGCAGCTTCTACCTTACTGGGGGCCGGTGGTAGTGCGTATGCGGCTATTAAACTTGGTGAGCACGATGAAGAACAGGCAGTGCATACTGTTGGAAATGTTTTCGTACTCAGTGTGCTGGCTGGAATTGTGTTGGCAATAGTTGGTCTGCTTTTCCTGGATCCACTGATTCGGTTGTTTGGAGCCCGGGAAAATACAATGGAGTATGCCAGGCAATATACGTCTATTATTCTACTGGCGGCACCTTTTAATGTGTTGGGAGTCTCCATGTCAAATTTGGCACGTACTGACGGTAATCCCATGCTGTCTATGTACAGTATATTGATTGGTGCCGTACTAAATGTGTTTCTGGACCCGTTGTTTATTTTTGTTTTTCACTGGGGTGTTGCGGGAGCTGCAATTGCAACCGGCCTTTCCCAGGTAATTAGTGCAGTAGTGCTGGTTTATTATTTTATTCGTCGCAGCCATATGCGTTTGACCAGGCGGAGTATGAAGCTAAATGCGGGTATTTGCCGCAGAATGAGTATTTTGGGAATCTCCAGTTGTGCACTTCAGTTGGCATCTACTTTGCTTAATATTATTTTAAATAATGTTCTGGTTTATTATGGAAATCAAAGCAATGTCGGCGGTGATATCGCACTGAGCGCGATGGGAATTGTAATGAAAATCAGTATGATTATTATTGCAATTTGTATTGGAATTGGTGTGGGAAGCCAGCCAATTTTGGGGTTTAACCGGGGCGCGGAACAACCGGAGCGTATTCGCAAGGCTTATATTTTGGCATTGATCATGTCTACTTCGGTTACCTGCTTTGGCTGGCTTTTGTGTGAGACAATCCCGGATACGATCCTTTTACTGTTTGGTAAAGAAAACGCAGTTTTTACTGACTTTGCAGTCAAAAGTATGAGAATCTTTCTTGGAGGGATGTTTGCAGCGGGGATGCAGATTGTAACCACGAATTATTTTCAGGCAACTGGTCAGCCTCTGAAGGCTAATATTATGTCTATGCTGCGTCAGGTTCTGCTGTTAATTCCTTTACTATTGATATTGCCGCAATTTATAGGATTAGATGGGGTACTATATGCCGGCGTTTTGGCCGATTTACTTACTGGGTGTATTGTGGCGGTCTTTGTGGTTATTGAATTAAAGAAGCTAAATCGCTGGGTTCGCCAGGTGCGGCAGAAAGTATGAAATAAAGAAGATGCGGTGTCTGCCATAGAAACATGCAGATACTGCGTTTTTTTTAATAAACAAAAAAACAGACTGATCTCGTTTTGAAGTCAGTCTGTTTTTTGCTTTATTGTACCCGCTAGAGTATGTCGGGTATCTGCTTTTATTGATTATTTCCCCCAGGATACCAGCACATAGGCCACGTCACTGGAATCAATTTTGCCGTCACGGTTTAAATCATATTTTGCGTATTCCGGATGAGTCGCAATCAAATTATCCTGTCCAAAATACGATACTACAGCAGATAAATCATACAGGTTGATCAAATTATCTTTTACAATATCTCCTGCCAAGAAGGTGGTAGAAACCGCACTGTCTGGGTTGTTTTCTTCCACTTCCATTACTGTGTCTTTTACGTTATTCCAGAAAGTAAGTTTCTTGTCCGCATTCATATTGACGCTGTAGCGTGCTGTCCGATAACCAGCGCCCTCCACCGTGATATTATACCGGATGTTCTGGGTCAGAGCCGTATTTATCGTATAGCCGCCCTCGTCATTCATCTCAATATTTCCATCTCCGATGCCAAGAGTATATATCTTTTTCTCGCTCAGATCACCGCCTGAAATGGTCACCTGCATGTCTTGATAGACCGCTGCATTGTCTGTCACCGTATTCGGGAAGGTTATATTGATGGTCAGCGTTTGCGTAGGTACATTCAAGGTAAACTCACATGCTGTGCCAGCAGTAAGCACAGAATTAATTGCTGTATTTTGACCGTCTTTGCTTCTTTGGACTACTTTGCTGTCCGCTTCAGAGGAAATGCTGAGCTTGCCGGCACCATAGCCCTCTAATATCATCTTGCCCAGCAGGATTTTTTGCCCGCTTAAATCAGACTGTCCGTCCAGGTTTCCTTTTTCGTGGATAGACAAGACATCATCATGCAGTTCATAAGTCCATTCGGTGTTGCCCGGCGTAAAAGTATAGGAAAACGATCCTTCGATGACTGGTACAAAATCTAACGCAACCAAATTTTCAATTTGTGCCGGATCCCCATCTGCGGTTGTACCGTACAGGTATACATTAAATTCGTTTGTGTTTGCAACCTGTTCAAAAACAATCTGTTTTGATTCGCTGCCGACTTCTTCTGCAATTGTTACAAGACCGCTCAAATCCCCGTTTGCTTCTACTATGGTATAATAATTTTCTAAAATTGCCGTATCTTTCAAGGAACCCAAAACCGTATTAAAATCCGGGTTAGTACTGCCCCAGTAATTTCCTGAAAGTAACATTTCTCCAACTTCGCTGGGATCTTCTATGGTAATCACAGGAGTATTAAAATCATAGAAGGTGTTTTGCTGAAGTACAGCTTGATTCGTCTGAATCCCCATTCCATAGAAAGCATTGCCTTGAATTACAACATTCTGCAGGTGCGGCGCACTGATTGCCAGTGATTTTCTGGTATCGCCGTTATCTAAGGGCTTAAACGTGCAATCTTCAATACGACCCGTATCAGACATGGGGAAGATGGCATTGGTATTGGTTTGGAAAGTACAAGTGTTAAAGGTAACATTTTGGCTTGTGCCAGACGTTGTGATCATGCCAAAGCTGTCGGTTGCATTTTCCAGATCATATGCTGCATAAAAATTGCTGTTATTGACCTGAACCTGATTGGCCTCAATTACAAGTCGGCTAGATGTGTTGGTGGTTCCGATTGGATCAGACGCGGCGTCATAGGACAAATCAATTTCCTGAAGGATCGTGCCGGTCCCCGCTTGTGTGACTTGAATTGTACCAGAAAAAACAGCCCCATCCGTGCCCTGCAGGGTAATCGGTTTATCAATCACGATATCTTCTGTATAAGTACCTGGCATGACTTTTAAAATATCATTATCCCCAGCGGCTTCCATGGCTTCCGCAATGGAAAGATATCCGGCGTTTTCAATATAGACAACCGGCTCTCTATAATTTGTTCCCGTAGCATCTGCATATAAAATCTTTGGTGTGGTTTCCCATACAATGTCAACAGATTCATTTAACAAATCACTGGTAGCAGTATCTTTTCCCTCGCGTTTAATTTTTAGCTCGCCATCCACACTGATTGTTCCTTCACCTGTTGCGGTTCCGCTGATGGCACTACCGACAACATCTGATTGAATCACAAGTTCACAGTTGGTAAGCTGGATGGGGTCTTTATTTTCCTGATAAAGCCAAAGTGCCCCACCATACGAACTGGCGCCTGTACCCTGTCCGCCGCTGATGATACATTCATCTGCCTGGAAGCCGCCTGCACCTTTCAATTCTACGCCTGTGCCCGGCCAGCTTGTGTTGCCGTTTCCGCCTGTGATGGTGCAATTTACAAATTTGGGCGGCGGAGCAATGCTGCCGACCAATACTGCGGTGCCGCCAATACCCTCAGCGTTGCCGCCAAGGATCTGGCTTTTTTGAATCAGTCCGTTTGCGGCAACTTCCATTGCCGGAGCGGCGGCATTGTATTTTTCGGAATCCCCGCCTTTTATAGTGCTGTCTGTAATATATAACGTGCCCAAAACAATATTTTCAAATTCCATGGTATCCCAATTACGGTCATAGCTGTAACAGGGCATTTCAATGGCGCGGCCGCCATTTCTGCTTCCGCCTATTCCTTGACCGCCAATCACCTCAGAATCAGTAATGGTAAGCGTACCATTGGTTTTAATGTAGATGGCACTTGCGCCATAGGTGTTGCGTTTGTCTCCGTAGTTATAATCCCGGCTGGTGTCTGTGATGTCATCGCCGCCGCTTATCTTGGCGTCATTGACAATATTCACTGTAGTATTGCTTCCTGTGATATCCAGTGCATTACTGCCTTCTTTGCAATTTATGGTTGTGGCGCCTTTGATTGCCGCACCGTCAATGGTCAATGTTCCGCCATTGATCGCGATGGTGCTTGCCGGGCTCGGACGGCAGTTTACCGCACTGCCTGCAATGACCAATCCGGTTTTGTCCTGACTGCTGTCTTTAATGGTCACATCCGCTGTTCCGGAAATATTGAGAACAGATTCATTCGCGGGATCAGCAAATAAATTTACATTCTCATAGCCAGTGCTGGTTAACAGAAATCCATTTAAATCGATGGTAATGGTGCCGCTGCTATAGCAAACCGGCTCAGATAGAGTGACATTTTCGGATAAGGTGATGACGCCATTTACAGGCTCAGGCAAGACTGTCCCATCCGCGGAAACAGGCAGGCAAAAGGAGCCCAGTACCATTACACAAAACAAAAACCCAGATAAAATCTTTTTCATCTTCATTCGTTCCTCCTTAAATTAAAATATAAAATTGAAATAATTTGTTTTTCTAAATGTTTTTGCTTCACCTCGAGTTTCTATTTTGAGGGTCAGAAAAGCAAGTGTAACATAACTATTCTAAGGTAACATTTTTCTTTGTTAAAAAAATTTTAATAGATTTTTTTGGCATCAAACAATTATACACAAAAAATCATAAGTATATATTATAAGTGTACCACACATCATGTTTTATGTCAATACATGGAAAATTGAAAACGCGCGAAAAAGCGTGTGGTTGGCGGATATTTGACCACAAAAGTAGAAGTAGGAAAAGGTAGGATCATCCCGTGTTGTGTGTGGGGTTGATAGAAAAATGATTTCACATCATTTATTATGGATGGAAAGCAGGTTTTGTTTTCATCAATGGCAGTAAATATGGTTTGTCGCTGAAAGAAAATAAGATGGGGTTATTCCTGCTTCGGCCCAGCGTACGTCCGGATCCTAATTCTGATAAGGGGGATGATAGTAATGCGGCGGGTAAAATTGTATGCCAAGTGTGGCACTGCGAAATTGATGCCGGTACAGTATAAAACGGTGTACACACTTAATTTATTGGAAGATGTAGAAACGCAGTTGGAATTAAAAGACGGAAGAACACGGCTGCCATATACTCCCAATGAAATATTACCCTTTCTTGGATGAACAGTATTAAATCGTCCAAGCATATGTCCTCACACCTATACTGTGTTTGAAATTGTAAAATATTCTACAAAAGGAAAAAATACAGATAGTAGCAAATTACATTACACTATGTTGACTTTTTGCCACGTGTTGTGTAAAATAGATATGGATAATAAAAGTAAGCTTTATCATAGAAATAATACGTCAGGAAAAGCCGCAAATTGAGTATATGTTGAATCATATACGCAACATCTGACGAAACGTCCAAGAGGCTCTGTTTATGGAAAGAATGGAGAAACTTATTATCTGAAAGATTTCATCCATTGACGCTGTTTCATATATTTGATAAGGAATAGAAAACGGGGATTTTGCATATTCGTAGGAGGCGTGAAGGTTGATTAAAGAAGGAAAATTCCTGGTATTTTGTATTGAACGGTACAACAACGCTAAACATTTGACAAGAAAGCAAGTGACTATGCTGTTTAGAAAATACCGGATACCGGAATATATTTTATCCTGTTTTGAATTATATTGTTGAAGACATTGATTTATATATTGGGGTGCAAGGTGTGGTGAAGGCATCGCCGGAAAGGGAAAAGATAAACATTTTAATCCTCAGAATTGTGCGGGCTGGCGAATAGTCAATGTTAAAACAGCAAGCCGGTATTATGACCAACGGTTAAGACGACGGTAAAAAGCTTTCTGTCAGAGATGACAGGTATGTCTTTTGGCCGTTTTTTCATTTTACAGGAAAACAAAATAGCTATGGAACAATGAACACACGGGGGATACGTTTTTTCGTGTGTTTTTTCTATCAATCTTCTTTATATGATAAGTTCTGAGAGGCCCCGTAACTGACGAAAATTCCAATATAAAAGGTATTTGTGATGATCATTAAAATTTTTGTTTTTTAATTTAAAAACGAATGTTTTATAAAACATATTTTGCAAATACAATTTGCGTCAAAAATCATTTAAAGAAAATGTCCTTTTTGATAAAATAAAGGAAAATAATTGCTGGACCGCAGAAGATATATGGGAAGGTGAATGAATTTGTTTGATAAATTGTATTTCCGGATAGGGAACAGAATCAAAGACAAGCGGACAACTGTAGGCTGGACGCAAGCCAAGCTTGCGGAAAAAGCAAATTTGGATGCTTCTCAAATATCTCGTCTGGAGCATGGAATGCATGGCGAACTGGAAACATATTTGAAAATAACAGAGGCGCTGCAAATCTCTATTGACGAATTAGTTCAAGATGTAAGCCGGTCCGCCCAAGAGAGTTTATATACGAAAGAGCTTTTGGATTCTTTTCATAAGCTGCCGAGTACACAACATAAAATTTATGTACTAAAAATGGTGCAGGATTTTTTGGAATTTGCAGAAAGCAAGTAAAAAAACGTCTGTATCTAAGACGATATAAACATGGGAAAACCCAGCAAGAATTTTGTAATTTTTTGTAGAAAAATGGCAGTTCAACTTGTTTATTATGAATGGCAGAAAACTTTATTGTTGATTTTGGGAAGGGGAATTTCAATGATACTTATTTTAAGCAATTTGAAAGACGGAGAAACCGATGATGAAAAGTTTAACAGGCTATATGATACATATTACCGCTATGTTTACACCATCTGTGCCAACATACTGGAAGATGATTACGAACTGCTCAAGGATGTTGTGCAGGATGTATTTTTAAAAGTCGCGTTAAGCATGCACGTGATTCGGGATGATGTATCTGCCAAGGCATGGATTTCTACCATAGCAAGAAACGAAGCCCTCAATGCGGCCAAAAAGAAAAATATGGAAAAGAAGCATATTTTGGATGTGGAGGATGAAATAGCATATGCTTCCGTTCCGGCCAATGAGCTGAATTCTCGTCCGCTGCGTATTATTGTAGATGAGGAAGCGGTCGATTCTATTTTTGCTGATATACGAGCGTTGGATAAAAAGTATTCTGAGGTTTTGCTGCTGAAAATTAAATTTGACTATGACATTGCTGATATAGCTAAAATACTGGGCATTAAACTTTCTACCACATATGCGCGCTATGAACGAGGCCTGGCAAAATTGAAAAACCGCATTGCGGCCAGAGCGGAGGTGTAGGAAGTTATGAAAAATTCGTTGAGAGTAAAGGGACAGCAGAATGTCTCTGCCTATCCGTCTGTTCCGTTTTTACTGGGAAAAGGGTGCATCATTTCTATCCAGAAAGGAGGAAAAGAAAATGAAAGATAAGCTGAATGAAAAAATCATTGACGATATGATAGAAGCCGCAATGGATCGATATGCGGAATCTATCGCGGAAGAGGACAGCGCAAAAACGCTTACGGCAGAGCAGGAACGTCACTGCGAAGAGAGCAAGGAAGAAATTCGGCAGAAGGTTCTGCATCAGCTGAAAAAAGAACAAAAAAAGCACAGCCGCCGTTGCCGCCGGGTAGTTCGGCGCAGCCTGATATGTGCCGCCGCCCTGACCGCCTTGGCGGTTATGATGGTAAACGTATCTGCAGTACGGGTTTTTGTCTATAAAACCTATACCAATGTTAAAGGAACTGTATTGTCCATGCAAACGGACTCAAAACAGCAGTATTATGATCAAATAGAAAAATTTGAAAATAAGGACGAATTGATTATTCCCAGCTGGTTGCCACCCGGTACTGTGATGGAAGAAGTTCAAGATTCTATTCAAAAGATAGAGTTGATATATTATAATGAAACAGAAAAATTTGATATTAGAATTACAGAACAATTAGTATCAAATAGGATACAGTCTTCTTTTGAAACCGAGAAAAATGAATATGTGGTAGAAGAATGCCGGGTAATGGGCATGGACGGGAAAATTATATGGATGCAGAGTGAGCTGGATACCAATCGACGGACGGTGGTATGGAGCTCTGACACCACCTATTATGAATTATCCACCAATGCAGACGACCTGATGTTTGAAACCATTATGAGCGGACTGAAATATTACAAAGAAAATTAAAAAACAGAAATTTGTCGAATTTCCTCTTTTATTGTTGTTTATATATATGTCAGTGTAAACAAACAAATAAAAGAAAGGATGTATCAAAAATGAAACAAATGAAAAAACTGACCATGAAATTATTTTGCGGCATGTTGGCGTGCAGCCTGCTGGGGGGGACTGCCTGCTTTGCGGCAGAAGCGCAGCTGGAAAAGCCGGCAGCGGTGGAAACTTCAGACGATTCCGTGTTAACCCTCAATTTTTATGCGGGAAATGTTAATTTTTATCATGGTAATGGTTATATGAGTGTCATGGTGTCCACCGAAGCATTCACACGTGCTAACACCATTTCCCATGATGTGACCATTTTTGTCAACGGCGTTTGGTATATGTCCCAAACTTATACGAAGTCAAACACGAGCTATTTATCTACCACGATTGATGTTCCTGCCCAGTATGGGGATCGGATTGAGGTCTATGTGGATCACCATGTGGACAGTGAAACAAGACATAGCGCAGAATCTGATATGATGCTTTAAATTTTATAAATTAACCAAAGTATACGCTGATATTGGGGTGCACAGGAAGACCTGCGCCCCCTTTTTTTGTCGTTTTATAAGCTATATTTTATAAAATAAAACAATAATATATGTAATATCATATAAAATTTTTTATTTCGTATTCTTTTAAAAAATTTTATAAATTTTGTCGAAAAATGCAATTTGATTTGTTTATTAATATAGGGAGTATCATTACAAATAAAAATCAACGACAAAAATTTAAATTTATAAATAAAATTTTATGCATATGGTGGGTGCTTCAATGTCTATTAAAACTCAATTTACAACAAAACTATTATTTCAACGGAAAATGCGTCATTTGACGCAGGAACAGACGGCGGAAAAACTTGGGATTTCTACACGGTGGTATCAGAAGATTGAAACGGGGCATTCGGAACCCAATCTGGAATTAACCTGCAAAATCGCCCGGGAATTTGATATTAATTTCTCTCTTTTTTATGATGAGATAATAGAAGATGATTATAATATGTTGTAAATATAACGCCAGCCAGTGTGTGCCCGAAATGTCTTTTATTATTTTCCTACTTTGAACAATTTTTCTTAAAATAAGAACACGGTGTTCGTGGATTATTATTTATAAAAATGCTACAATATTTATGAATTTTTTATAATGGAGGTTGTTTGTGTGTCAGTAAAAAATCAATTTGCATCTGTATTGCGGCAAGAATATACCATATGCCGCTTACTCTGGAACCGGCTGCCAAATGAATGGAATTTGCAGTATAAATCCATAGAACATCTAACAGAATATTTTAAACTAAGATTTCAACTGATCTTAAATCTACCGAATTTTTGGCTTAGATGTGTTTTGATTCCATGAGGAGGGATGCTATAAATGATTTGCTATAAAATAAATATGTTTTCTTTAGACGATCCGGATTTGGGGAATTATACTTCTTACGGACTTGACGCATATGATGAAAACGATACACTTGTGCGAAGGATTGTGGATGTTTCGCCAAATGAGCAGACGGTGTCTGGGCTTGTGGCTCTCTGCAATAAATTTCAAGTGAGTTTAATACATATTGATGATATTATTGAAGATTTTTTATCATAAAAATTAAAAATACATCCGGGGGACGGGGCGAAATAGGACCAAGAATATGTCCATATCTCCTTTGTTTTGCCCCGCCCCCATTCAATTTTTATAAATGTTTTTTCATATGATTTAAAGCATTTTTTTCCAGACGAGAAACCTGCGCCTGGGAAATTCCAATTTCTTTTGCAACTTCCATTTGTGTCTTTCCTTCAAAAAACCGCAAATTTAATATGTGACGTTCCCTGTCGCCTAGTTTTTTCATAGCTTCTTTAAGTGAAATTTTTTCCAACCAAGAATCGTCAATGTTTTTTTCGTCTTTTACCTGATCCATTACAAATACGGCATCGGCCCCATCGTGATAAACAGGCTCTTGCAGAGAAACTGGATCTAAAATGGCATCCAGCGCCAGAGAAACTTCTTCTCGCGGAAGGCCGAGCTCTTTAGCAATGGCTTCAACGCTGGGTTCTCTGCCGGTGGCGGAGGTCATCCGTTCCTTAACCGCAAGGGCCTTATATGCAGTATCGCGAATAGAACGGCTGACACGAATCGAATTATTGTCTCTTAAATACCTTCGTATTTCACCGATAATCATTGGCACGGCATAGGTAGAAAATTTGACATCGTGTGAGGTGTCAAAGTTATCTAAGGCTTTAATCAATCCAATACACCCGATTTGAAATAAATCATCAATATTTTCACTGCGGTTGTTAAACCTTTGAAGAATACTGAGAACAAGCCGGAGATTGCCGTAAATAAATTCGTGCCGTGCCTGCTGGTCTCCCTGCTGTATGCGAGCAAACAATTCCTTTTTTTCTTTTTCCGTTAAAACCGGAAGTTTGGAAGTATTAACTCCGCAGATTTCCACTTTGTTTATCATATCCGGTCGCTCCTGTTTCTTAAATTGTAATTCTTTTATCATTATTTGCATTGATGTTTTTTTTATACTGTCGAAGAGGAATAACCCTTGTCGAAAACGGGAAAATATGTTATAATAATATTTAAACATTTAAGGGGGACGAATATGAAAGTAAAAAAACTGACTTTTACTGCGTTGTTTGCAGCAGCTGGTGTGTTGCTTCCACAGATTTTTCATTTTATAGGTGGAGCGGCGGCAGGAGGCGTTTTTTTGCCCATGCATTTTCCAGTTCTTTTGGCAGGTTTACTGCTGGGCCCATGGGCAGGAGCGGCAGTGGGATTTCTTTGCCCAGTATTGAGTTGTTTGATGACTGGAATGCCTGCAGCAGCGAAGCTCCCCTTTATGATAATAGAACTTTTGGGATATGGAATTATGGCTGGTTTGACGTCAAAAATATGGAGATGGAATCTGTATTTCTGTCTGTTATCAGCTATGGCCGCAGGAAGGTTATTAAATGCTGTGGCGTTGGAAATATGCGGTCAGCTTTTACATTTGAATGTGCCAGCGGCCGTGTCGGTTTGGACCGCGGTGTTGACAGGGATTCCCGGAATCGTGGTACAGATTGTTTTAATTCCTTTCATTGTAGCGGTGTTTAGAAAGGCGGTGTCGGGATATGACAGAACTTGAAGCAGTACGGGATATTTTGTGCAGTAAAAGCTGCACCTGTGTTGTAAAAAAAGAGGATGTGTTGAAAACTTCCAGAGAACGCGGGATTCAGCCAGTGCTTCAATGGCTGGAGGAAGATACGGATGCGCTCAAAAATGGTGTCGTTTGTGATAAGGTGGTGGGGAAAGCAGCGGCTTTACTTTTTGTTTATGGCGGAATTCGCAAGATTCATGCAGGGGTAATTAGTAGTCCGGCTTGGAGTGTGCTGAAGGAGCACGGAATTTTCTGTACCTACGATAAAATGGTTTCGCGGATTTGGAACCGGGATCATACTGGACTTTGCCCTATGGAAAGTAGAGCGCTGGATATGGAAGATCCTGATGAAGCGTATCGAGTGTTTCGGAAATTAGTTTTAGGCAAGGAGGATGACATATGCAATACAGAACATTAAAACATACAGGAGAGAATGTATCTGTGCTGGGACTTGGATGTATGCGGTTTCCTACAATAGATGGCGGTGAAAAAATCAATGAAACAGAAGCCATAAAAATGATTCGGTTTGCTATTGACAACGGTGTGAATTATATTGATACTGCATGGCCATATCATGGAGGGCAAAGTGAAAGCGTTGTAGGAAAAGCTTTGCAGGATGGCTATCGGGATAAGGTAATGCTGGCAACCAAGTGCCCGGTGTTTTCTTTGAATCGGCCGGAAGATTTTGAAGAGATTTTTGAAAAACAGCTGGAAAAATTACAAACTGATCATATTGATTTTTATTTAATGCACAGCTTGTCTGAAAATACTTGGAATAACGTAGTGCTAAAATTTGGATTATTGGAAAAAGCAGTAAGAGAAAAGGAAGCAGGAAGAATTCGTCATATTGGTTTTTCGTTTCATGATACGTTTCAAGTATTTCAGCAAATTATTCACGGTTTTAATCAGTGGGAATTTTGCCAGATTCAACTAAACTATGCGGATATCAACAATCAAGCAGGAATACAGGGCCTGCGGTATGCGGCTGAGCAGGGACTGGATGTGATCATTATGGAACCACTGCGAGGTGGACGACTGGCAATCCCCCCGGCGCGTGTTGCTGACAGACTTGCACCTCAAAAAACACCGGTAGAATGGGGTCTAGACTTCCTTTGGAATCAAAAAGAGGTGGGTGTTGTCCTCAGTGGAATGAGCAGTATGACGCAGCTTATGGAGAATATTGGTTACGCAGACTGTGCTAAGGTGGATATGCTGACAGCGGAGGAAAAGGAGATGCTGGTACAGGCTGGCGAAATTTTTAATCATGGAGCACTGGTTGGCTGTACTGGATGCGGTTATTGTCTTCCCTGTCCTGTGGGAATCGAAATACCAGAAATTTTTCGCTTGTATAATCAGACAGCAAGCGGAAATGCAAAGCAAGCAAAGGAGCAATATGAACAGTTATCTTGCAAAGCGGATCAATGCCGCAAGTGCAGGCAATGTGAAAAAAATTGTCCTCAGCATATTGAAATTCATTCTGTAATGGAACAGGCAGCGGTTTGTTTTGCGAAGTAAGAAGGCATTGCTGTGAAGCAGTGTATGGATGCAGAACGGTTGCATAGGCGCTTAAAAAGATTATTGATCAGGTGCAGGCAATTGACCGCATGATTGATGAAGATGTTCCCTGTGAAGATAGTTGGTTTCACATTAATGCAGCAAAATCTGCCCTCCATAAAGCCGGATAGGTGATTTTGGAAGGACACATTCAACATTGTGTGCGTGATGGAATTGAATATGGAGATGCAGAACAGACAATTCAGAATTTTACAAAAGCTGTGGAACGTTTTTCTAATAGGGTTTAATATAAAAATAGTTGAAAACTATTGCTTTGGAAGCCGGCAGATCCCCCGCTATGCGGGGGATTTGTATTTTGTATAAATTTAAAGATGTTCGTGAAATTTCGATTGACTTTTTTACTATTTGCGTGTATGATTAAAGTAAAAAAGAGATTGTATCTGGTGAGGGGGCGAAATGAATGCGGAAAAAATGGTTATGTAGCATTCTGACTGGCATACTTTGCGTAAGTGGAGCTACAGTAGGGCTTGCAGAGGTTTCCTACATTCCGGTTTATGTAAATGAAGTGCAGTTGGAAACAAATCAAGCCGGCATTATGATAAATGATGTTACGTTGATTCCCATACGTGCCTTGGCGGAACAGATGGGATGCAATGTGGCGTGGAATGAAGAAAACCAGGGTATCGGAGTTACAGATCCAACTTCCGGAAGATATTTTGCTGTATATATTGATAAAACAGAGGCTTATGATCAAAACGGAATCCGATATGAATTAGAAAGTCCACCAAGATTGATGGTGGATCGGAATGGCAATGAAGTAGCGATGGTTCCTGTGCGTTTTGCGGCAGATATGCTGGGAAAAGAGATTGCATGGGATGGAGTGACGGAAACCGTATTTATCAATTCACCTATCGCCTATTCGAATGTAGAAAATACGGAACGTTACCGCAAGGAATGGTTTGGAAAAGAAATCCGTCGAATGCGTAACTTGGCTGAGCAGGGGATGTATTATGAAGCAGAAGCAGTGCGTAGCAGTATTCCAATTGAATTGCTGACAGAGGCCAAAGAATTGGCACCGGATTATCTTTCTGAATATTTTTCTGTTGCAGATAACATTTCAACCAACCTAAAGCTTATGGAAAGGGGAGAGCGCAATCAGGTTGAACAGGAATACGCGGCAACGCAGGCAAAAATTGATGAAGCACAATCGTATTATGATCGGGAATTATATTATGAAGCAGGCTACGCCCTTCAGGATATAGAAAATTATCGCCGGACGGCAGAACAGGATCAGGTAATTGCCAATTTGCGGACTGCAGCTGCGGAAGGAATTAAAAACATACCTAATATAGAAATGGAGAAAATTCGTGGTTTGCTTCGGGATGAAATGTACTATGAAGCTTATGCTGGAATTGAAAATGTGCTTCAGCAGGATATTACTGAAGAACAACGGCAAACGGCAATGGCGCTTCGTCAGGATATTGTTTATGCATTAGATGCGTATGAAAAAGCCCAGAGTATCACCGGAGTGCTTTATGTTACTAATGTTGCAGACTCGGTGAATTTTCGTGTGCGGCCAGAAGGTGATTCTGCTTTAATTTCTACGATCGCTTACGGAAGTCCGGTCGATTTTGTCGCTTTGGCGCAGAACGGGTATTATCAAGTAAAAAGCAATGGAAAGACCGGTTATATTGCGAGTCAGTTTTTGTCGGAAGATAAACCGGCATCTTCCAGCATTGGAACACGTTATTCGGTATGTGTAGAACCGATTGCGCTTTTGGCACAGCCATCTGTAGCATCGGGGGTAACAATCCTACGCTGGATTGATTATGCGGATGCAGTGAGTTTGATTGATGTTGTAAACGAACAATTTGCAAGGGTGAGATTTGACGGTGACTACGGATATGTGGAACGTCAGTATTTGTCTAATCAAAAACCATGAGAGAACTTTGAAGAAACTATATATAGAAAAAACATAAGATATTATTTCTGATAAAAAAATCCCTGCTCTTCTTGGACTGCCCCAATTTGTGCGGACAGTACAAAAACGCCCTTGATGGTAGGATAAATTAAAGATTTAAGCAATATACTGACTTCGTTTTTCAAGCGGAGTCAGTTTTGTTTTTATTTGTATTCTTTCG
>NZ_JADCKB010000017.1 GCF_014982785.1 Ructibacterium gallinarum
TGGCGCTGCAAGGAGCAATATTCTATTTAAAAGCACAGATTATTTTTAAACTACAGGATATTATGTATCAGACCGATACATTCATCGCTTTCCGGAAAAGTTTGGTCGCAGAAATGGCATCAAAGGTAAGAGAGCTTAACAGAGATAGTTTTGCCGTAAAACAACATCTGAAATATGTAGATCTATATGCAAACGAACAAAACTATGTTTCACTGACATACGAGGATACTCTTCTTATTCGCGATGAACTAGCTCCTCTCATTATCCCCGACGAAGACGAAGCAAGCGCCGTGCGCTTTGATGCTCTTATCTATGCCATTGAACTTGCACACCTTAACGGAAAAGGATACAGCCAACACAAAAACGACCTATTTAAAAAAGTCAACGCCATTGCAAGCGTTGCCAATATACCCGAGATTACCGCAAAGGCAGAGATCATTCATCAAATTCTACATACCGATTTCTTGGATAACTGTGGAATCAACGAATTTGAAAATATTCGTACATCGCTTAGAGATCTGATGAAATATATTCCGAAAGACAGCAGAAAATATGATACCAATTTTGCAGACGATATTTTTACTACCGAATGGAATGTATCTGAGCTTGAAAATGATGACTTAAAAAACTATAGGGCAAAGGCAGAATTTTACATAAGACAGCATCAAGATAACCGAACAATTGCAAAGTTAAAAGGCAATATTCCTTTGACTGCCGAGGACATCTCCGAACTGGAAAAGATTTTATGGGAAGAATTGGGATCCAAAGAGGATTATACCGCAGAATACGGCGACAAGCCCCTTGGGGAATTTGTGCGTGAACTGGTTGGCCTTGATATGAATGCCGCAAAAGAAGCATTTTCAGAATATTTAAATAATACAAAGCTTGACGCAAGGCAGATTTACTTTGTAAATCAGATTGTTGAATATATTGTTCACAACGGTATAATGAAAGATTTGTCTGTGTTGCAAGACGCTCCATTCACAGATAAAGGCAGCATTGTAGAAATTTTTACAGACATGTCTGTGTGGTTAGGAATCCGCAGCGTAATTGATCAAATCAACAAAAATGCAGCAGCATAGGTACTAACAACAAAATAACCACACTACTTTTTACATCGGACTGAGCCCACTTTCAAAACATTCCTGATAAAAATAATTTATATAAAAACAAGGCAGTAGTCTCAAAGTAAATGAGACTACTGCCACGGCTGCTTGAGCTAAAAACTGACGCAGACATCAAAAATCATAGTTTGCTGATGATGGACAATTGTGCGGTTTTTCCTTATAAATTCAAATGTTCGTATGGGACAAATGTTTAACGTGATAAATCATATAATTTGATGAAAATTTTATCAAATCACAAATCCTATTAGATAAATCCAAATAATTATTTTGATAAAGATCAATTATGTATTTATGACATTGTTCTTTTTCTAAAGTATATCAAAATTTTAATCGTTTTAATCATCCAAGAAAAAAGAAAGCGATAGAAATTCTGCTACTCATTGGATGAGTGTTCCACAAATAAAAATGAATAATGGATAATGGATAATACCATATTAACTAATACAGAACTGTGAATAATAGAAGCAACCGTCACTGCTCATGCAATGACGGTTTATTAATACATATTATAGTGGACTCTACTAAATTTGAAAAGTGGTAAAAAAGTGGTAAAACAAGGTGCTATATCCTTACAAACCGCATAGATACGCCATTTATTTATCGATAGGCTTCATTGTCGGGATTTGAAATCCTTCTTTTATGTAAATCTTCACAAACACTCATAACCCCTCTGTTTAAGCCATTTCCAACAGATTTTATTTACATCTCTCTACACAACCTTGCACATTAATTAGGAAAATTGGTGTAAGCTTTGGTGTAAATTGGTGTATAGCTTAAATTACCATGTTACCAAAGTTTTTTTCAAAAGATGTAATTTCTTTTTTCTTTAAGTCCTTTGTAACATCCGTGTAAATGTCAAGCGTTGTAGAAATATCCTTATGTCCAAGTATATCCTGTATTACTTTTATATTTACTCCTTCCTCACACATACGCGTGGTAAATGTATGACGTAACGAATGGCAGCTGAACGGTGGCAGTAAAATCGGACTTTTCTCGTTACTTTTCAATAACACTTCGTCATTGCAATCACGGATTATCCTTCTGATTGCTTTATTCAAAGTTCCTTGATGTTGCACATCACCAAATCTGTTTACGAATATAAAATCCGTATAACAATCAATAGAAGCTTTGCAAGTTATCCCTATCTCTACTTGATTCTTTTTTTCGAGAAGAAATGCTTCCTTAACGAAATCCATCATTGGAATAGTACGTTCACCAGCTTTTGTCTTTGGAGTGTTAATTGCAAACGAGCATCCATGCCCATCACCTTTATTGTAATATACCAGCGTATGATTGATGTCAATAAGGCCTTCTTCAAGGTCGATATCACACCATCTAAGACCTATCAGCTCGCCAACCCTCATTCCCGTACCAAGCATAACTGCAAAGACAGGATACCAGTGATTGTATTGTTGATTTGTTCGCAAGTAATTAATGAACAATTTTTGCTCATCGACAGTTAAGGCTTTACGTTTCTCTCTTGTAAAGTTATGAGCTTTTTTTAACTCTTTTAACATATTTTCGGTAGGATTAGTGCGTATAATATTGTCATCAACCGCCATACTAAAACTCTGATGTAAAATATTGTGGACAGTATCAATCGTAGCAACCTTCAGGATTCTATCATCTGCAAGTTTATTATAAAATCTCTTTACATCAGATTTCTTCACTGCTGTTACTCGCAATTTTCCAAAACTCGGACGGACAAACATATTATACATATATTTGTAATTTTGTAAAGTGTTATCCTTAATCCCTCGTTTTAAATCACACCACATATCAAAAAGCTCATTAACGGTAATTTGACGTGTTTCCGTTTTTATACCGTCACGTTGATCAATTTTGGCTAATTCTGCTTTCTCACGCAACTCTTCAAGAGTATTTGCATAAATATCATGTCTGCGACCATCCTTTGATGTCCAGCGATAACTGTATGTACCGTCAGATCGTTGCGATTCTCCAGTACGAAGCGTAATTCTATTTTTATCTAACCTCCTATTATGTTTACTTTTGGGCGTTATATTTTTCAACACGTTATCGACTCCTTTTTCAATTCTCATTGAAAAGCAACGTCCACTTAGTGTATAAAACTATACCAGATTTACACCAAAAATGCAAGTGATTTTTCTATTAATAAGTAAATGTGCCTTACCTTTGTATAACTTTATATTTGTTAAATGGAATAGCTTTTCTCAATATACTCATCTAATTTTATTCTTTTAATTAATCGTTTGGTTCCAACCCACAATACAAATTCGCAGTCTTCCCTTGATGACAATGCTCGTAGTTTATTGATACCAATACCCGAATATGCCGCTGCCTCCTCAAGTGTCAAATTGCTTTTTTCCCAAATAGGTATTTCTTTCATTTCACGATACTCCTTATACAAAATATTGTTGTTTACTGCCAACGTTGCTGCTAATACAGGCTTGTGCGCAATATTATTTATTTTAATCAACCATCTTTATCAAGTCTTTTGCAGTACTTAAAACATCTTCTATCGACCTCGGACAAGTCGTCATAATATCTCCAATGCCCTTATTCGAACATCACAGCTACTTCCCCGCATCTGCACGGAGCGCAGTCATAGCGCAAGTATCATTATCCTCCATATGTATCATGGCATACAGATTTCCACATCTGTTTTCCGAACCGGCATTTATCGCAAGCGTACCGTTCGCCGTGCTCGCATATGGGTAACGTTAGAAGACGAGTTATTCAGTTGTCAAAGAGCAATTATTCTATTAAAAGTTTGGGTTTCTTTGGCGATGGTTATATATTTAGAGGGATACTTTCATCTTGTACCCAAAGAAACCCAAAGCTTTATGCAATTTTATAGGTATGAATAACTTGTATCAGCTTACTTTTTAGATAATCATGCAAATCCACATTTACGCCAATGATCTCATTACCGTCTTTGTCGTATAATGTCTGCGACGCCAATGTATTGATATATGGCTCATAGATAGCCACAAGTCTGTCAATTGCGATTTCATCGCCAGAAACCGCCTTTTGTATTAGCTCAAAACTTAAACCTCTGGTCATTTTGCATCATCTCCTCAATCATTGTTTTTAATAATTTTAGTGATTTATTTCTATTGTAATTCACCATTTGTTGGCTCATGCTAAGAGTGCGCCCTATCTCCAAATCGGTCATTTTTCCCCAATACTTGAGCAATAGTATCTCTCGATTGGATGGAGTAAGCAACTGCAAAGCCTCATACAGAAGTTCATTGCAAATTACTGCGTCAAACAGTTTTGTCTCTACAGTCTTCTGAAAGTATTCTACTGAATATGTATCTTCGAAATAAAGACGCTGTTCTTCTAAGCAACTAAGTTCCGAAAAATTTACAAAATGATTTCTATGGTTTTTCATATTCCGCTTTCGATATTTCAGTTCTTGTATCAACGCCTTTTTCACACAAGCATCAAACTTTCTCATCCATATTTCTTCTTTAGAAAACACAGTTATTTTCCTCCTTTTGTTCGGAGGTTCATAACTTGTTCCCATTAAGAAAGTGCAGCTACACTCAAAAATACAAAAGATATTAAAAAATTTATCCAAAAATTTTTTAATATCTCTACATAGCGCATTTATACGCCACTCACAAATCTGCATCTTGATACCTCCATTCAAATTTTTTGAGTGAAATTTGAATTGGAGATCATGGATATCGGGCGTAATACCAAAGCCGCTTTATTGCGCAATAATGAAAAATTGTAAACCATACAGCCAATATATTGCTTATTTAGGATGAAATTCCAAGTTCAAACCGTATGTGTAAGGGTATCGACTATTGTACCAATAAAAAAGCAAAATGCTCTGACACCGCATATTTTTAGCAGTGTCCGGAACATTTTGCTTTTTCGGCAGTAACGCAAACCGCCGATGAAACGCCCTCAGGCCGGAGTTTAGCTCCATATTAAATTCAATTTTTCTAAAACTTCATTTCCTTGTCATATCTTTTTCAAAACGACTTATCATTCCATCGCAATCATTTTTATCACGCATTTTCGCCGCTTCCCAAGTCGTGCTTATCCGTAAAGCTCACCTTAGCTTCGCCCTTTAATCCGTCCGACTCAAATACAATTATTTCATTTTTTCCTTTTTTCAATATACACGCCGGAACATACAAAGTTTTCTGCGGACCTATCTCCCAAAATCTGCCTATATTAAACCCGTTAATTGTCACAAACCCCTTTGTAAAATTATCAAGGCTCAAAAATGTATCTGCGATATCATTTACTTCAAAAGTACCTTTAAAGAACCCTGTTTTGATTTCTTCGGATTTAAATATGAGTTTATCAAGATTGTTCATCTCAAGCGGATATGCCTTCCACGAAAAATGAATTTTGCCGTCTATCAGCAATCTGCCTGCGATTCCTTTTTTTCGCATCATTTTGCTTCCGAAATTCGTTCTGCCCATATTCTCGACCAATATGTACATAGTTTCTCCGGCTTTGGCATTAATTTTTAAGGAAAGCTCTTCGTCATTTACATATACAACGCCCTGCAAGCAGTCTTCTATATACACCAATGCTCTGTCTCCAATGCTTTCAAAGGAAAGTTCCGCATCGACATAATCCCGGTTCAAACGGGTTTCATATAGTACATATCCATATCCTATGCCGTATTTCTCCATATTGAGAGGAACATTACTTTCAATAGGCGATGACAGCGCATTTATATTATCCATCAACTTTGCGGTTTGGCGCAAAGCCACCTTTCCGTAAGAGAGCTTCCTTCTGTTCGGCGGAACCTCGGGCAGCGGAGCTTCAGTATATCCTTGGATAACCTCCCTGATTGTCATATATTTTGGGGTAGTATCTCCGCATTCCGTAAGCAAAGCATCGTAATCATAGCTTGTAACATCGGGTGCGTATCTTTCATAGTGATTAGCCCCGCTTGTAAAACCAAAGTTGGTTCCTCCGATAAACATATACATATTGACACTGCCTTTTTCAAGCATATCGCTCACAGTCTTTGCATAGTCCCCGGCAGAGGTGGTATGATGCTCATCGTCGCCCCATGCATCAAACCAGCCATCCCACATTTCCATACACATCTTTGGCTGATTGGGATACAGTCTGTCATGATCTTTGAACCTTCCCTCAACGTCACTGCCGAAATTGAGTGTAGATATACAGCCTTCAACGCTTCCGTCCAGAAGATGAGCTTCCTCGGGGCCGTCGGAGGTAAACAGCGGAACATCAATTCCCCTTCTGCGATAACCTTCCTTCAAATATTTAAGATACTCCTTATCGTCTCCGTAATATCCGTACTCGTTTTCACACTGCAGCATAATGATAGGTCCTCCGTTAGTGCAAAGCAGAGGTCTTATTTCATCAAACAAACGGTCGAGATATCTGTCAAAATATTTTATGTATGTTTTATTCATACATCTTATTTCCATATCATCCTCGTTCTGAAGCCACCACGGAAGTCCGCCGAATTCCCATTCGGCACAAATATACGGTCCCGGCCTTACGATTACCATTAAATTATGGTCGGCAGCCTGTTTAATAAATTCCGCAATATTCAGTCTGTCCTCAAAGCAAAATTCTCTCGGCTTGGGTTCGTGCATATTCCATGCTGTGTATGTTTCAACACAATTCAATCCCATAGCCTTCATTTTATTAAAAATATCATCCCATGTGTCCGGCATATTTCTGAAATAATGTACCGAACCCGATATAAGCTTTATCGGATGTCCGTCACGAACAAATTGATTACCCGTTATATTAAATTCCATAAAATTCCTCCGCCAATATGCATTTTCACGATTTATACACTGCTTATTTTAAGTATATAATAAAAACGACGGCTTGCCAATAATGAAAAATTGTAAACCCTACTGCCGGCAACATATTTGTCTCAATAAATATCTCGCAGCGCTATCTTTGCCGTTTAATATCACCTCCCGGCAACACAAACAATACCATAGAATGGAATATAAATCCAGATAAATAAGAAAAATTTTATTGCCTTTTTTATACTAATGATGGCATATTATATTCCCTTTTCTTTGTTTACAGCGTATCAAATTTTGATACGGGACAGCTGCAAAAATTCTGCTATGGCGTTATGTATTCCGTTCGGATAAATACTCTTTACTGCCTCCTCTGTCTTTTCGTGTACATATTCATTCCATACAAGTACTCTTATCATAAATTTTCTCCTTCATATTTTGACAAAGAACCTTACTCTGACGCTAAAGGATAATTGATATAATCCTCCATTCCCTCAATATTTTTAAGTTCTTTTGCTATTGTTTCTGCCAGCAAATCAGAACCGTCCTTTGTAAGGTGAAAGTGATCGGTATACAGCAACCCCGGAGTCCACGTACCATCCTGATTTTCTGTTGCACTCACTACATTCATTGTCTTTTTGTTGACTTCCATATATTTATTAAGTGCATCACTATACAAAGTCGAAACATCTATAAAGTTAACCTTGTCGTTGCTCTCGTATTTTTCAACGACCCTTATTATAGCCTCTCTTGCCTCTTTCATAGGATAGTTACTCTCATTGTAATCCATACTGAATTCACTCTTATCTTTGGTCGTGCTCCATTTCGCCGGCGGAGGTGAAAGGATAATAACCGATGTCCCTTTCGCAGTTGCATAATCTATGATCTCTGAATACCACGCAACAACATCCTCCTCCTTGTACTGTACGTCATCATATTTTCTCGCCCAATATGTACCTTTGTTAGCTTCTGTGATGTCAACTCTTTTTCCGTCATTGCTGTAATCTACGTCATTAAAATAACTACCCGTCAAACGCCCCTGATTGTTTGTACCTAAGGCTACAATCAGATAATCACCCACGCCGAACCGGCTCTTAATGGTATCCCAACCGCACCATTTCTCCTTAGGAAGAAAGCTAAAATAACGTCCCTCCATCAGCATCTGTATATCGTTGCCGCCATGTCCGTGACGCATATTGGGATCACAGTCCATTTTTTCTTTATTAATATATGGCTGTATAGTTTCCTCCCAGCCGTACTGCACCCCCTGTGTCTTAAATTTGTTATCCATCAAGGAATCGCCGACAAGGATAAGTCTTTTCTTTCTTTCACGTGCCGTCTCAGGGTCAATTTCCTCCATCCAACCGAATTCCGTTACTTTTGCGGCATATACATTAGCTACAGGTCTTAAATTATCATCCCATACAAATACTTTGATATACTCCGCTCCGTCATAGGATACATTGGATTTAAACACTGTTGTATCTTCTGATACATTCCCCATTTCAACGTCCATCAATATGCCGTCAAGGTCGTAGGCTGCAACGTACACATTAGGAGCAGTTGTTATTCCGTCTTTTCTGTCAATCTGTACAGTTACAGTGTTATGCTGAACAGGTCTGGTGGGATCATCAGTGTTCTGGGTATCAACTGCAGACTTAACCGCTGTGATAGTGAAATCCGTTGAAGAGACAGGAGGCTCTCCGGTCAAGCTTTCCGGTATGTTGGCTAATCTTACGCCTGATACACCGAGTGCTTTTGTTTCGTCATATACCGGTGACTCGTTATAATAAGTCCCCTGAAGATCGCCCAGTGTCGAATAACAATTCACGATATCCTGTTTTGCCCCATTGAGATCTCTTTGTTGATAACCAAATCCGTATACCGTATTCAAATAGCTTTTGTTACCATAGTCCTCGCCTTGGTCATGCGTCACATTTATCGCATAACAGTTTTTAAGTTTCAAGTTGGTCGATTGGTTCTGTCCTATAAATCCACCTATTGCTACAGCATTACCTGCTGCAAGCTTTGTATCCTTCACGGAACAGTTGTTTATAACGCAGGCCCAACGTGTACAACCTATAAATCCGCCAAAGCCTTCTGTCTCTCTAGTGTCTGTCGTATTAATAACAACAGCGTTTTCTACATGACAATTCTCAATCGATGTGAAATCAACCTTACCGGCAAAAGCACCTGCACTTACTACTCTTTTACTTGTACTTCCGCCGTCTGCTATCATCTTATGATTTGCATAGTTAATTTTAATATTCTTTATCTTAAGGTTTTTGATTTCTACTTTCGACTGATCATTGTTTCCGGTAACGTTACCAAAAAAGCCCATATACTGCGGTATTAAATCCGTTAATTCCGTGCCGCCCGATGAAATTTTCAGGTCACTGATAGTATGCCCGTCACCGTCAAAATTACCCGTAAAGGCAGGTGTCTTACTGCTTTCGTTTTCATTTGGGATAACTCCGCCTAACGGAAGCCACTCATCACCACCATATGATATGTTTGCTGTAAGCTTATAGGAAGCAGCCGCATAATCGGCCGCATCTTCCTCAAATGAGTTAATCAATTCATTCATCTTTTCCAAATCAGCTTTCGTCGAAATCAGATAAGGATCACTTTCAGTTCCTGCCCCGCTAAACACACCGGGTTCAGCAGATATCTGCATTGGCATTGCTGTCATCGCTGCCATCATTATGAAAGCAGCAATTAGGCTTGTAATTTTTTTCATTGTACCACATTCCTTTCTTTTTATCCGCCAAAATTTTAATATATCAAACAAACGGTCTGTATATGAAATACTTTGGGGTCACTTTACATCCTGAAATAGCTCTGCACTACTCATCACAAGGGTTGATATTCTGTGAATATTCATTATACTTCTTATAACCCGGGTGCCTGCCTGTCACACCATAGTTCTTCCGCATATGGATAAGGCGGTCAATGTTCTCCCTCGAGATTTCCTTTGCGCCGCCCAAAAGTTCTGCATTCAGGCTAATCTTCGCAAATAACTCCATGGTTTCCATACGATAATACGCCGTAATCAAATCCGCACCTACCGTCAGCGCACCGTGATTCATCAACAAAACGGCATCGTGTTCCCCCAGATAGGGAGCAATGGCCTCCGGAACCTCATAGGTGGACGGTGTACCATATGGGGTTACAGGAATTGACCCCAATGCGATTACAGTCTCAATCATGGAATATTCATCAAGTGCCTTATGGGCAACCGCATACCCTGTTGCGGTCGGCGGATGTGCGTGTACCACTGCACCCACATCTTCTCTTTCTTCATAGCATCTCAGGTGCATCTTGATTTCCGAGGAGGGGCGGTAATCCCCCTCCGCCTCTAAAACATTCCCGTCCCTGTCAATTCTGACCAGCTTGTCCGGAGTGATAAAACTTTTGCTCATTCCCGTAGGCGTTGCCAGAAAACTTCCGTCCTCCAGCTTGACCGATACGTTCCCGTCATTGGCCGCAACCCAGCCAAGCTGCCACATCTTATGACACACATCGCATATTTGTTCTCTGATTTCCATATAACTTAGTTTCATAGCATAATCCATCCAATCTACCGTAATCTATTCAGGCTTGGTTTCCAGTTTCAGCGGAAAATCACCAAGCTTATTGATTTTGAACCCATTCTTCTTATACTCATCATAGTTAAATGCCTCAAGTTCATCTATTGCAAGCTTATGAAACTCATAGAAATTGTGCCACCATTCATATCCGCTGCCAAGCTCTGCATTCAGGTAAGCATCCGCTATATCGCAACCCATTTGCGGGGCAACATAAAACGCCCCCATTGCAAGTACATTCACGCCATTCCCGGTTATCGCTCTGAGTGCGGCAGGAACGCTTTCTACAACTCCTGCATGAACATGCGGACATTTGCTTGCTGCGATATGTATACCCATTCCGGTTCCGCAAAATATTAAAGCTCTTTCAAATTCTCTTTCAGATATCATAGATCCAACTTTTAGTCCCACTCTGTGAAACATCAAATCAGTATCATCGTCAGCGGAGTCAGCACGTACACCCACATCGGTTATTTTCCACCCTTTTTCTCTAAGGTGTTTGCAGACCGCCTCCTTTAAAGGATATCCGGCAAAATCTGCCCCTACAAGCAGCTCTTTATTTTTAATTGTTTTCATTTTAGCTCTCCTCTTTCTGTTACAAATTAATTGCTATATCTTAATAGTATTCTCTTAAAATATCTTTTCTCAATCAATTTTCATTCTTTTTTACTGCAATTTCACACTCAATCTTTATATCACCATAAATTCCGCCGCTTATCATATCTTGTTCATAACCTTGTGTCATTCTGTGATATGTCCCCAGCTGTGCCTCTGTATAATTTTTTTCATTATCAGAATATACGTACTCATTTGCAACGGAATTTGCAACGGTGAATACAACCTTATTTTCTCCTTTTTCCAGGATTGATGGATCAAATTTAATCCTGTATGGTGGATGCAAAGCATATCCTATATGAATGTTATTAATCTCAACAGCTGCACAACACTCAACCTGCTCCATTACAAAGTAAGCGTTTTCTATTTTGGCATCGGGAATTTTAAAATTTCCGGAAAAAGTTACTTCACCTGAAAAATCTTTTCCTAAATATTTTTCAAAACTAAATTCGCCAAAATATTCCTTGTGCAGCCGGCCGCTATTGGTTGCGAATCCATCCTCACATAACCGGTATCTTTTAAAACCTATTGAATTAACATTTTCGATTTTTACAATTAACCCTGTGCAATCTTCTGCTTTATAACTCAGTTTTTCATCCGTAAATACAACAATTATACTTTCGCCGCTTTCTAATTTAACATCAAAAAATGACCAATCATTTTCTGTATATGTGTTACAGCTTAAGTATTCCCCGGTTTGTATATCACACACATACGCATTGCGGATGTCAGGAATCCCTATTCTTGACTGTACAGCATCACCGCCTTCGTTATATAGAAAACAAATACGCTCTGTCGCTGTTTTTCTCATTGTGACCTTAATGTTTTTATAGCCATCAGACGACATATACAAAGGGGTTGCATCACTGCCAACTTTTTTTAATACGGTCATTATATCTTCCGGAATGAATTTATCATCAATCCAGTAAATATTGGTATAAACCATATCTCCTATTTCAATTTGATTTTCTTTTAGGGTTCCTTCCCTAACCGCATCGTAATCAATGATATCAAAATCGATACCGCAATTTTCCAGCTTTTCTCCAAGCATTTTATATTGCGCGGCACAATTTTTTGAATATTCTCCCCCTGCCAAAAGGCCGTTGACCGGGCAAAGCAGTGCCGTGTGAATTACAGTTCTTCCCCTTGTCATCATATAACATTTTCTCGCTGTTTCCATGTTAAACTGACTAAGCGCATGCGCAAGCGGGGCATTTTCCGAAAAATTGGGACGCTGTGCATAGGTCAGAAATCCACTTTTTCCATATGATATAAGCATTGGATTGATCAGATTTATCCCTCTGCTAATCTGATAGTTCACGACATATCTCATAATTTCATATGATATGGTTCCGTAAACCGAGAAACTTTCGGATAAGGCTAAATTTGTTCCATTAAGGTGTGCCGCAGAAGAAGCCACCCGGGGGAAAAATCTCAATACGGTATCCTGTTTCTCTTCCACACAGCATCCCGGCATAATCTGTCTTGCAATAACATCAATTCCCGGAATATCAAGCGTTCTAAGTATACTGATTACACTGCCGTATCCCAAATACCCTGCACTTTCCGCTACATGATCCCGATCCAGATGACCGACAGACAATAAATCATGCTCATTACAGTATTTCTTTATGCTTTCAAAATAGTTTCTTTTAAATATCTCGCCTATCATAAGCTTATATGCAATGAGATATTTCTGTTCTTCCTCCGTATGGTTTTTTTTGAAAACAATCTCATAAAGCTCGTTTAACGGAAGCTTATACCTTTTTTTCCATATTTTTTCAAATTCAGCAGTGCATGACGGCATTTCGGTTTTGGGTTCATCAGTAAAAAAGCAGCTACATTTGTTTATATTACTTAATTTATCAACATACTCATTATGTGTAAGTTTTATAAAACATTCTGTAACCTCTTTATTCAAAAGGTCTGTAATCCCATTTTGCTTATATTCCCTTCTGATTTTTCCATCGCTCTCATCGAGTTTTACCAATCTCACATATGGATTTTCAATATTCTCAGCGACTCTTCCACTTGCTTGTCCTGACGGCCACCCGCCTTCATCATACAGCCAAACTTCCATATCAAACTTTTTTGAAATCTCTATTGCATAATCCACATATTCAAAAAAGCCATCACTGAGATACGGCGGATAAAGCTTTGTTATCATAGAGTCCGGTCTAAATTCAGGAGGGATAGGAATAATATAGAATCCTTTTATATTTAAACGATTCATTTCTTCGATACCGTCTTTTATTTTTTCACGTGTCAGAACATCATTCCAAACCCACGAATATATCGGAAAATTTTCTTTGGGGGGATTAATAAATTCATCTTTGTTAAATTGATCAATCCTTTTTATACTGTCAAACGTAAACACCCTATTCCCTCCTGACAATTATTCTCAAAATTCATACATACTGAGATATTTTCGAGTATTTTCAAGCATTTTATAAAACAATTTATATGCATCATCATATGGAATATCCACCAGCGGATCACTACAAAATGCATCAAACGCAAGCTGAATATTTTTTTCTAAACCTGCACGTACAACCAGTTCCTGCTCTCCGACAAGTGAAGATAGCTGCGGGAACAACTCATCCGGTATGTTTCCTGCTAATACAGGGTTCACACTATCTGCTTTGAAAACAGCATTGGTTTCGACCACAACACCTTTCGGCAAATTAGGAATTTGACCATTATTGGGAAGATTTACATTTGTTACCATATCAGACAAACCCAACAGAGCACGTATTTGCTTGACTCCATCTTCGCCTGTTGCCGAGAATTTGAATTTCTCTTCACCTGACACCAGCCTTGCACTTCTCTCAAGTCTTTTTGCAAGATCTTTCTTTCTGTAATCAACAGAGGTGAGGCCGAATTTCATTTCTTGTACACGACTTGGATTTTCCAGATAATAATTTTTTTTGCAAAACTCTGCCAAATGACGATCCCCGGCAGCGGCAATATAATTATATCGTAAAAACAAATCCATTTTAACACGGTCCGCACTTAAAAATGAATTATTCATCCAGTTGTCGTCTCCGCCATTTTCGTATCCCGTTTCAGCATGAGTCTCACAAAAGTTCTTATATATCGGAAAAATATCTATGTTTTTATATTTCGCAGATGTAATCCATGTAAAATGATTTATACCCAAAACATTTGTACTTATTTCCTCTCGGGCAATTCCATCTATACCTAATTCTTCTTTGAGAACTTTACTCAAAAATTTCTGCGTACCAAAAACTTCATGGCAGCAACCAAAAGCCTTTATTTCAGGGAACACCTTATACAGTGTATTTACACATACTGCCATTGGATTGGTATAATTTATTACCCACGCTTTTGGACAATATTTTTTTATATTAAGCGCAATTTCTTCATACATAGGAATAGTTCTCAAGGCACGAACAATTCCTCCCGGTCCCGTTGTATCGCCGACAGATTGGTAAATCCCGTATTTTTCAGGCGTATGTACATCAGAATACATTTCATCGAAAGTCCCGGGCAAAATAGAAATAATAACAAAATCTGCTCCTGTGAGCGCTTCATCTATGCTTGCTACCGCCCGGTAATCCCACTTTGATTTGCATCCCTCAGTTTCTTTTGTTCTGTTTCCAATTATTTCATTGTGTTTCGCAGCTTCAAAGTCAATATCGTAAAGCAATACGCTTCCACTGATATCCTCCGTCATAGCAAGATCTGACATGAGCCCCCATGCCCATCCTCGTGAACCTCCGCCAATATAAGCAATCTGTATATTTTCTACACCATTATTTTTATACTCCATATCTTTTTCATCCTTTCCAATAATTTATATGTTTTTTCAAATTGTTGCAGTAAAATTGTTGCAATACCCATATGATAAAGCAATGCTGAAATGTTTCACTTAAATCATGAAACGTGTTCATTCAATTTCGTATTGATTTACTTATGTACTTAATATTTTAAAAATCAAAATATTCTTTTGCATTGTAATAACATATCCCTTCTACTATTTTTTTTAATATTTTTTCATCACTTGTATATTCGCCATCCTCTACCCATTTTCCGATTAGGTTACAGAGTATTCTTCTGAAATACTCATGTCTTGTATAGGACACAAAGCTTCTGCTGTCGGTCAGCATACCAACGAATCTTGACAGCATTCCGAGATTTGCAAGTGCTCTCATCTGGCTTTCCATTCCATCACGCTGGTCGTTAAACCACCAACCCGAGCCGAACTGGATTTTTCCGGGTATTCCTCCGCCCTGGAAATTACCCAACATTGTGCCAAGGACATAATTATCCTTTGGGTTCAAGGTATACAGAACGGTTTTGGGCAGTGCATCTTTCTTTTCGAGGCTGTCTAAGATTTTGGACAGTCCCTCTGCAATCTGAAAATCATTTACCGAGTCAAAGCCCGTATCTGCACCTAATTTTTCAAACATTCTTGTGTTGTTGTTTCGCATAGCACCTATGTGCAACTGCCATACCCAACCTCTTTTTGCATACTCTTCACCAAGATAAATCAGCTTTTCGATGGTCTCGTCACTCATATCGTCCACAGCGTGGTCTGACAAACGGCAGCCATTTTCGTGGAAGTAATCCATTCTCTCCGGGATATCGCAATTTATATCACTCAAATCGGGGCGGAAGGCAGGAACAACCTTTGTGCCAAAGTCCTTTAATTGCTTGTGATATTCCAAGGTATCATATGGTGCATCTGTGGTGCAGATTATCTCAACATTTGACTTACAGATTAGCCCCTGCACACGATATTCCTCTGTTGCAAGCAGGCTGTTCACCCTGTCCCAAATATCCTTTGCCGTCTCGGGACAAAGACCTTCGTCTATGCAGAAGTACCTCTTAAGCTCCAAATGCGTCCAGTGATACAAGGGGTTGCCTATTAAAAGCGGCATAGTTTCCGCAAACTTCTCCCACTTCTCATAATCGTCCGCATCGCCTGTAATAAATCTTTCGTCAATGCCGTTTGTTCGCATCTGCCGCCATTTATAATGGTCACCGCCCAGGAACAGCTCATATGCATTCTTAAACTGATAGTTTTCCGCTATCATTTTAGGGCTTATGTGGCAATGATAATCAATTATCGGTAAGTTTTTAGCGTATTTTTCAAACAGCATTTTGCCTGTTTCGTTGTGCAGCATAAAGCTGTCATTTATTATTCCCACTTGTTCCTCTTCCTTTCTATAAAACTACTCCGTCCTTGAATATGGATATCTCGCAATAGCCGTTTATCTCATTTTTGGTTTGTTCTCCGCTTGCCACTGCGATAATATATTCCAGAAGTTCATCAGATAAATCCTTGCCGTTTAAGCACTCGCCTGCATCAAAATCTATCCAGTTTGCCTTTTTCTTCGCAAGCTCCGAATTGGTCGCAATCTTAACTGTCGGGACAGCGCTGCCCACGGGTGTACCTCTGCCGGTTGTAAAGAGTATCATATGTACTCCTGCCGCCATGAGGTTTGTAATTGCTACAATATCGTTGCCCGGACCGTTCAAGAGCGCCAAGCCGTTTTTGCTTATCCTGTCGCCGTAGTCAAGTACATCCACAACCCTGGCAAGTCCGCCCTTCTGTACACAACCGAGTGATTTTTCCTCAAGGGTGGTTATACCGCCCTTTTTGTTCCCCGGTGACGGATTTTCATAAATAACCTGATTATGACGCTCATAATATTCCTTAAAATTATTGATGAGGTCAACAGCTTTGTTGAAGATATCTTCACTCTCGCAGCGTTCCATCAAAAGCTGTTCCGCGCCGAACATTTCGGGCACCTCGGTTAAAACACAGCCTCCGCCATAGGCGATCAACTTATCTGATAACCTGCCCACCAACGGATTGGCGGTAATACCGCTGTAACCGTCACTTCCTCCGCATTTTAAGCCAATTTTAAGCTCAGAAATGCTTATCGGTTCACGCCTAAAAGTATCTGCGTATGCTTTAAGATCATTTATTATCTCTATACCCTTGGCGATTTCGTCATTTTCGTCCTGGCAATTCAAGAATTTAACTCTGTCACTGTCATACTCTCCAAGTATATCTTTGAACGCATCAATGTTATTGTTCTCACAGCCGAGTCCCAAAACAAGCACGCCCCCCGCATTGGGGTGGTTAACCATACCTTTTAATATTAGCTGCGTTATCCTTTGGTCATCACCCAGCTGTGAACAGCCGAACGGGTGCGGAAAATACTTAGCGCCTGTCGCCTCTGATAACCTTTGCGCAACCTTATTTACACAGCCGACGGTGTTTACAATCCACACATCATTGCGTATACCGACATCTCCGTTTTTCCTGCGGTAGCCCATAAAGGTCTTGTTGGTTTTAATAGGCTCTATGCTATAGTCCTTGTAGTTATACGAATACTCAAACTTGCCCGAAAGGTTGGTTTTTACGTTATGCGTATGTACGTGCTCTCCCTTTTTGATGTCACAGCTTGCGTGACCGATAGGACAGCCGTATTTGATGATATTCTCACCCTCGGCTATATCGCAAATGGCATATTTATGCCCGTCCCTGAGGTTTATTTCAACATTATCGTTTTGATTTATTCTGAGAGCTTGTTCCATATTTCCTCCTTAGAGGCACTGCGCATAAATGCTATGTTCTCCTCGCTGTCGTTTGCCATATCGGTTTTGTAAAATTCACAGAATGCATCAAACGACTCCATAAGATGCTTGGGATATTCACCAAAGCGAGCCTTATATTCTAAAATTGACGGCATTACACGCACCTTAAACTTATCGAATGAATTAAGTGCAATTGATGAGAGCTGATGCTTTACGAATGGATTTTTAAATCTCTCGATCACGCTGTCCGCAAAGGACAAAAGCTGTTCCTTAGGTAAATCAAGCGTAGGAATAATCTCATCATAGATGCACTTCCTGACAAAATCCAAGGTCTCCTCATTTTCCATACACTCACCCACAGTTTTTAAGTCCTTGAGCATTGCATAAGGTACAAGTGAGGTATGAGCTCCGTTTAATATTCTTACCTTTTGCTTTTTATATGGTGTGACATCATCTGTCCATATCACGTTAAAGCCCGCTTTCTTAAGCGGCAGTTCAGCTTCAAAATTACCCTCGATTACCCACAGATGAAATATTTCCGCTGTGTCAATCAGATTATCCTTATACGGGATTTGGCTTTCAAAGGCTTCGATATCGTCCCTCGGATAGCCTGTTACAATCCTGTCAACCAATGTTGAGCAGAAATGATTTTCGCTGTCAAGCCATTCCTTGAAGCCGTCTCCCAAATCCCACAAATCAGCGTACTTCTTAACACATTTTAAAAGCTCTTTTCCGTTATTATCAATAAGCTCGCAGGAAAGAACAATAAATCCGCCAAGTCCAAGCCGGAAACGCCTATACAAAAGCTGTGTCAGCTTGGCAGGGAATGACTTTGCAGGTGCATCAGTCAGCTTTTCAGTGCCTATATACTCAATTCCTGCTTCGGTTGTGTTCGACACGATAAAACGCATGTTAGGGTTCTCTGCAAGACGCATATATTCGTCAAAATCCTCATAGGGATTGATGCCCCTTGAAATGATGTCAATCTCGGTGCGTTCGTTTACTATTTCCCCCTTGTCAATTCCTCTCAGAAACAGATTGTACCTTCCACCCTGCTCATTTAAGAGGTTTATCATACCTTTTTCTATCGGCTGTACGACTGCAATTTTCCCGTCAAACAGTCCTTTTTCGCTGAGCCTGCAGAAGAAATAGTCTACAAAGCCTCGCAAAAATCCGCCCTCTCCGAATTGTATAACTCGCTCATTCAATCGTCTTACAGTGTTTGTCATATTTATTTCCTACCTTTGCTTGTCAAACTGACTCTTTTTAAAAAGTGATGTTTTTAAGTTCTACCATACCTGATTTAGGCACATCAAATCTTCTTACTTCATTACACAATTGCAAATTTCCTTCATCTAAGCTATTACCCATACAATCAAAAATACGATATTGATATGCATGCGACGCTATATTTCCATCAATGTACAAGCCCGCCGTACCGGTTCCATTCACAAAAGAAATTTTATCATAACACTTTTCCAATCTTAAAGTTTTATCAGAATAAGCCACTGCAACCATTTCAATATCGGTTTCCGATTTCACCATACTGTAATTTGCCGAAGGACTGCAAGCGGTAAGCTTTCCAAACATCAACGTTTCCTGATTTCTTTGCCAAAAATCGAGATAAAACTTAAGCATATTATAGTGTTCTTCAGAAAGCTCTCCTATTCGCATAGAAATTTGCGGCACTGAAAATAAAACATTTATTATTTGTTCTGCCGCTTCCTCAGGTGTATCGGTATAATTCCATAAAAGCATATCTGAATGTACCGCTGCAGGAGCGGAGGTGAGTCTGAGATCGATGGTTGACACCCGATTTTCTACTGCGGCCATAGGGCAATCCCCGGCTCTGAGCATATTCCCGTATTTTTTCATGATAGGGCCGATATAGGTCTGTCTGAATTCTATCAATATATCGGGTTTGATACGTATCAAGCGTTCGTATATATCAGACACCAAGGTGCATATCGCATCTTCCAAAGAGTCCATATCCATATCATCATTAAACGATGAGCTCTCCGGCAAAAGTCCAAACGAATCTATAAAATCCAGCTTTAATCCATCTAACCTCCAGTCAGATACCGCCCTTTCATATAGTTCTGACAAATAGGTTCTAACCTCAGGATACCGGGGATCCAGGATTCCGGCTCCCTGATCATCTTTGTAGTACAACGTTTTGTCATGGAACAAATCCTTTATTTCTGCCCGATCGCCCATAAACGGAACAGAAAACCAAACCATAAGCTTCATTCCAAGGGCGTGGACTTTGTCCGCAAATAAACCCATATCGGGGATTTTGCTTGCACACTCCTTCCAATCTCCGCAGTACATATAACCGCGTCCGTTATCCTCTGTTTGCCAGCCATCATCTATAATTACCGTTTTCATCCCGAGTGCAGCCGCTTTTTTCAGCTCGTCCAGCAGTTTCTCTTCATTAAAATTTTGGTGATATGAATACCACGTTGAATATAACATATCAAACGCAGAATGCGGTTTTTCACATATCTCATTTTTGTCCCATTCCGAACACGCTTCCGCAATTGTCTGCATATAGGAAATACGTCTTGTATCCACGAATACTGTAACCGAATAACTCTGTATTTCCCCTACTCTTTCAGAAAACAATTTAAGTACCCATTTGATTTCACCCGTTTCTTCAATAACCCCGGTCTTAATGCTCATTGGAGTTTTGCAGTCAGATGTATATACCGTCACTCTGTTTTTATCATCACTTCCTATATAACATTGTATCGGTATACCGCTTGCAGACCGTGATTTTGATTCACTCATCCACCATTCAGGATAAATTTCCCGATTCATACCGCTCACCGGACTCCATGGCACATATGCACCATAGGTCTGCGTTGTCCACCATATCTCAACCGCCTCCGGTGTTATTTTGTTTCCAAAATCAATCTTTATATTGACCGCAAAAACTTCGCCGTTGTCCTCCGCCTGCTCAATGTTCACCTTGTACTTTTCATCTGCATGAAAAACATAATCTGCTATTTTATACTCCATCTGTCTCCTCCGTTTATAGCTTTTTATTCCTCATTCCATCCCGTTTTCGCTGTAAGGCACCGTAATGACAACCAGGGTTCCGCTGCCTTCCGAGCTATAAATTTTCATACCGTATTGCTCCCCAAACAAAAGGCGTAACCTGTTGTGAATATTTCTCAACCCTACATTTTTCTTTGAAGTACCTGTAAGTATGTTTGCCCTGACTTCATTAAGACGGTCTTTACTCATCCCAATTCCCCAATCGCGTATTGATATTTTCAATTTATCCGCCGCTTTATAGGCATGAACGTAGATATATATTTCATCTTTGTTAACACGATTTCTATGTTTCAACGTATTCTCAATGATAGGCTGAAGTACAAAATTTACAATTTTACAATCCATAAACTTCCTATCAATCGCATAAGCAACTTTTAATTTCTGATCCAGCGCAATATTTTGAATATCCACATATATTTTTGTATATTCAATTTCTTCACGGATTGTAAGTATTTTTTTCTGATTGGTTACACATTGCCTCAAATACGTCCCTAGCAGCACAATCAGTTTACTCGCCCTTCGATCTCCCTCTTCCACCAGACCATTTATAATTTCTAAAAAATTATATATAAAGTGCGGCGCAATCTGACTCTTAAATGTTTCAAGCTGAAGTTCTCTTTCATATACCTGATATTCATAAATTTCATTTATCAATAATTTTATACGAGTTTTCATTTTGCCCGCTTCAACAAAGAGCAAGTCAAGTTCATCATTTCGCTTTCCGGGCTTAACCTCAGCGTATTCGTCCTCCAACAGATATTGTGCCTCTTGTGCAGCTTCTATAATATACTTTCTTAAACGCATAGCAAGAAGTAAGCATATCAAGCAGATCACAAGCCAAATTAGCATAACACATTCTGCTATTTTTAAATACATACCTTTTTTTGCTGAAGTATCAACTGCATAAACAACTTTCACCGGAAAATCCTCGTTTATAAGGCTTCTGGATATACAATGCCTGCTTCTGTCCATCATATTGTCAAAACTTATATGCGTCTCCATACGATTACCCGCATATATAATTTTGTCATTTTCATCAACCAAATAGATTTCAGCTGTATTTCCATTTATCTTATAAAAATTATTTAATAAAGAATCCGCATATACGCTGAATCTTACATAACCCGCAAATTTTTCACCGTCAAAATCCCCCTGATATACACGTTTTAATTTCGTGAATTTTAATTTTCCATTTCTCTCATTTACCTCATATCCTGATTTTATTTTTTCATCCTTGATTTCTCCGTCGTCAAATCCGACAATCCACTTATAAACAGGTGCTTTTTGCGCGTTATATATTTCAACGTCATATTCAATATCTTTATTTTTCATAAGCGATACAAAATACCGTTCCGCATATTCTTCACGGTTTAACTCCGCAGCATTTATCCCCTCAAACAACCGGCTATCCGTCAAAACTGTCTTTAAGGTATTTTCTGCTTTAGAAAAATTACTTTCCAGATATTTTGTGTTTACCTCACTGAATATCTCAATATTTTTTCTAGCTTCCAATGCAACCGCTGAGTTACAAATAACAATTACCAAAACGGAATTTATCAGTATCGGAAGCATTAAAAAAAGCGCATGATACAGCCATATTTTTGATTTCAGCGATAACGTTCCGAATTTCTGCGAAACATATCGCTCAATAGGAGTATGCTTTTTTATCGTATTCAATTTCTCTTTGATACGATATTCTTCATCTGCCGTCAGCTCCATCTCGTTGATTACCTTTGTGATTTTCTTTGAAATATCATCCGAAAATGCACTGATAAACTTCATACTAATCAACATAACAATCAAAAAGACCATTAAGCAGATAAGAATTAAATCAGTAAAGGTCTTCCCCATTTTTTCAATAGGTAAGATAACCACAGTATTATAATTATAATATTGAAGACTCCCGCAAAGCACTATAAATCTTCTTCCGTCTTTTTTAATCATCTCGGGCGACCTTTTCCCTTTGCTCATAAGGTCACTGATTTCTTCAAATTTAAAATCATAATCACTTTTACTGTATACAATCTGACTGTTATTAAGCAAAAAAACATCAACCGGCGATGTTATGCTTTCAAGGCAGCCGGGAATTAAATAAAACAAAATACTTCCCCTTTGAATGCCATTAAAATCATAAACAGGTATTTTGAATATATTACTCCCCGCATCCTCCAGAAACATCACCTGGGTACCGAATATATCGCCCTTGTTCAGAAAATTCTCAATATTTTCGATATTGATTGATATTTTTTGGTTTAACGAAACAAATCCTATTTTGGACATGTAGTTATTGTTGTTATATGCTAATTCAGTAAACTTTTGCTGCAATCTGTTTTTTGCCCGATTAAACGCCGTATAGTCTCCGTATTTAACATCCTCATACTGATTGATAACCTCAATACTATCGTTAAACTCTGTTTCTGTCACAAGTGCCATATAGGCATTCTGTATAGTTCCAAACAAATCGATAAAACTACAATTTATATTTCCCAGAATATCATTATTCAGCTGTTTTTGACTTTCTGAGTACATACGAGGTACTATGGTGTTGAGAAATACCATAAGCACAAGTAAATATAAGCACATTACCATTGAAGCCCGTCTGATAATTTTAATTTTCAGTGTTTTATGCTTCATAAAAATACACCCTATTTTTTAAATTTTTTCCTATAATCCAATGGATTCAACCCGGTCTCTGCTCTAAATACTTCGCTGAAATATCTCGGATTGGCAAAATTCAAAATATACGCAATTTCGTAAACCTTCATATTGGTATTGAGCAGGAATTCCTTTGCTTTATCAATTCGCTTGTAACGTAAAAGCTTAACAAATCCCGCTTTTCCCTTATCATTTAAAATCACACTGAGATAACCCCCGCTTATTTCAAGGTAATCCGCAACATCCTTAAGGGATATATCCTCCATATAATGCTCGTCAATAAATTTAACCGCATTATTGAAATACATATCCGCGATGTCATCCTCAGCCCCATTCATAAGCTGTATAATACCAATGATAAGATTGGAAACATACCTCCTAAGCTCGTCACCGCCGTCTATATCACTCCAGTCATCAAACACTCCTTTAAAAACATTTTTAACATTTCCCACATTAGCTTTCAGTTCGATAAGATTTCTGTATAAGGTGTTCAGAAGTATAAAATACTGATTTTCTATTTCCGAAAACTCCATGGCATTACCCGTTAGCTCATCCTCAAATTCCATCAGGTAGCTATCTATTCTATCGCATCTTCCGCTGCCTATATCTCTCATAATATTTTCGGCCGTTTGATCGCATATCTGCTTTAACGATGTATATGCAACAGATGCAGTTCTAAGTTCAAGCTTATCATATGCCTTTTTTATGGCCTCGCATAACTTATCCATATCAATTGGTTTGAGAAAATACGCCATAACATCAAACTCAATAAGTCTTCTGGCATACTCAAACTCAGAGTATCCGCTAAAAACAATAATTTCTGTCTTAATTCCCAGCTTACGGATTTTCTCTGCAAAATCAATTCCATCCACTCCGGGCATACAAATATCCGTAACAACCAAATCCGGCTTATGCTTTAAACATTTCTCTATGAGCTCTTCTCCATCTCTCGCACTGTCAACTACAACGAATCCAAGTTCAGCCCATTTGATATGCTTGATTAGTCTGTTACGAATTACCGCTTCATCGTCTGCAACAATAACCTTATACATAGCTGAGCACTCCAATACTTTATAAATTTATCTGAAAAATAACTTTTCAGATAAATTATAATACATTTGTGTGATTAAAACAAGCTACATTTCTTTCTGCTCCTGTAAAGTTATTCTTGTGTGCATCAAACCATAACGTCTGCGAAAATTCTCATATTCTTTCATAAGTTCTGCATAGTCCCCATGAAATCCGCATTTTACACATCTGAACATTCCATCATTATCTTCATCTATTATGACATCCACTAATCTATCCAGACACATTGGGCAGCGATAGATTACATTATTGTTTTTTTCATTATCAGCCATGTTCTTATCTCCTCTGTTTCATTTCCAACTGCATAACAAATTCTCAACGTATAAAACGGTGAAAACAAATGCCCATCTTGAACAGATACTTTTTCAGGCACTCCGCAATCCGCTTCTAATAGAATCTCGGTATTGATTTGCCCGATTTTTACCCCCGTTTTACTTCCGTTTTTTTCGTATTCTTTGCCGGAATAATTATAATCCGCCGCTTTTTCACCATCTAACATAAGTTCAATTCCGTACATATTTTCAGGATACTCCGTAAATCCATAACACCCTTTTAAATATTCTGTAAATTTGAAGCAATCCCCGTCTGATTTATCTGTAATTGCACGTACAATCATAATATTGCCGTGTTTTTTAAATAAGTATCGGGTCTCTATTTCAACATACGCCCCATCCGCAAATGTCAGTTTTACAGGAGTAAGCTTTAAAATACTTTCGTTTTCGTTTCTTTCGACGTCTTTAATTTCCGTACGATATGCGCATAAATCCAAGGTTTCTTCTCCATGCTCTACCATTAAGGTTGTTCTGGCACCATCTTCATAATGATTTTTATATCCCGTCCTGTATTGTGACTGGATAACATAGGGATAAGAATTCATATCCAAAGATTTGGAATCCGTTCCCGTAAAGGACGCATACTCTCCGCAGAAAGGACGAAGATCGCCTATGCTTCCGCCTTGAAAGGTATCAATCAACGCTCTGTAATTTCCGTCAAAAACCCAGAAAAAGTGCTTTCCGGAGCCATAAAGAATATCTTTACCCACTCCAATGGTCTGCTTATCGAGTGGGAAGCATTCCTTATATCTGCTTCCCAACTCACTGAGCGTCATACTTTCTACCTTTCCCTCTGATACCAATTTTGCAATGTATTCCAGAGTTTCGCTGTATAACTGACGGGATATTTCTTCCGAATCAATTATATTATGATTTCGGCACAGCCAATTCGACCCGACATGTATTTGATAATACGAAAAGCCATCGTTAAAATCCTCTTGCATCCGATACTGATCCACCAAATTAAAATCATACGGATGTTCGGCACCTAAATTTGCCAATCCCCTCTGTACATTTGCGGGGTGACTTGCAAAAAAATCATTTCTTTGCTCATAACCAAGTGCCAAATCGCGGCTTAAATGCGGAACAGCCACAACTCCCGACCAGTCCTCTTCATTTTTTGCAGGTCTTATAGACTGTGTTTTGGACGGATACCATGGATTCCAGCTCATTCCCTCCGAAAACAAATACCAGGAGTTATTACAGCCGTGAAAAACCTTTACCCCCTCCTCAAAGCAACCTGCAACAACAGTGGTTACCTCCGGGCAAATCTCTTTAATCAACTGAATGGATACAGCATCTAAAACATAGTTTCCCATGACTTTTGGATACCTTCCAAAAATTTTCTTATATTTTTCAACAACTGTTTTTATGTTCTCTCTTTTTTGCTCCGTATTCAAAAGCCAAAACATGGTAGCCGGCTGTCCTTCTATCGGCTCCAGCCATATTCCCGCTTCACTTCCGTATACCTCGCAGTCCTCTTTTACTTTGTCAATGACCTCGCTGTTTTCAAAGAACTCATCTCTTAAAAAAATTGTCGTTCTAAGATTCAATCTGTGTGCACATTCCCGTTGAAATTCATACATAGGCGTGTCATCACATCGATGTATCAAATTAAATATCACTTTTTTACCTCCTCGGGATTCAGATATTAGCTTTCAGCTGCCAAGATTCTTTATTTCAAGTCAAAAGTGCTTGTCAGCGGATACATCTTTTCGAGAGAATCCCAAATAAATGTACGCACATACAAATCCTCTTCTGCATAGGTCGTATCAAATAACGCAACGCCCTCTTTCATTTGTTCTCCTGTAAACATCTTCGCCTCCAGCAGCCGATTCTCAGCCTTCTGATAAAGCGCTGAAATAACAGTATACCCTTTTTCTCCAAGCACAAGAGTCGGAATTGTCGCTGAAATCTTTCCTTTGTCATAGTCCGTTGCTGCCTCACCGTCAACCTCGTAGTCAACGGTCATCGTTTTATCCGGATTCGCGCCGTAAACCTTAAATTGTTTTACAACCCGCCGTCCTCTGTACCATCCGTTCCATGTAGCTCCCACGGTGGCGGGATCGCCAAGAATAATATATCCTTCCGTCAACGGATCGTTCTCATCTGTCCATTCAACCATAGAACCACAAATCGCTCCGTCACGTTTGATAGTCCCGGTGATTTTTACTTTCCCTGCCTCTTGCGTATCTACAGATATTTCATATTCAAAATCGCCGCCCTTAAACTCGCTGACCGAGGCAGATATTCCGAGAGGCGTTTTGGTACCATTAACACATTTGTAAAGCTGAACTTCTGTGCCGTTACTACCATCTGGACATTCCTTTAAACTAAGTAAGTAGTAATTTTGGCAGTCTTTATCTGCGGAAAACGCTATCCCTTGTCCGTTTGTATAAGGATCGTACTCTTTGGCATAGATGTGATAGGATCCGCCAAACGCTTTATCAAAGCGCAGATAGGACCTTCCGTGCTCCCCAAAATCGAGTCCGCCATTTATTGCAGCCTTCTCCTGTGGGTAATAGGACCATCCCTCAGCTTGTAAATCTGCTAATGTATCTACGCCTGAGTCAAAATGCTTATCCAAAACGAAATCACTCTCATGGGTATCATCATAAAGCTCTTTCATATAATACCCGCCTACTGTTGAAGCCCCTGCGTATTCAAACTTAAATCCAATACATCCCGCAGTTATCGGTGCATTGTCATTGGCGGTAAACAACATTTCTTCACCCTGATACACTTCAATGTTGCCAACAGTTTCATTAGGCTTAATTCTTATTTTTAAATTGTCTGCGCCGGAACTACTAAATGTAACTGTTTCTTTTTCTCCAAGTTGTTCTGTAACTTCGTCCTTTCCCATCCTGAACAAGGTTATCTTCTTAGCTTCTTGATCCAAAAGCAAGCCATAATTATTATCCGCAGACATTGCACCATTTTTACCCTCCGTTGGAGTAATACTACTATCTATTCTCCCGGTGAAATCCCCATCACCAAAAAATGCCATAATCCGATTCTGCTTGACAGCGGCGGAGAACCCAATTTCAACTACATCCGAATCCGGCGATGCTGTGTGCTTTCTAATATCTCTCAAAACGCCTCTGCTACCGATGACACTAAAGCCCTGGTTCCATTGTCCTACCGTTGCTTTACCATCACTATCGGCTCCTAACGCAACAGTTAAATAATCCGGTTTCGTTTCAGCTGTGAGATTTGTTAAATCAACATCAACAATTGTTTTATCAGGTTTGGGGACAACCACGTACGCCTCTTCTGCAAATGCCGAAACCGATGTTACAAGCAGAGTAAATACCATAAATACACTTACAAAAATTTTTTTCATAATATTCATATTAAAATCTCCTTTCGTCCAAAGACGCATTTGACGGTTCCCCGCCGTTATATCACATCATTCAGCAAAACGATACTATACTTGTCGCCCGTACAGGATACAACAACCGCCGAACATTCCTTTCCGTAATCTTCATAACTTCTGAAATCAGTAATTTCCGCCTTTCTGCAATCACCTACCTTTTTTCTATCAAAGTTATACATACAATTCGTGACTGCCGGATTCCGATAAAAGTTTATACGATAGCGTTCCGTAACAAACTGTTCGTTATATTTATCATATCCTGTCTTTCTCAAATTTTGTGTTGTAACCTCTATAACATTATTGTCAACACGGTAAACCCACCCGAAAAATATTCTTGTATATTTTTTATCGTCCGGAATAGATAAATTATTACTCTGCCGTGCATAAGATGAATCAAACATATACGGGTTCGACCTTTCACTTGAGGAATACTCTTCTCCCTCAAAAAGCGTCGCCGCACAGTCACCGTCATCGCTCACGGGTCTATATACAATCATAAATGATTTTATCTCATCATCTATCGGATTTTGATTGACCGTAACAACATCACCCACATTAAGCTTATGAAGCTTCGGTTCTGCATCGGCAATCGTATACATATCATAGCAATTCTCAACCGCTGCATCATCAGCGTACATAACCTCGCCGTTTCCAAAGGTTAGCACGGTTTTAATTTCACCATCATCATTTATGGCTGATGCAATTTCAGTTACATACAAAAGATTTTCGTCAAACGAGGGTTTGAGCTGTTCTGTATTGAATCTATCATATAGTATTACAAAATCTGCAGTTATATCTCCGCGCTTTGAAAATGCTTTGAATTTATAATCCGTGTTATAAATATATATCCCCGTTCCTTCACGAATGGTATACTCTGAGATATCACGCTTATCCCCGCTGCTCACTATGAATGATTTTGTTGTTTCTGCAACATACCATCTGTGTCCAAAACTCGTATCAATAGAGCGGTATATATAATTTCGGCTGGTGTTTTCATCTACAAGCATGGTAAGCTGTGCCTCGCTGTTTTTTTCATAACTTAAAACAGGCATTTCAATATACGATATTTCACCTTTATCACTAATCTTATAGGAAATCATCGTATTTTTTCCTTTGAGTTCACCATACAGTTCTTCCGGTTTCAGGCGCCGAACACTTCCATTTTCGTCACAATAATTAACCTTTTTATTTATTTCATATACTCTTTTTTCAGAATCTTCTTTATACACAAGCATTTTTATCTTATTTGAAAATGCTTCTTCCGAAATTGCCACATCAACCAAACAACCGTACATCATTACATTTTCTTCCGATATACCGGCATAAACAATTTCATCAAATATATCAAAATAAAGGTTTAACTTATTATTGGGTTGTAGTCTTGATTTTAACAGCTCATCTGCATTGCAGACACGCACGCTATATTGCCCCGTACCGTCCGAAACGCTTATTTCTTCATTATTTTTCCAAAGATTTTTTACATCAAAGTTTATCACTTGTTCCGCAGAAATAACCAAAATCAGACTTCGGTCGTTTTTCATAATATGAACCACATCGCCCTCTTTGAGCATGTTTAATTCAAAAGCTGTTTTATCACGATAAAACATTTGTACAACATCAAACATGCCGTCATCTATCATTTTTTGCAGCTTAATTTTTTCCGCGTTTACATTTTCCACATATTCTACATCATACGAATAAATCATGACAGCGATTACTTTTCCGCTCGTATCCGCAGATATTACTATTTTACCTCTGTTGATTTTAAAGATATCAGAATCATACGAAGACACATAGCTTCCGTTTTGTAAAACAGGTACAGAGGGCGCCAGCCTTACCTCCTTTGTTCTCCCATTCTCTGCAATATACCTCAATACATTATTTTCAAATCCGACATAATCCTTTGCCATGATGGTAATACACTTAGCATTCTGCATAGGCTCTATCAGGAAAGCTTCGTCCATACCATCGTCACTTTCCTTTATGTATGCCCGAACATAACGCCCTAAAAATTCTGCGTTCCAGTCTGCTGAATATTTATAAATATTCCCGCCAATCTTTACGCTTTCTTTCCCTGTTTCGGTCTTGCCGCTCAGCGAATTAATACCGTCATCTTCACAAATTCCTTTAATGCATCTGATTCCAATAACATCATCAAGAAGTCTTCTTCCACGCTCTATATGATAAGTCACCTTTCCATTTGTCCAGTATGTCCCCGTCATTATTTCAACAAAAAACGCATTATAAAGAATCTGTGCCGCCGCATAACGCTTTACCCTATCTTTTGTAAGTGTTACACCATCAAAAAGTTTCAGTTTCGCAGCCTGCTGATAATAGGAATTTTTTGGGTCGACAATGCCTCCGTAGCCAAGCATATCCACCGTATCCTTGATAATATCGCGCATTCTGACATATTCCCCATCGGCGTCACTGCTCCATTTGAGTTTATCCATGATGTCGTTATATTCCGCAGTCGTCAAATCGCTGCCGGCATCTTCACCGTCATTCATGATTCCCATTTTGACAAGCTCGTTATATGGCATCAAATCAATACTCTCTTGCCCATCATCTCCGTTTTCGGCACCGCTGTTTTCTTCATGATTCGACATGTCATCTTTTCCGTCCGCTATAATATGCGATGTACCTTCCTCTTTTGGTATTTCGTAATCCGATTTACCTATTTCTTTTGCAGAAACCGATATCACATGCAGCGGATTATCATTTGCATAAAAACCTACCTTACCTACCTTGTTAGTTTCCATAGCATATTCATCCTGAAAATATGTCACCATATTCTTTCCTGTGGACATTTCTACCGAAATACCGTCACCACCGTTAGACAATATTTTCACCCGATAAATTGTATCATTGGTCAAATTATCACTAATTTTTGTTTCAGCAACCGTATATCTTACTTGATTCACCACGGTCTTTATCGCAATCGTTTTACTTTTGGGACTAACTTCTACATAATTGCAGTTTTTGGTATCAACATAGTTAAAAAGCACTCTGCCCGAATTCATAAATGGCAGACAAAATTCTGCTTCATATTCATATTTTTCCGACCACTCTGCTGCATTATAAAGCAGCATAGCCCCAAAACCGCTGTCATCATGTAAACCGTCTTCCCTGAATTCGGAATTGTCCGGCAGCTTCCATTTATCAGACAACTCTGCTGCATTGTCTGATGAATCAAAACGCTTGTTTAATTCATCAGACTGAGCAAAGGCCGGACATATTTCCGCAACAAATAATACACAAAGTATCAAGCAAAATATCCTTTTGCATATATTACTCATATCACAGTTCTCCTCTCACGCTCTTAACCAACGTACAGAGTATTTTGGAAACTTCAGCACGTGTACAGCTATTTTTAGGTGCAACCGTTCCATCCCCCATGCCGTGAATCGCACCGCGCTTAACCATACTGTTGATTCCTGAAACAGCATAATCACTTATTTCAGCGGCATCATCAAAGTTCAGCTCATCTGCTGTGTCATCCGTTTCTGTATCGTCTAAAATACGTGCCAAAATCACACACACGTCTTCCCTTGTTATTCTTTGTCCTACCCCAAAGGCTTTTTCTGAGATACCATTGACGATACCAAGATCATAGGCTGTGGAAACATATGGATAGTACCATTCGCCGGGTTTAACATCATCAAATTTCATGTCCGCATATACCGGTTTAAGCTCAAATGCCATAACAGCCATTTTTACAAATTCCTCGCGGGTTATATATGTTTCCGGTCTAAATGTCCCATCGCCATACCCACTAATCACATTCTTATCAGCTAAGTACAGTATTGCCTCCTTTGCCCATAAGTGTCCGTTCAGGTCAGTGAATCTCTCTTCTCCCGTCGGCGTTGCTCCCCCTGTATTTTGCACCGCACCTTCAGATGCCGTAGGCATTCTGTTAACAGGCCCGGCACTTACGCCGCTGAGGACTTCTGTTCCTCCGCTGCCCTTTGGGGGTTCCTTTTCCTCTGCTATTGCATTAAGTTTTTGCTGTAATACACTTGCAGTCATTAAACTCGATGTACTCAGCGAATTGCAGAATCTGTTCTGCGCATTTTCACCTACAGATAAGAATTTATCTATGTCAAAACCGCCATCATTTCCAAACCGTTTGAGCAAACCGAAAATATGTCCGGAACCGCTTTTTTTGTAATAGCAAATACCATTTAATATGAGCTGCTCTGCAAATTTTTTCTTGAATGTGTTCAGGTTCAAAAAGTCCTGTCCCAAAAGGCTGTCGGATACATTATCTCTTCCTTCGTCCGTCAATTCATCAAGGTATGCCTTATACATTGATTCATCTGCAAAATGCAACGTTTGTGCACTTATCAGGTTTTTATCACCGTCAAATATAAGGTTATCCATCCGTTGATTCATTGCAGTAAGTATGGCCAATACTTCAATCGTATTTTTAACGTGAGCAATATCTGACGAAGAAAATACATCATCGCATTCATACAGCATTTTTGCAAGCTTCTCTTTGCTTATATGGTCAAATATTTCCGAACTATTATCCGAATTTGATTTTGTAAGACCAAATATATCATTGGGGTTTTCAAGGATTCTTTTTATATTCCCTATTTTTGTTTCGGCTGATGATATGGTATCCGCACTCTGTTTTTTATTATCGTTTAACACGGATATAGCTCGGCTTACCGAATTCATACTGCCAAGAACAAATTCCTCGTCATAATTATAACAATTTGATACACCCAGTTTACATTTTTTATCCGTTAAATCCTCGCGTTTGATATTCATTGCCATGGAAAAGCTTCCGTCGTTCCCACAAATTGCATATCCGATTGCTTCAACGGCTGAGGCATCCGGCGAAGTTATTTTTGCCACCATCAACTGTCCGGGTTCAGCAGTTCCGGTTATTTGCACTGTGGTATCATCTATCGTATAGCTGTACTTTCCATCCGCAACAGCCACCTTATTCTGCGACGGATAAACCGGATTCACTTTGTTTGCCTCTGTACTCAAAATATACATTTTTGCATTGTCGTCTATTGATACCGGAATTTCAATCTCCGCTGTTATTTCTGACGAAAGTGCTGTATTTTTAATTTCCTTGACTATTGCAGTTGCACCATTTCCATTTGAAAGCAAAACATATACATCCGCTGCAGAGGTCATACCCTCTATTTTAAATGACAAATCTATTTTTTGCCCTTTATATTCTTTCAGAGAAATTCCGTTATCCGACAATGTCGATATTTCGGAACCATTTATCATCATATCAGATATATACGATTTTCCGCGCTCTGTCGTTACAACAATTTCCTGATCGTTTCTAAATCCATATTTGCTTCCCGAAATATTCATTGCCCCGCAAGAGATTACTACTTTATATTCCGTATCATACCATAAGACATTCTTTGGTTTTAAGCTTACGGTTTTTCCGGATATTGCCGCTATCTCCATTTCGCATTCTTCCATAGATGCCATATTCACAAGAGTCAGCCTATCATTTGCAATAACTTCTGCTGCAAAATTTAGGGTCAATTCAATTGTTTCATCCGGTGCAATTTTCTGGTTTGCGCTCAACACTGTCAAATAGTTTAAAAGTTCCACAGATTTTATATATCCCGGTGTGTTTTCAAGGATACATAAAAAATATCCGCCTGAAAAATCGCATGACGAGTCTATATACTCAGTAATAATTTTGTATTCTCTTATACCATCATTTAATGATGCCGATATCCCCTTCTCCTTACTTACATCGATGATAATATTCTCTTCTGTTTTATCTGTTGAAATAGGTAATTCAGCCGCTTTTAATTCTGTTGTCTCTCCATCTTTCACTAGGCTCAATATCATTGTTGAAGGAGTAACTTTGCATTCATAATAATTTTTTTCATCGGTCCAATCAAATCTGATTACAAAATTATTATATTGCTTATAAGCCTTCATTGACAATCTATAATCGCCGGCAGCCCTGACAGGACTTTTTGCAGTCAGGACACCGGTGTCCGAACTTGTAATACCGTCATCTGTATATGTTTCTGTATTTTTAGTATGCGATATTTCCCATTGACTGTTTTCTGCATCCATTGGCGAAAACACGTACGAATACAATGCCGGATCTAAATCACCCAACAAACTATCAAGCTTTTGCTGCAGAAACTTCACAGAAGCATATTCTCCGCCCGCCCGCAGCAGCTCGTCAATCGAGTCGGTATTGCTTAAATTACTATATGCCTGTATATCAATACCGATAAATTTTGCATACTTCTTAAGCAGCGCATTTATGTTCTCGTTGCTGTACTTTACTGCATAAAGCACAACACCTTCTGCAAAGCGCTGATAAATTTCATCCTCATTTTTATACTGCGGCTGCATAAGATAATTGATTATTTTCTTTCTGACATCGGAAGACAACTTGTTTTCAAAAATATTATTTAAATCAAAGCCACTTTCTTTGTCCATGACTTCAAAATCGATATTGTACCCTTTATCCGCTTTATTATCGGAATCAAATAACTTCTCTTTCTCACCGTTGTTATATAAAGAAACAATCATTTGTTCCCGAAGGTATTTCGTGTATTCATTTCCCCCATCTGTTTCCGAAAAATGTTCTCCCGACTCTAACGCATCCCACAATGATGCGGCAATATCGGATATTACTTTGTCAGACAAAGCACTGTTTGATTTCACAAACAGCTCAATACTTTCTACAACGTAGTCTCTGATTTCACTTTCCGCTGCGGCGTTTATTTTCTTAACATAATCGTCTCTATCGGATTTGCTCAGATACAAAAAGCTTTTTGACATATCCTCTGCATAATCATCGCCGCCTACAAAATATGTGTAGGTATAATTACCGGTATTTCCTGTCATCATTGGGACGGATACGGAATATCCGCCTCCCTCGTCTGTCTTTGTTTGTTCAAAAGCACATATATTTCCGACGCTATCTAAAACTTTGATGTTAATGGTTTTACCTTTTTCGGCAGATGCAGAAACTCCGTAAACTTTTATACCGGTCTCCTCGTTGATTACTTCAGCAGCTTTCCCTTTATCTGCTCCCTCGTATGTTACAGGCGGAAACTTGTTTTTCATCGTTTTCGCATCCAAAATATAAACCTCGGTATCATTGTTTATATTTTCATCTTCATATGGCGTATCCTCACCACTCAACGTAACAGAGGCTTGATAAACCTCCGGACGATTGTCGATGCTGCGATTCACCAAAATAACAGTTACCTCTTCACCGGCGTCAAAATAGCGATTATGCAAAATCACCTTTCCGTCTTGCACTTCTGTCCAAAAAGGCTTGCCCTCTGTTTCAAAGCACAATGTTTTTGTATTTGGCAAACCATAGTCTTCGCCGGATAAATAAAACTTATCGCTAAGTTCTATTTTATACTCCGTTTCATAATGAAGCCCCCGCTTAAACGCAATTTTAACAGTTCTTGAATCCATAAATGCAGCCGTATATTTTGCGCTGTCAACCTGTTCCTCCCCTTCATAAATTTTCAAGTGATCATCTGTCAGTGACGACATTTCTTCCATGTCGTCACTGAACTTAAGTACAACATCACTGTCAATTTTTGCACTATCAGAATCGAATCCACTTTCAAAATTTACTTTTGGAATTTTTTTAACTGCCAATTGATATACTGCATACGGTGCCCACTTTGCGCCTACGCCAACGGTTCCGCTTCCATTTGCTTCAACTCCGTCTTCGGTACTCAGGGTTAAAACAGTTTTCCAATCGCCGTCAGAAAGTCCTGCTCTGCTCGCTGCCATAATGGCTCTCACGGTCAGTCTTCCATCCTTTTCGTAAAAAATACGTATCTTTTTATACGCAGGCAATTTAGCGCTATGTTCGTAGCTGCCTATTTCTTTTTCGGTTCCATCCGACACCTTATATATACTTATTTGTTTTTGATTATCCGCATTATCTCCGCCATAAGACAGATAATAATAGTTTTTAGCGTCCTCTCTCAGGAAATACATATAAAAGAAATTATACGCTGTATACGCTTCACTTTCAAGCATGAAATCCTCGCCGCATGTATTAAAATCCTTCCTATATATGCTTGCAGTCTTAGCCCCTGTAGTATTCGTAAAACCATAAAACTCTGCATTACTATCAGATGAAAAATCCGCATGCCCCTCACCTGCTGAAATATCCCAGTATGATTCGGCTTTGTCAACCGAACCATACAAAAAGTTTTCTTCAAAACCTTCAAGAGTATCTACTGCAGCAATGTTAATCTGAGCCATACACGTAAACAATATGGCTATGCTTGTAATCCATGCAATTTTTCTCATTGTATTTCTCCTCCTCCGATTTCTTATTTGACTATTTCTTATCCGGCCAATAAATCTATGAATCTGATGTTCGAGAAAGTAACACTACCATTATTATCGCCGCCGACACCAATAGATGTACCGTTTATCGTATCATCAAATACCCCGCTAAAATATGTAATACCATTTTTATACATATCATATCCGCTTACGCTTATCAGGTTATTATTCATCTCAATTTCCAAATAAGTAGGATATTTCTGCCACGAAATTCCGTCGGGATTAAAATTACCGTCACCACTATACCGTTTCAATACCGTTTTTATTCCGTTTAACATCTTCCCCAATTCAAGGGTTCCTTCATTATCAAATAAAAGATAATAATAGTTTTTAGAATTTTTGTACTGGAATATTATCCTTGCATCATTTACTGTGTTCGTACTTATCTCTGCAAATAACTTATAATTTTTAGGAAGCTTAACTTCGTTATTAATCAAATTATATTTATAATTCCAGCTCTTAAAGCTTATCTTATCGTCTTCGATAACATATGCTTCCGCATCAACTGCAGGATTATCACACTTCCAGCTGTCAGCCGTCATTTTGACTTGATTAATCATTTCTTTTTCAACAAAGATAGCTTTTACTTTCTTTGGTTCGGTCATATACAGTCCCTTACTCATTTTTGCGGTTCCGCGGACATCTCCGTCCCACATAAGAAATTCGTAGCCTTCGTCCGGAACTGCAAGAAGATTCACCACCGCCCCTTTGTAATATTCATCCTTGACAGGTCTTTCTTCAATAACGTAGTCGTACTGGTACGCTTTGACCTCGCCGTTTCCGCTAATCTCCAGTTCCAATGGAACCTTATCTTCAATCGCCTTAAATTCTGCTCCTACGGTTATACTCCGGTCCGCAGTCAAAATAACCATATCTTCATCATATCCCGCGAGATCGCCTGTCCATCTCACAAATTCATACCCCGGATACGCAACGGCGGTAAAAGTATACTGCCCGCCTCTCAGTATCTTTCTTACCTCCTCCGGAACCTCTTCGCCAAAATCATTTGACGATTTAGAACCCGCTAAAACAACTTTTCCCTTTTCACTATCTGTTGGCAAAAAAGTCACATCGCATAATTCACGTGAATGCATAGGCAAGTCATTAAGATAACGATAATAAATTTCACTGTCCGTCTCATCGATTATTCCGTCACAATTCACATCGCAGCCACTGTTTGTATCATTTTTGGCCTGACCAATATTGGCTTCCGTCAGCGCTTTATCAGCTTCATCAATTTTTCCGTCATTATTGATGTCCATCTGTGCATATTTCATCTGAGGTGCAACGATGTATACAGGCAAAACCTTTCCATCAAATCCAAAAAACGGATTTCCTTTCATAAATTCGGTTATTTCTTCCTGAACCCGATACTGTGCCTGTTTTCCATCGCGTACAGGCACATTCCACCGATTATCATCCGCTTTCACCCAATCCTGCGGAGTCGTTGCCGTATAAACATAACCGGCCCCGTAATCCACATGATAAAACCCATATTTCTGCATTGCTTTTAAGACTTTTTTTGCCGGCAGGCTCAATTTTCCCGCTTCATAAATTGCGTCAATATCAATAGAGGGGTCTAGCTGTAAACAAGCTCCGTAAGGAACGCAATCATATGCAGCAGCCTGATGTCTATCCATTCCGCTCTCCGATACTGCCGTGTACAAGGTTGAATCGGTCGCTGTTGCCGGATATACTCTCGCCTTCCAGAGAGAACTCAGACACACAGCCAATGCATGCTCAATTTCTGCATCAGGATCAGAAATTTCTTCAGATTTAATTAAAAACGGAAGCATTGTTACATTGGCTGCTGTGGTTGAAATTCCATAAGTGTCCTCTGACATTCCATTAATATCAAGCGGGGAAGACATCGTACTGCAAGTGACATCATATCCGGGAATAACATAATTTTCACCAAAGCCATAGCCCCCGGGTGCACCGGCAGCAACTGTAAGCCATGTAGAAACAGATTTTTCTGTTTCCGTATCCACAAAAATACAGTGCCGATCACCGGTCGTCCCTTGATAAAGATATTTAACCATATCCTCGGGAGCATTCACCATGTGCCCATATACAACATTTCTTTTGGAATCGCCGGATATTCTTGCGATTCTTGTTTTTTTCATATCCGACCTTCCCTCGACAATGGGCAAACCATTTTGCATCGCACCTGAGACTATGCCGGTGAAGCTATTCATTACAGAATTAAAGAAAAACTTATTACGGGAATTTTTGAGAGCTTCATCCGGCAGCAAATATCGTGCAGCATCCTCCGAAATAGCCTGATTTGCACAATAATCTACCGACATATAATTCCCATTATCCGGACGCTTTTTTTCATATGTGCGCGGAAAATTATCTATCAATTTACTGGAAAACCTGTTTTCTATGTCATAGGAAACATCGATTCCCAAATCTTTATAGAATTGAATTATTTCCTTTCGAGCCTGTTTAATACCATCTGTCACAGGAACATACTTGTCAGAGGTGTCACATCGATCGTATATTTCATCTACAGTGCGTGTCGCAGCTGTTAAATGCGGATATACCGGCTCAAGTTTATCACTAAACGCCTCACACTTCCCACTCAATAACAAACAGACTAAAATCGCTGTAAGACAAAATTCACCCAATCTTTTCATGAAAACACCCCTCATTTAATAAATTGCGCTATTTCCCGCTATTTAACCATTTCAGTGAAAATATCCAAGCATTTTTGCCCATTATGCTGAGTATAATATTCACTTACAAATTTATCCCATTCAGCATCAATATCAAATACCGGTTCAGTAATTGCTCTGATATAAAAATTCTTAACAAATTCACTTGTATCGGTTGATGCAAAATTAAGTTCATCACTCACGTAAGTAGAATATTTATCTACATTTACATATTTGTTTATTGAATCAAGCCATTCGGAATAAGTTTTAGCCTCCGCTTGCTGTTGTTCTTCTGTCCTTTCCCATTGTTGGCTTTTCATTCCTTTTATAGCTTCTATTACATTTTCGGCAGAAGTATTTATTTCATCGCCAAACGGAGAAACCCAACCATAGCCAAATCCGCATCCGGAATTCGATTTTGAAAACTCATTTTCAGCATCGGGAAGCTGTCTATATACCCCATTATCAAGAATTTCATAATGCTTACCTTCTATTCCGGCTGTTGCCAAAATTCTTGCTTCCTTACTATGCATCCATTCCATAAACTTGAGTGTACAATAAATTTCCTTTTCACTTGTTATACTGCTTGGAATAGTCATAATCTGATAATCAACGGTTCCGCCGTATGAGCCTTCACATTCCGGACTCGAAGGAGCGGGAACAATAGAGGTTTTATCCCCGGTAGCTCTGTACAATCTTACGTCAGGTGCACTTGCGGTATAAACCATCCCCGCTCTTCCCGCTTTAAATGTTGTTTCACTATCGGTACCGCCAATCTGCCAATCACTGTTTATCAATCCCTCCTGATGCAGTTTACGCAAATACTTTACTGCTTCTTTATGCATAGGAGACACATCGTAAGGTTTAAAAGTTCCATTTTCCTCGTAATATTTAGGAGTTGATGTCTTGTAATAGCTTCCTCCAAATGCTAAAAATGCCCAGTCAAACATCTCCATACCTTTAGCTGCAAATGCATACTTTCCATCTCCGCCGGAGGTTTCTTTAAATTTTTTCAACATATTATAAATTTCATCTGTGGTTTTAGGAACATCCTTCATTCCCGCCTTTTCCAGCCATGTTCTGTTTAGAAGCAGTCCGTGATTCTGCAAATAACTGATTGTCGATATTCCGTATATTTCTCCGTTTTCACCTTTGTAGCTTTCAAAAAGTTCATCATTGGCAATAAAATTCAATATCGGAAGTTCATCTTTATATTTTTTTAAATACGGTGCCAAATCAGTTAAGAACCCTTCTTCTCCCCATTCCTTAAACGGTTGATCCTGGGCAATATTTACCCAATTTACATGCTCTCCGGTAGTTATAATTAAGGAACTTCTCTGGAAAGCGTTTTCTGAATCGGCCGCATCAATGATTTTAAGCTTTACATTAGCTCTTTTTTGAATTTCTTCATACACTGATTGTAATTTGTCAACACCCTTAAACCACGGAATAAATGCAGATATCTCAGGCGTTTCATTCTCGTCTATCTGTACCTTTTGATCGGAACAACCGGAAAAAACACCCATCAGCATAACCGCAACAAGTCCTAATCCAATCATCCTCTTTAATAAATTTCTTCTCATTTTTTCATTCTCTCCTTTTAACAAAATTTAAATAAATTTTTATTTAACCTTTTACTGCGCCCAGCATGATACCTTTAGAAAAGTATTTCTGTACGAAGGGATATACAATCATAATGGGTATGATTGATATAATAATCGATGCCATATTCATTCCTTCGTCAAATTTTTTACTCAAACTCCCAATATCTTGCCCTGCCGCTCCCAACTCTTCGGCCTTGCCCGCATTCATCAATATTGTTCTCAGAACTGCAGGAAGTGTAAATTTTTCCGCATCAGACAAATACAGTATAGCACCAAGATATGCATTCCAATATGTTACACCTATAAACAATGCCAAAGTAGCCAAAATCGGAGAGGACAATGGAATTACTATTTTAAAAAATATTTGAAATCCATTTGCACCATCTATCAACGCAGCTTCCTCTAAGCTTTTCGGCAAAGATAAAAAATAGTTTCTTGCCAAAATAACATTGTATGTACTTACCATTCCCGGGAAAATCAAAGCCCAAATTGTATTTTTTAAATGCAAATTGGTAATCAACAAATACATCGGCACCAATCCGCCGCTTACATACATTGTAACAATTGCCAATTTATAAAGTGTTTTCACACCCGGCAAATCCGATTTTGAAAAGCAATATCCCGCAAATGCCGTAATAGCCAGCGATAAACATGTTCCAATAAACGTAACTTTTATAGATTGCCAAAATGCCGGGAAGATAACATTTTCTTTTAATATGCCGACATAATTATCAAGCGCAAATGAATATGGTATAATATGATATATATCCTTATAGTATCCTACCTCTGTAGAAAACGAAATTACTATTACATACCATAACGGATATATCGCAACAAAAACAACCGTAAGCATAATTATAACATTTAAGTAGTCAAACCAATCTTTTTTATTACTCAAAGCATTACCCCTCCTAATAAATTCCTGTTTGTGTCAATTTTTTCGTAATCTTATTGCAGCTAATCAAAAGAGTTCCGCTAATCACTGCCTTGATAATTCCCATTGCTGTTGCCATACTGAATTTTCCATTTGCAATACCAATTCGGTACAAATATGTTTCAATTATATCACCTGTTTCATACACACTGGTATTATATATCATAAACACCTGATCAAAATCTCCGCTTGCTATATATGAGATTTTTATAAGCAGTACTGTACAGATTGTGGGTAAAATAGAGGGAATCGTAACATAAAACATTTTTCTGAATCTTCCCGCTCCATCTACGGAAGCCGCCTCATATAGTGACTGGTCAACACCTGCAATAGCAGCAAGGAATATAACCGCATCCCAACCTGTTTCTTTAAAAACTGTAGAAGCAAGTAAAACCCATCGAAACGCTGATGGTGATGTTAACGGAGAAACTTCCTTTCCACCGCACATTAAGGAAAGGAAATGCGATAAAGCACCGCCTTCAACCGATAACAGCTGAATCATAATTCCTCCAAATACAACCCATGAAAAAAAATGTGGTAAATATGTAAGTGTTTGAACCGAATTTTTCAATTTGTTACTTCTTAATTCATTTAAAAACAAAGCAAATATAATTACCAACGGAAAATGTATTCCTATTTTCATTGCTCCAATTATTACCGTATTCTTAAAAGCGCGTAAGAACAGTGGATCTGTTAATATTTGTCTAAAGTATTTAAGACCTTGCCATTTACCCCCGAATAAAAACTCCATCATTCCACCCGGCTTAAAACTTTTAAAAGCAAGTGTCAAACCGTACATCGGCACATATGTAAAAATAAAATAATAGATTACAACAGGAATGAGCATAATATAAATATGTATATTGTTGCATATTAGTTTTTTAATTTCCCCGCGACCGCTTTTCAACTCTTTTTCGACATTCATCGTCTTTTTTAACATTCTATGTACACTTCCTTCATTTTAATTATTTAATTCAGTTATCCCACATATACTTCTACAGCAAATGCTGAAAGCAAGCTCCTCTCCGCTTACATACTCATTATAGTGTTTTCATATTTCAATTTCAATGTAAAAAAAATAATGTTTTGTCACAAATATTAATTTTTATTTACTATGAATAAATTACCATCTAACCAAAACCATTCATAGCATGACATCACAAATCCGCGATTCAAATATTGGGAGTATCGACTATTGTACCAATAAAAAAGCAAAATGCTCTGACACCGCATATTTTTAGCAGTATCCGAAACATTTTGCTTTTTGGGCGGTAATACAAACCGCCGATGAAATACCCTCAGGCGAGAGCATAGCTCCATATTAAATTCAAATTTTCTAAAGCTTCATTTCCTTGTCATATCTTTTTCACGGCTTGGCTCATCACCATTTTACCTTTGCGTTGTAATATGGTTTTCCGATAAACCCAACCTGCGCAAAATCCTCCGGATTATGCCGCACAATATAATCTATATACGACATCACCATCTTCGCAGTAAGTATATATCCCGCAGGGTTCATATGACCGCCTAAATAAAAGTTCCGCCGAAATTCTGCGTCATATACAGGGGCGTATTGATATAAATCAATCACATAGGTATGATCAAAAAAATCAGCCATACGATACAGCAGTTCGGCGTGTTCGCCTTTTTTCTTATTTTTCTCTTCATCCTCTGTTCTGGGCATGGTCATGAGGAAAAACATTGCTTTCGGCTGCATTGTTTTCATGCTTTGAATAATCTTGGCATAATATCCTGCAAATGTAGGTTTATTGGCAAATCTATTATCGATATTAATATCTTCCACTGTCCCGACTTCCTGATTCTTGCCAAATAGATCGTTAACGCCGAGAGCCATAATATACGCCTGGCATAGTTTATCTTCGCTCCAAAAGCCATTCATAGCGGCAAAGCTCTCATCATATTCTTTCGCTGTCATCCCGCCGCGGGAAAAGTTAAGCACATTGATCCCTGCCTCACGAGCAATATATTGTCCCCACGAATATTCAAAAAAATCATGGTACCCGGTTCCTCCGTTAGAACAATTCGATTCAAATTCACCGGAAGACAGGCTGTCACCAATACAGGCAATCGATCGAAAAACTTTCGTAAAGCCGCCATCTTCAACGATATGATCCAATGGCTTTTCGTCCGGCACAGCAATAAATCTTTTTATATCCATTTTTTACACCCCTCATTATGTTTTTAAATATTATATCTGTCCCCATATTTTTTGTCAACTCATATTTAAAAATCCCATGGGTTAATTTGATTTTATATTTTAAAGTATGTACATGACATATAATATTAACGAGTTATTTTTACTTCAATTACTTGACTTTTGTTGAGTTTTGTTGAGTTTTGTTGTACAATAACCTCGGTGTTCGAGTTGCAGGATTCAGTCTTGATAATACGAGCGAGCATTTTATTTCAAAAGGGAAAATCGTTCAATAAAAATGACATTTTAAATGCTATAGGATTTCCATTAAATTAGTTGAATATTTGTGTGAAGAAGGCCTTGGCCTATTTCTTTGTTTACAGCGGCTCAAGCTTTGATACAGGACAGGCAATAAAAAGTACAGGCGAGCCGCTCATTGAAAAGCAGCTCGCCTCAGCGCATAGAAAGATCCCGCTTTCACCCGAAAGCAGAGTAAAATTTTTGTATTTTGGAGTATATCTGTAATCACCCCAAACATTATACAACTAAGTTCTGAATTTTTTTAATATTAACATCTCTCAGCAAAACATTCTCTTTTACAGATAGTGCAGCTGCAACGCCCGCCGCCTCACCCAGCGCAATGCATATGGGCATAACGCGGAAATTGGAATGGGCAAGATGGCTCCCCGATATATTTCTGCCCGAAAGTAAAAGTCCCTCAACATTTTTCGGCAGCAGACAACCATAAGGTATCGTATAGTCCTTTTGCTGCGACCATTCATGTTGTACGCCGGTTTCATCAAGACTTGCACCGCTCAAATTATGTACATCAAAGTTAAAAAACGCCCGTCTTACTACCCAGTTATCAAAATAACGGGCATCCAAAATATCTTGCTCACCCAACGATGCCATTCCTTCAAAATGTCTTGTTTCACGTATCCCCAAGAGTGAGGCTGTGCTCATAAGCCAACAGTTTTGGTATCCGGGAACATATTCTCTTAAAAATTTTATAATCGGCTCTATTTGTGAACGGCAGGTCAATATTCCCTCTGTAATACTTTTTGCGTCCGTCCCGTCAACTTCGATTGCATTTGTCATATTACAGCATACAGTGCCGGGAGTTGGTTGTTTGTACAAAAGCACATGTCCCGCCGGAAACGGCAGCAATTCCTTTGCCAGCGCCTGAAGCTCCCCCTTTTCTGTTGGTACTTTTGTTTCAAAGCTTTCCGGAAATACGGCCGTATCATAATCAACGCCGCCAACTTTAAACATTATCGTACATGGCTGCATTTTACCATCGGTTTCTCTGCCTTTTGTATATGGCACACCAGCAAAAGCGGCAACATCGCCATCTCCCGTGGCATCAATAACACATTTTGCTTTTATAATCCCCCTGCCCGACTTATTCTGAACAATAACCCCTGTTATACGTCCGTTTTCTACGCGAGCATCAACAGCCGTTGTATAAAACATAAGCTGTACACCGGCTTCTGCCATCATTTCATCCAAGACAATTTTTTGTACATCGTGATATATAGCATTCTTTGAAGCTTCAGTGGAATTATCCCAGCCAACAGCTTGCCCCTTTTCGTATGTACGTTCAAATATCTCAAGCATTATTTTACTCGATGACCTTCCACCCCAATGAGACATTAAACCTGCGGTTGCGATTCCACCGACACAATCCTGTGACTCAATGAGCATTACATTCACACCTTGTCGTGCCGCCTGCAACGCCGCACCTATTCCGGCAGGCCCCCCTCCGGCAACAAGAACATCAACATCGGCAATTACCGGGATTTCTCTTGCCGTTTCCATTATTTTTTCCATAATAACACCTCTACTAAAAAAATTATTGATTTTTTCTAAATAAAAGTATATAATATGAAAAACAAAGAAACCTCCGTTTTTTTATTGTTTTTCTTTGAAATTTAACTATCCAGGGGAACATTTTATGAATTACGAAATATTAGACAACATAACTGATTACATTGAATTTCTCCGAGAAGCAGGCTACAGTATTGTACTGAGCTGTTTTAATCCGGTTTTAGAGGAATATCTTCCGGTTCTTCTTAAATATGAACCGCATCTGCCTGCCGTATGTTCTTATTTGAAAGCTAATGCAAATGTAAACAACAATTGTTTTAGCAATAAAGAAAAACTAAAGACCAGTACCATCCCCAAACCATATTATTCCTGTTGTTGGGCAGGTATCGAAGAATACATTATACCGATAGCCGACTTAAATAACCGTATTTGTCTCGTTCATATTTCAGGATACTGCGGCAAAATGCCCCAGTCAGAATACTTGTCAAAAAAACTTGAAATGAAACTGGGGGCACAGTTTAAGAAAGTTTATTCCCAGCTGTCATCGGATGTTCCCGATATGAAAAAGGCCATGACAGTTACAACCCCTCTTAAATATATGTTTTATGAACTATATCAGGAATGTATAGCTTCATCGGTCAGAACAGACGGCACTGCTGATATATATCCCGCAGTGCTCAGATATATAAACGACCACTATGCCGAGTCAATCAATATAGCGAACATTGCGGAGGCACTGAATTATTCTACTTCTTATATCCGCTATATTTTTTCAAAAAAGAGCACAAAAACAATTGGCAAATATATCAATTCAGTAAGACTCAATCATGCCGCAAACCTTCTGAAATTTACTGAAAGAACCATAACGGAAATTGCTTTTGAGAGCGGATTTCACAACAGCAATTATTTTTCAACTGCGTTTAAAAAATATTATGGACTTTCTCCCTGCCAGTATCGCATAAAATTTCAAAAAAATGTTTAATACCAACGCAATTTCTCTAATGAATTATTAAAACCTCCGGCAATTAGTTCAATAAAACCAATCGCCAGAGGTTTCCTTTATCCTTTTCTTCAAGCCCACTTACTTCACTGCATCTTTCAGCGCTTTTCCGGCTTTGAACGCCGGAATCTTAGATGCCGCAATTTTGATTGTTGCACCGGTCTGCGGGTTTCTTCCCTCGCGAGCCGCTCTTGCACGGGTTTCAAACATGCCGAAACCAACTAATGTAATCTTATCGCCCTTCTTGAGCGCGTCTGCAACCGCATCGGTAAATGCGTTCAACGCCGCTTCAGCGTCCTTCTTGGAAAGGCTTGCTTTTTCAGCCATAGCCGCAACCAATTCGCTCTTATTCATTCTCTGTCCCTCCCCTCCTCTTTTCTTACGGATAATCATACCATATATTTCGACAAAATGCAATACAACTCAGTTCATCATTTTCTGTGATTGTATTTATTGTTTTTTCATATATTTTACATCAGAAAATGAGTATAATTTCACACCTTTCAGCAATTTCTCCACAGATTTTCCCGTAATCTTTTCAAATATAATCTCGGCAGCTGCTGCGTTTTTTTCAAACTGTGCAACAAAATCACTGCTTGTATCATATGCCAAATACAAAACGCTATAAAGCATTTGATTTAATTTTTCTTCCGCATCGGGATCTATTTTACACTTTTGTTTTGCAACTGCCAATCTGGCACACACAATCACCCATTTCCTTGCCGGCTCTTCAGATTCTTTCAACTGAAACATTTCAAGCCAGTCATGCACCTTGATCTTTGTATCCTTTGCCGCACATTCAACTTTTTGAAGGAAATAGCGTATTTCCCCTATGGGAGAAACTGCCCTGCCTAACGGAAACAAAGCGCAAACAGCAGGCTTGGCTCCATGAATCCCGCACTTTCCATTCCGCAAAAAAGCGCACACTTCATTGTGTATTTTAGATTTCACACGAACAACAGGAAGTCTGGAATTATCTCCTATGTAAGTTTCGCAATACTTTTCTATTACCTCTTGTAGTTCCATTTTCAAAAATCCTGCAATCCGATATAAATCATGCGGATTCAGCAAAATATCATGTCTGTTCCGGCAGCACTCTCCGCATTGAACGCAGCCAAATTCAAATACATCCTCATCTGTAAGTGCATTTTCAATTAAATTTTTCATAACTTCTTTACTTCTTTTATCCATTTTAACGCCTCCATTTTTTTACTCTTCCAGCAGCATATTACAGCATTTCAGCTCATGCGAAAATTCCTGTATAATTTGCTGCAGTTCTGTTTCAGACATTCGCCCGGTTTTCTTCCCGTGATATTTGTTTATCACGGACACTACCTCATCCTTAAAGAAAAACTCATCTGTCGGTTCAAAATCAAATATCGTTTTTTCCTGATTGATCAGAAGCTCCGCATCGTCTGCCGCCGTACAATTCGAACAGCCATACCTTGCGCATTCGTCATTGCAGTTTCCGGTCGTTATTTCCATACCGGGCATTGCATCACACTGAAAAAACACCTCATACATCCGTCTGAGTGTCCATCTTACATCTGTCGCATGGCAATACTCCAGTAAATACCTGATTTTTCCTTTTTCAATATCGCTGAATTTATACTTTCTGTCTGCTTTCTCAATCATTGTATTAAACTCTGAATCGGTCATTTTGCCTCTCCTTTCCATATTACAAAAGGGACAGCGCAAAACAGCGCTATCCCTCATTCCTGTGTTTTGACAACAAAAAGTCGTCAATCCCTTTATAATTTTTGTCCCAGTTCATAATCTTTGTCTGGAGACCCATCTCGGCAATCAGGTTATGTAATTTCAGTGCGCCTGCACGGACATGTACATTCTTGTACTTGTCCATATCGTGGGTTTCATAAATATTTTGGGTTCCGTTCGCTTTCAAAAGTGAAAAGAGTTCACGAAACGGCTCAACATTCCCTGCGCCGGCAGTTGCCGCAAATGTCCGCCCCGACAAAAAATGCGCAACATCAGCTTTGAGCGCTCCTTCTGTGGCAAATACCGTTTCATCACACGGATTGCCGACAAAATGCGCCGGACTGCCGGACGATACCCCCATTCTTTCATCAACGCTTGAAAACCAGATGTACTTGGTTTCGTGACCTTTTTCATCAATAAACGGCTTATCCAATCGGATTTGAAACGCCTGTATCAGTCCTGCAATGTTCCGGAACGGAATTAGGATTCCCGAACAGCGGGAAGTAAAGTGCAAAGACCACTTTCCGTTGTTCTTCTGATAAAATCCCGGTATTCCCTCGACAACGCAGCCTTTTGACAGCAAGGTATCTGCCAGGCTGTCAAACCCAAACGCCGGCGTACTTTTATAGCCTGCACGCTGTATCATTTCTTCAGATAACCCGCGTTGTTTTAATTTTTCCAAATGCGTTCTCGTCAGCGTCAGCTGTGATAACATTATTTCATATGTCTGGCTGCGGTCAAACACCGAGGCAAGCTCCGCGCTCTCCGGCAGCGCTATCTGCCGCTCTTTTGCCGCAATCATTTTGCATTCCTGCGGCGATGTATTTCCGTAAAGAATTTCGCATATTTCCCGGTAGGCGTCAGAATTTGAAACACCATACACGCTTGCATATAAACCAATTGCGCCGCCACCCGCCTGACAATAGTTACAGCGAAATTGATTCTTCTCCAGATTGAGATTCATTTTTCCGCGTGTATCACCGCAAAGCGGACAATCCGTATATACGCTTCTGGTTCCCCTGCGCCTGATACGAAGATTCAGAATACCCGCGACATCCATAATACTAAACGGAAGATCGTAACGATATCCCGACATATTACCGCCTCCTACGCCACACACGCAACTTCGAACTGCAATCTTGGAAATCTTTTCTCCAGATACTTATCTTTGAGCCATTGATGCGCTTTTTTCTCTGATTCAAACCATTTTGCACAATCACAGCAGCATGTTGAATACACTCCACGACGAGTAAGTTTGCTGACATACCCATGTCCTGTGGTAATAACGTAATACTGCGCCGGCTTTTCCCGCACTGTTCGCGGACGCAGATATCTTTTTAAAACATCTTCCGCATGAAAACCAATCTGTATCTGCAATTGATGTGTAGTATCGCGCTTTAAACATTCATCTGCCTCTGTGAGAAATGCGTCTAAGTCTGTACTGTCGGCAATTCTTTTGGCATGCAAGGTGCATATATTGTTCGCTTTATCGTAATAATAAACCGTTCCATTCAATACGGGGTTGGGAATACACTCTTCACAAAGTTCTTCCAATGTCTTTGCTTGTTTGATTCCATTTTTAAAAAAGCGGACAAACGCAGCATCGTCTACCCATTTACCGCTTCGTTTGAAATGCTGCTGATAGGTACTCGGAATATAGCCGTTTACACGTTCCATCAATTTTTCCGGCTCAATTGCCGGATTCTCACCGCTTTTTATCAACAAAGGAAACCAGCTTCTGCATCTTCTCCAGTGTTTTCCATATGTTGGCTCCCAGCAATTGTTGCTGCCGGATAATACAAGAGGTATTATCCGGCCGTCACCTGTTTTTATAAACTCTCTGGCATATACAATTTCGTAGCTCATGCAAAACGCCTCCTATGCAATAGCCTTAGCTGCTTCCATCAACACTTTCGCAGCAGCTTTCACAAGATTGTTGGAATCCCTTGCTGCGTGAAATTCAATGCTTTTGGGCTTTCTTTCCGCAAGCTCGCCAATGGTTTTCCCGATATCATAACCGGTATCCACAACCACGGTTTTGGCGTATTCGATGCTCATCTTTTTCACAAGCTCCTCAACCGGCATATCCTTGGTAAGCTTCTCCGGCTTTGACTCAAGGTTCGGTTTGGATTCCGGCTCTGAAGCAGCTTTCGGTTTTGGTTCCACAGCGCTTTTTTCCGTTTCTGCCAAACCGTCGGCGCCGCTGGCTTTTATCGCCGGCGGCTCAATTCCTTCCGGGAAGCCGTCGCTGATTGTCTCCGCTGCCCCCGCCGTATCCGGATCAAACGCTATCTGAATTCCTGCGTCCACTTTTGCAGCGTCATTCGGCAGCGCAACATCGCAAAACTGCGTGCCAAAGCCGGCGTCCTTCAGCGCACGGCCGAGCGCAGCAGTTTCCGCTGTTTCTACGAAATTCATCCCAAACTGTTCATTGCTCTCGTCCTTGTAACGCGATGCAAATCCGTTGGCTAAAAAGTTTTCAAGCGGATCGTTAATATCCGCATAAATGCGTACCTCAAAGGTTGCATAATCCTTATTCAAGACCTTCGGGATTTTAAAAACCTTTCCGTGCGGATACATCAACCTGTACCAAAGAATCCGGTATTTTGTATCCAGATAAAAGGATACCCCCTCCTCCGTTTCTTCTTTCCTTAAATAGTCTTTCGGCTCAAAGCCTTCTACGCGGTTTAATTGCTGTACCGCCTCGCTTAAATCATATAAAATTGGTGTTTCGCTCATTTTCAATCCTTCCCTTCTTTTACTTTTTATCGCCTACATACTGTTTCACTCTCTCGGCAAGCAGGGAATTGCGCTTACTGCTGTCATTTTGGTGAATTCCTGCCATCAACGCCCGTTTTTCGCCAATCAATATTACTTTTTTCTTTGCGCGGGTAATCGCCGTATAGATCAGATTTCGCTTGAGCATATGATAATATCGCATCAGCACAGGGATAATGACGGTAGAATACTCGCTGCCCTGACTTTTATGGATTGTCAGCGCATACGCGAGCGAAATAACGCCGAGCGCATCCTCTGCATAACACTTTTCAGTTCCGTCCGAAAAACGAATAGCCGCAAACTTCTCATCATCATTCGTAAATACCGACTCAATGACTCCGATATCGCCGTTGCTGATTCCATCCATATTTTTATTTTGGATAATCTTATCATGGATGCGGAACCGTCTTCCATCGTAATACAGTTCGTTTTTTTCTCCTACATATGGATTAATAATATCCCGAATGGTATTGTTGATATGTAACACACTCGTTTCGCCCATCTCCCTGCGCGGCGCAAGAATCTGCACATGCTCCAGGCCGCTTTTTTTCACCTCGTCAAAATAGCAGCGCTTTATCATTTCCAGCGTCTCTTCCTCCGAAGCAGTGTCGATAAAGTTGAAATCATTACCGTAAAACAGGCCGGTGGTTCCGTTACGAATCTTTTCGGCATTCAAAACAATCCTGCTCACGCCGCTTTGACGAAACACGGTATCCAGCCGCACAACCGGAATACATTCGGACTGCAGCATATCCCGAAAAACATTTCCGGGGCCGATGGACGGAAGCTGATCCACATCGCCGACCAATACAACCGTTGTCTTAGAGTCCATGTTCCGAAAAAGGCGGTGCGCCAGCCTGATATCCACCATCGACATCTCATCCACAATGACAAGCCCTGATTTTATACTGCAATGCGCTTCCTTATCTTCCTCTTTAGTCAAGCCCAGCGCCGAATGCAGCGTCTTTGCCGTCAGCATTCCGGTTCCTTCCGCCATCCGTTTTGCGGCTTTGCCTGTCGGCGCCGCAAGCAATATATCATCGCTGCCTGTTAAGTCACGGTATACGTCAATTATCACCTTTAACACTGTGGTCTTACCCGTACCGGGTCCGCCCGTAATCAAAGAGAGATTGTTATGGAAGCACATCCGCACCGCCTCGCACTGCGCATCCGACAGAGTAATCTCCCGCTTCGCCTGCGCTCTGTCAAGGGCGCCCTCTACATCTCCCCATTCCGGCGGAGACAATAAACTCCTATCTGACAAAGACTTGGCCAATTCCACCTCACGCTGAAACATCATCGGATGATAAATCAAACCGTTGTTGTTCACCAATCTGCCCGCTCTAATTTCTTCTATCAAAGCATTGCGGATTTCGTCCGCTGTGACAGCGGTAATTTTAAACCCCTGATTCAGCTGTCCGAAACAGGCGTCCCGCAGTTCCTGCTGCGGAACATAGACATGCCCCTTCGCTTCAAACTCCGTCATCAGATAGTCTGCACAAGCCCGGATTCTCATTTTGTCATTCGGCTTGCATTTTACCTTGAGCGCGATTTTGTCTACCGTAAGAAACCCAAACCCCTTCACGGCGCACAGGTCATACGGTGTTTCATTCAGAATCTCCATTGACTTAACGCCGAATTTATCATAAATTTTCGACGCCTTATTTAAGGAAATGTCATACGGAGACAGAAACGAAACAATATTGCGCAGCTCCTTGTTGCGTGAAAAGGATTCTACAATCCGCTCAATCTTCTTATCCGACAAGCCGCGAATCTCACTCAGCCGTTTGGGTTCTTTTTCGATAATTTCAAGTGCCCGCAGACCGAATTTATCCGTGATTTTCCGTGCGGTAATCTCGCTGACACCCCGAATCAAGCCGGAAGATAAATACCCGACAATTCCCTCAACGGTGGGCGGCACGATTTCTGCGCACTGCTCAATTGCAAACTGTATCCCATATTTCTGCGATTTTTTCCATTTTCCTATAATGTCCAACTGAATCGCGTCGGTTGCGGGAATTTTGTATCCGAATCCGGTAAAAGTAATCTTGCTTGAAGGCCATTTGTCTTTTTTGCGCGCTTCCTCTGGTACGGATGAATCATCTGTTTGGAATAGCGCAACGCAATACCCGTTTGAAGGGTTTTCAAACAGTTTTTTCGCAAATGTACATATCAAGCTATTCACCTTCAATCTCTATCACAGTGATTGTTACCCTTGGCTGGTGCTGCTCCTTCAGATACCGAACCTCTATCCCCAGCTTTTCCGCCAGTTCAATTTCTTTCTGCATCCCGCTTGAAATTACGTTGCCGCAAACAACCATCTTTTTACATATCCGCAGTAAATCAAGCCCGAATCTTAATCCGACTGCTCTTTCTTCGGGTATATTGTCGTCAAGATATTCCGGTAAAATGCCATGCGGCGCAATCGCCCGGCAATCCATTTTCTCGGACACCGTCTTTGCATATTCTCTCGCCTTATGCATGTTATTTAGTACGCCCTCTTTCGTAGGCGCGCCCAGCGGCGAGCAAACATACACCAGTTCCTTACTCATGAAACTCTCATCTCCTTTATGCTTAATGTACGGCTCTCACTTTCCGACACATACTCGTCGTAAATTGCCTTGTGATGCACCGCCAGCTTTTCAAGATTTTCCTTTTTGATCCGCACTGCTTTACGCGGCTTATATGAGATATAATACTTCTTTCCGGCCGCGGCCAGCTCACTCTCGCAGCAGGCGCCCATCTCTTCAATAACCGGGATGGAAAGCCGTTTCATTTCATCCTCCAGCCTTTTTACCTCCTTTTCTGCTTTGCTCTTTGCCTCTCTCAGCGCAAGGTATTGCTCAAGATTGCTCTGCAAGCCTGCCGGCATACTCTTTCGGGACAGCGATGTGTCCGCGCCTTCCAAGTACATTTTCAGGCACTTTAGCGCCATGTCCGGTCGCTCTACAAACGGCGGCTCTATTTTCTTTTGCACATTTTCCTCCCAGAAGCTTCGCTCCATCTCAATAATCTCATCCTCAAACTCATTGTCGCGCTCAATATAGCGATAAGCAAAATCATTCTCGTTATTGCCCCACAGACATGCGATATATGCAAAATCCAGATTCATCACCGCCAAATAATGCCTGACCTGCAGTTCATACTGATACGGATATTTTTCATCAGCCCATGCGTCCCGGTTCTGCCAGTTTGTTGTCTTGCATTCGAGCACGCCCTTTTTCCCATCCTTTGTCTCCACAAAACGGTCAACGTCTGCGCGCATAAACGGATAGAGCGGATGGCAGAACATTTTCTTAACCTCGTACACTTTGAGACCGGTTCTCTTGGCAAAGACTTCTGCAACAAGTTCCTCCAAAACATGACCCATCTTTTTTTGCAGCCAGGTCGTATCCTCTTCCTCCCGATAGGGTTTAATTTTCAGCTTGTCATAATACAGTTCCCGACAGGTTCGGAAATGGGATACCCCGTAGATAATGGATACATCACTGCCTCCAATCCCGCCGCGTCTGTACTCCAGCCATTCTTCCTCCGTCAGCTTGTCTGTCTCGACAACAACCTCCGGCTTATATGTTCCCCGCGGCATTTTGATACCCCCTTTACCATTTCAGCTCACCGGGAATATCGTAGTCCTGCCAACGTACATGAAGCGCCCGCGCTACCGTCTCCTCCATCTGCGTTATTTTAATCCCGCTTTCACCGCTGCACTGCATCAGAAAAATCACCTCGGCAATTCCGTAATAGATATCATGAGCATTGCAAAAGCCTGCGCCATGCATTGCTTTAAACTTTTCCAGCACTTCCATGGCGAGCTTTTTCGGGATGCCTATTTTCTTCATTACGCCCATCATGGCGTTTGCCGGGTTTTTGATGGTTATGCTAACCAAATTCTTTAGATTGTCAATCGCCAAATCGTATTGAGAATACAGCATTGCAAGTTTATTCTCAAAATCCTTCATTGAGGCTCCGTGCTTGTGCTCCAGCTTCAACGGGCTGCCAAGCGGGATGTTTTTCCCGTCCGCAAGCAGCGTCGGATATAGATTTGCTCCGCTGACGCCCGTATCCGAGCTTGTAAGCCTTACCGACGCCGTCAGTTCCCGGCAGGATACGCCATGCATATCCAGCAGATCTTTGTATGTTTCCAGCAGTTCAGAATTTCCATTCAGCGTCCAGAGCGCTGTCACCATGGAATGCTCAAAAAAGCCGCCGGCATACTGTACGTCCGAGAAATTGGCAGTTAAGTAATCCGAAGTTTTCGCAAACAACTCATACATATCCAAAACAGAATACTCGCTTTTATCTCCGCCGTGGATGGCCGAAACCTTATCGTCCGACACCTTCAGAAGCGCCTGCCCATCCGCTACCTTCAGGCAGTAATTTAAGATTTTTGCGAATACCTGTCTGTCTACTTTGGACAGCGCATTGCCGGAAATTCTCGCGCGCTCAAGGATTGTCTTGATTGCACAGTTTCTCACAGGAATACAGCTGGCCTCTGTACGAAGCACAAGCTGCGTTCCGTCCAAGGTATCCGTAATGACTTCCTCCTTGTCCAGTTCCCGGTATGCGTCCACCAGTTCATCGGTTTGCTCCGAATCCCGCAACAGCGCTTCAAAACGAAGCCGATTGGATTTTTCCTTACGCCATTCGGTTTTCTCTGTTCGGCATTTTAAGAAGCTTAAAAAATCGTTCTCTCCCGCAAAGGCTTTGGTAAAGCCGTCTGCATAAACCCTTGTTTCATTCATTTGTGTTTCCACCTTTCTTGTATAAATTTTATTTCTAAAAGCCAAAGGCTTTTTAGACAAAAAAATAAGCGGAAACAAAGAAACCTCAAGGATTCATCATTTCCGCTTTGTTTTGCAGCCGCAATCAATAAAAAAAGAGCCGATAGTTCTACATCCAAATGGACATAGCAATACTACCAGCTCTTACTTACAATCACGACATTCGTATGCTGAGACTTTAAAACAGTCCCGGAGAAGTCCTCCACGCACATAAATCATTAATATGTGTATTATATCACAATATATTGTGTTTTGTCAAGATTCTTCGTCTATATATTGTTTCGCTCCGTTCTTATACAGTCTATAAGGTCTTTTCTCATTTAAGTCCATCGAAAGCACAGAATCAGGTTCGGAAATAGTATCCCTATTCTTAACCGCACGTCGCACCCTCTCCATCATTTCTAATGTATTCATAGAAAATATGCAATTCTTTTCTGTTATTTCGGCATCTATCTTACTCATAACAAATACTCCTTTTAAGGCATCATTTCCTGCCTTCCAGTGCCAGTCCTATCAGTTTGTCTGTGTAATCAGCCATAAACAAAGGGATATTGAGTACATCACCGTCTATTTTTAAATTATCCAGCGAAAACCGAATTCGAAGTTTCACTTCATCGCCAAATATTTCCTGATACTTTTTTAAGCTCCTGCTTTGGGTATTCAATTCCGATTTTACCTCAATCGGAAAAATATCGTTTTCGCGCTGTATGATAAAATCTACCTCATACGGCGGATTGGACTGCGACCAATAACGCGGTTCTATTTCAAACTGCGTTGTAAGTGCTTGCAAAACATAATTTTCCGATAATGCGCCTTTAAATTCTGTAAACAGGCGATTGCCTTCACCAAACGCTGTCGGCGACAGCTGCGACAATCGTCTTAGTATCCCCACATCGACCAAATATATCTTAAACGCAGATATATCATCATATGCAGCTATTGGAAGCCTTGGCGCTTTATTTCTGAACACCTTATGCACAAGTCTTGCATCAGCCAGCCACTGCAATGCATTTTCATATTCCCTTGCCCTCGCGCCTTCTTTTACAACTTTATATATAAACTTTTTATTTTCTTTTGCGAGCTGCGACGGAATCGACTTCCAAATCATAGATATTTTAGGAAATTCCGTAACATCAGGATGTTTTCCAAAATCCCGCTCATACGCTCCAATGATATCGGATAACGCATTCTGCATTGCTTCTACATCTCTTGCTTCCGTCCACATCAGCACAGATTCAGGCATGCCGCCCGTAATGTAATACATTTTCAATTTCTCGCACAAAGGGTTATAAAAAGCTGCGGGTATAGGCGTAATATCCTCCACCGATTTTAAAAAGTTCATCAGATTTTCGTCTCCGTTTGCAAGAAGGAACTCCGAAAAGCTCATCGGATTTATTTGCATAAAATTCACTTTGCCAACCGGAAATGACGATGGTTTTGCCAACGCTATTCCAAGCAGGGAACCGGCACAGGCAATGTGATACTCCGGAGCGTTCTCATAAAAGTATTTCATGGAATTGATCACATTGGGACAATCCTGCACCTCATCAAAAACAATAAAAGTCTTTTCCGGCAGAATTTTTTGTCCGCTTGCCATACTCAAATTTTGTATTAAGCGCGCCACATCTTTTGTTGTTTCAAAAAATTCTTTATACTCTTCATGTTCATCAAAATTAAAATACGCCGTATTCTCATAATACCTTTTTCCAAATTCCTTTAATATCCATGTCTTTCCTACTTGTCTTACACCTTTTAATATCAAGGGCTTTCTATAAGGCGAATTCTTCCATTCTATCAATTTTTCAAAAATAAATCTTTCCATATCTTTTCACCTCCTCACACTTTTATATATTATTTTGTGTTTATCATCACATAATTATTATATCACACTCCTTGATTTTTATCAAGAAAAAGTTCCGGAAAATATCCGGAACTTTTCTTGCCTCACTCTTCAACCATACATGTTCTGCAAACAAGGCCATAAGAAGTGTATCCCTCTTGTTCATTGCCTTTCGACATAACAAGCTCGTAATCCGTTATTCCGAAAAAGCTATCCGGCAACTCTTCGGGCTGAAATCCAAGCTCTTTGCCCTCCCAAAGCCGTTCTGACAGCCAGTTGTCTACTCTATCCTGATTCGTAGTTACAAGCAGGCTGCTGATTACATCCTCGCCATCCATAATGCCAAGATAATTTTGTACATAACAAACATTTACCTTCATACCTGCCCTCACTCTCCTCTCTCCACCAATTCGGCGTCGCTCGGTTCCCAGCCTGTCAAATTTCCTTTGTCATTAATCTCTGAAGCCGACATAGCATTTACGATATCATACGCCTCTTCGCAGTTTGCTGCCTTTACCATAACGCTTCCGGTTCTCGTAACGGTTACATCATACCAATTCTGCACCGTTCCATCAATATTCTTTTGCATATAAACTTCATACCTCCCTTCTATTCCAACATTTCCAGAAACTCTTCCGGCGTCAATTCCGGTATGCCATATTTTCTGGCTTTCTCCAGTTTTACCCTTCCCGGCTTATCTGCAACTACAAGATAATCTGTCTTTTTGGTAACGCTTGTCTGAGGATTTCCTCCTGCTTCCCGAATCATTGCTTCCACTTCCATACGGTCAAAACGTGGAAAAATACCGGTTACAACAATATTTAAGCCTGCAAGCTCACCTTTGATTTTCCTTACTTTGCAGCGAAATGGCGGCACAACGCACGTCATATGAGGATAGATTGATATGTTATTAACCGCCACAATCCTATCACCGCGCCATGCTCCAACTTCCTTTTTTTCTGTTTCAGTCAAAGCCAGCCCAATTGTCTCCGTCTCAGCAGTTGCCGACAGCAGTAAAGAAGAAGGGTCGAAACAGGAACCGTCATCGCCCTCGGGAATATTATCTTTATCGTAATAAATATTCTTCTCTAAATTAACCAAATAGCGAAACCTCGGCGCGCTGTTCAATATACAACGCTCATCAAAATTCCGCAGCGCGTGTTCGAAAAGTGTTTCATCCTCCTCCGGGCATATTCCCCCGGGCGTCATTTCTTCAAATGCAAATACCACGATATCATTCGCCCACTCTGTTCCTAAAAAATACGCGACTGTATTGCAGGCAGCGGAATCACAGCAGGAGCTTGCAGGCAGTTCCCCAAACTCCAGATATTCTTTCTTACTCATATTGACACATAAACATCTGCCCATAAAAACCTCCACTTCTTCCTCATATGCTATTAAATACTACCTCATTGGTATAGTCTTCGTTATGCTTATCCGCCCAAATTAACACACGAAGCGGTCCAATATTCGATTTTTCAAAAAGTACTCTGGGGCGCGTATGTTCAATCGGTTCATCATCTGGCACAAATTCAACGTCAATGCCCGGAAAGTCCGGATCAGGCGCTGCTGTTGCAATAAGATATCCGCCTTCTGTTTTAATCTTTAGGCTTTTCATTTACACCTCATCCCCTTCTTTCAATTTCTCTTTTCTTCTTTCTGCGCAATACTTCACCTTCAAATCTTTAAGACTGTAAGCAATGACAGAAATACTATCCGAATAAGGCGAATAATAGCCATCAGAACCAACATATCTATATATCCCTATTTTGCCGTACTTTGTTATAAACTCTGTTACTATTACGCTCTGTCCCTCCGGCAGCACCGCCTTATACACTCTGACGCCAAGCTGCGGAATATCCAACCAGACGCCCCAGCTTTGATAATCCTCTATAAACCGCTGGCGTTTTTCCATGTTAGAAAGACTGATTACATCTTCCTTTGTCAAATACTTTACATTTTCTTTCATTTGCCTTTCCTCCGTTTTCATAGAATTTTGTCGTTTTTATGTCTGCTCCGCTGTTTTCACATTCAACTTTACTCACTCCTCTCAGTTAAATTCATATATAAAAGCAGTTTCCTGCTTGTAAACAAAAAGCAGAAACAACACAGCCGTAAGGCTGAATCATCTCTGCAAATAAGTGCGAATTTCGCAATCAATAAAAAAAGAACCAATAACTCCTACACCCAAACGGGCATAGCAATCCTATTGGCTCTTGCTTACAATCACGACATTCGGTATGCTAAGGCTTTGTAGGCCTCGGAAAAGTTTTCCGCGCACATTCATCATTGACATTCACATTATACCACTATATATTGTGTTTTGTCAAGATTTATATAACAATATACATGATATTTACCTAATATATTGCGTTTTCCTATTTTTATTCGTAATACATAATAGAATACATTTTTTAGGAGGTTCACTATGATAATCGGAATTGATCACGGGAACAAAAATATCTTATCCAAAGAAAAATATAATCCTAAGAATTTTCAAAATGTGCAAAAAATTCAACACTTTAATCGTTAATCCTTAGGATTAAATATTTACCTCAAACCGCACATTTTTGCGATATTATCATCCGTGCTGTTGTCCCACAACGGCTCTTCATCTGCGAATTGAGTAGGAACCTTGTTGATAGCTTCACGGATCATTTCCACAGATGGAGTTGCATATATTCTTGTGGTTTCTAAATGAGAATGCCCCAAAAATCTTGATACAATTGATAGATCAACACCATCACGATAAAGACCGGTTGCTCGTGTCCTCCGAAACATATGAGGGTGTACTGATTCTGGAATATATGGATATTCTGTCCTTACGGAATCAGCATATTTTTTCATAAATCTCTCTACATTTGCTTCTGACATCTTACCAACAGCACCTTTAATTGTGGTATAAAATAGTAGGTCGGTAGTAGGGCAGTTTTTTGAATGGTATAAAGTTAAATATTGTCGTAAATGATTACAAGTCATATTTGTTAAGGCGATTATGCGCTCTTTTTGCCCTTTGCCGATTACATGAATAAAAGGATTGTCAGTTTCTATGTTTAAATCTTGTTTCCGCAAACTGAGGATTTCATCTATTCTTGCGGCACTATCATAAAGAAGAATCATAATTGTTTTATCACGAATTCCCATTTTTGAATTATCTGGTGCATTAATTAGTAATTTCAAAGCGGTTTCATCAAGAATAGGTTTTTCTTTCTTAGGGTTTTTACAGGATTTTATCCTACCTACAGAAATAGCAATTGATTGCAATGCAGTGTCTTTTTCTGCTGCAAACCACAAATAGCTTTTTAAAGCTGCTAATCGCTGATTTCTTGTTCCGGGTTTGTTGCCTTTTTCTGCAAGATAATTCATATAATCTAAGATTAAATCTCTGGTGCAATGTACAAATTCAAATGAATCCATTCGTATGTTTTTTTCATCTCTCAAATAGTACCTAAAGACGGTAAGGGCATCACGATATGATTCTATCGTGGCAACACTTCTCGTAAGTTGCACTCTCATATATATTTCCAGAAACTCATAAGTAAAAGAAAAGAATAGATTTTTATCAGATTTCTTCATAAGGCATTACCTCCGGTATTACATTTTTTGATTGTATATCTTTCTGACGTATAATTTCATTTGCTGTGATTGCTAAATGATAATAGTAGTGTGTTTCTTCTATTGTTTTATGTCCTAAATATCTGCTTAAATATGGTAGCATTTGCGACATATCTTTACCTTCAAGAATCCAGCTGTTAATTTTGTTTACTACAAAGGTATGTCGAAGCGAATGTACGGTTGGATAATGTATGGTGTTTTTATCCCCATAAGCAATATCCCAAAAATAATGAAATCTTCTTGTCATATTAGACTTGCATATAGGTTTATCAGCATGTTTGGCAGTGAAAAACCATGTTCTATGTAACAAGGTTTTTTTAACAAATGCATCATAATTATCGCACATCTGTCTTAAATCTTCATGCATAAAAACAATCCTATCTTTTTGTCCTTTAGAATTTAACACTAAAATTTTACCACTTTTGAGATCTACATCTTCAACCTTTAAATTGCAAACCTCTTGCAACCGCATGCCACAGCAATAGTATAAACGGAACATAATACTGTAGCTCGCTGCCATTCTGTCGCTTGAGCGATAATCTGGTGCAAATTCATCAACAGCTTCAAAAAAATTAGATAGTTCTTCAAAAGTCATAATATATGGTTGAAATTGACGAATTTTGGGCGTTTTCCGAATAATATATGCTTCTTCGCCTAATGAAATGATATATTTTGCAAATTGGCGGAAGCACGATGCATTACTCATGGTACTATGAGCAAGCCATTCCATAGTCAAATCACGGCTTAATATAGGCTCGTTAATATTAAGATTTACACAAAACCTATCAAAACGATAAAGTGCTCGTTCACCGCATTGATAATCATAACCGGCCGCCTTTTTTTGTAAAACAAAATCTTTAATATATGGCGCAAACGGACTGTTTAATTCAATGGGATCAGCAGTTCCAGAATATTGTTCTGTTGGTGGAATATATGTTTCATAACCAACAGATTTTAAATATTGTCCTAACTGCCGCACATATGTGAGATACTGACTTTGTTGGCGATGCTTACGATTTAAATTATGTTCTTTCCATTGTTGTATCAATTCTTCAGTCAATGTTGTCTGGGAATAATTGATTTCAACACAAAAACGGTCAAAATGACCGAGTAAAGTTTCACCGTGAATATACCGTTTGCCCAAAGCACGTTTTTGCAATATAAGTTCGCATATAGCAGGGGCAAGAGTGCTCGTGAAATCATTCATGCTCATAATCCATACACCCCTTTGTAGTTAATGTTTTCGCACCCAATTCCGCATAAGCGAAGGTTTTTGTCATCAGTTGATAAGTAAGGGTCTATGTTACGCAGGCTGCTATGTCCCAATGCAGTGGCAATCATATCAATTGTATTCCCGGAACACAGTAAGTTTGAAGCAAATGTTTTTCTGGTAATATGAAATCCTTTTGGTACACTTACATTTTCTTTTAAAAAAATTTGTTTTAAACTGTTTCTTACGATACTCGAATGTTTCAAACCATCATATGGTGGATTATGGCTCAAAAAAACTCTGTTGCTTTTACTGTTCCGAGGTCTACCTTCAGTAATATATCTATAAACAGAATTTCCTACTTCAGTAGAAAAAGGCAACATAGTAAAAACACCAGTTTTCTTTTGTTCGAAGGAAATGGTGCGTTCTTTCCATGAAATATCAGATAACTCAAGTTGAAAAATATCAATGCTGCGAATACCCATTTTGAGCCCTAATAACACTATCGCAATATTTCTAAGCTCTATAGCTGTAGATGCATTGATACGATAATCATTAATAATATCTAATTGTTCTTCGGTAAGCGTATCCACTATTGTCGTTATGGGTGCATGACTATACATCAATGCCATTGGCAGTGTGCCGGACACAATGTTTTCTTCAGCTAAATATTCAAAGAAAATGCGTAATTGAGATACATATAGATTTCTTGTTCTTGTCTTTAAATGTATCAAGTGTATACTCCAATTTTTTAAATCAACAGATTGCACATCGGAAATGTTTTCAACATTTTGCATATTTATGAATTCATAAAAACTGTAAATTGCCGCATGGACAGTTTTTTCCGTAGATGGGGTACAATTATTGCATTTTTTGCGAAAAGACAAGTATTTTTTATACAAATCATGTTGCCATTGTAAAATATTTGATTGGTTAATCATCAAAAACACCTCCTCTCGCTATAAAAGTTTCTGCATTTTGATTATGTTTTTGGCAAATAAATAATAGAGCCATGTCTGATTCCTCCTTTATCAGTTATGACTCTATTATAACGCACAGTACTTATTTAAAAAATATAATCCTGATTTTTTTTTAAAAAACATTGTTTTTACTGATGTGTCCGCAAAGAATTTGGATTATATTTTTCTTTGGATAAGATATTTAATTCTAATATTGGAATTAAATATCAAGACGCATTCCGGAACGGTCTTTACATCCGGATTGCTCTCAAGCGCCGTGCCGTTTTCTCTTGCAGGGGATTCTATCAGATACAACGGTACCAATTACGCGCTGACGGAAGAAAGAATCCCATATATGCGGGACAAAACCAACACAGAGCAGTTTTTTATCCTAACGCTGTTCGCGATCGCTTATGAATTAAACAAGGTCTGCTATGTCCCCGGCTCTGCCGTCAACATAGATTTAGCGGTAGGATTGCCGCCCGGTCACTTTGGAAAACAGTATCGGTCATTCGAGCAATACTTTATGAGGAACCGTTACATCAAATTTGAGTTTAACGGTAAACAATACAGCATATACATGCAAAGCGCGGTCGCCTATCCGCAGGGCTACGCCGCCATTATCCCGGATTACGCAAAGATACGGGATTACCCGCGTGCAGTTATTCTCGATATCGGCGGATTCAGCTTGGATTTCCTCCAGCTGAAGGACGGGAAACCGGATATGGCCGTCTGCGACTCGCTTGAGCTTGGCTTAATTCGTTTTTATAACGACATTCGTTCAAGCATCAATTCAAGCGAAGACATTTTAGTAGAAGAAAGCGATATTGACACTATCATCCAGCAAAAGCCCACTGTCTTTGAAGAAAAAATCAGACGGTTGGTTGAAAGAGAAGCGGAAGCCTATACGGATAAAATCATTAACGCACTGCGCGAGCGCATGATTGACTTAAAATCCACCCATGCCATATTTGTAGGCGGCGGTTCCCTCCTTTTGGAAAAATATCTACGGGCGTCAAAAAAAATTGCTTCGCCGGATGTTATCAAAAACATCAACGCAAACGCTATGGGATATGAAATTCTTTTAAGGAAACAATTGAAAGCCAAAGGAGCAAACTAAATGTGCCAGAAAAAGAATCCATCCAGATTTTCCATACAGTTTGATTTAAATAACCCGGAACATAAAAAGGTAATAGAGATTTTATCCGCCAAAGGCAGAAACAAGGCGCAGTATATTGCCGACGCCATTCTCTGTTTTGAAAGCAACAGTCGGAACCTTGAGGAGACTGTAACGGAAATCGTAACAAAACTCCTCGGCATTTCACCGGAGTCCGGCAATCCGGCGCCGCAGCCCGAAAGAAGCAATGATTTTGATTTTTCCGATGTTGCCGACGCTCTAAGCGGATTTAAGGAATAACAAAAAGCCGCCTGCCTTGAAAATCAAGGTCAGACGGCTTTTCATTTAAAGCAATATTCACAGAAGCTCTCGTGCCTTTCTCGCAAGATATAAAGGAAAATTTGTAATATATCCATCTTTGCGATAGCCGCGTCTGTTACTTTTGCAAATTATACTTTGTGTTTATTCGCGACATTTCATAAGTATGTTTCACCAATAGTCAATGTAAAAACCTCTATATCAAAAATACATAAAAAATCTGAATTATTCCGTTTCAATTTCCAGTTCCACTTTGTCGTCAACATAATGGGCAGCTTCCATGTCTGCAACATGAAGCGCAAAGGCCAGCGGGTATTTATCGAAAGCCTTTCCGACATTCCGCGGATCCTCGCCTCCTGAAAATCCCATATGGTATCGGATTGCATAGGCTTCCTCGTTTGTCAATCTTAAAAACTTTCCAATCAAAAACACGGACTTTTCGCCATGCCCATATGGTTCCGGATCCTCAAATTTGAATGCAGACACCTGCTCCCACTCGCCCATATCATTTTTCTGATTGCGCATATACTTTTTATAGCAATTTATTTTGCAAAGATCATGCAATAGCGCAGCAATCGCGATGGTTTCGTCACTGTATTTCATATTGTAATGCGATATACATCTGCTTCTGGATAAATAATCACAAAGACAGTGATACACATCTACGCTGTGCGTCACCAGCCCGCAGTCATAATCGCCATGAAACATTGTACTTGCCGGCGCTGTAAAAAAATCGCTGTTCTTTGAGGTTAGATATTCCAATAATTTATCGGCTCCCGGTCTATGTATGTGTGTTTGATATAGCTCTGTAAACTCATTTTTCGGATTCATCCGTCATTCCTCCATTTTTAATTTTTTCTTGATTTCATTTTTATGGTTTTCACTTTCACGTCTGCTCTGTTCAGCTCTTCTGCGCTCCTCAGCCTGTTCTTCAGGCGACATTGCATCAAACCTATCTAATCTTATCTCCTGTCTAAGATCTGACACAATCATTTTTAGAACATCCAACGCTGAAGATTCCCTGCTTTTCAATGGCTCATTAAGTAAATCCTGCCCTTTCTCAAATAATTTGATATAGCTCCTGCATTGTTCTTTGGTTATAAAACCATAACCATACTCGTCACGTATTTCTTCTACATTCCTATATGAAAGGATACTGGAAAACTCAGCCTTTCTTTTTTCTTCTTGCTTATCAATACGCTTGCGCAGCTTCTGCTCAATCCTTTCACATTCTTTCAAAAGAAATTCACAGCCGGCGGCATGTAAAAGCAAACCATTTTTTTCTGATGCATCATATCTGCTCATTAATCAATCTCCGTTCCAAAATTTAAAAAGGCGATTATTTTATCAATATACGCATCATCCCAAACATTACATGTAATCGACTTCCGCTCTGATGGCTGTCCCACATGGACAGTCACCTCTTCATCGTGTATTTGCAGCAGGCACTCCTTATGTTTTGCCGCCACAATCGCAAGATTCCCCAACTGTTTCATCGCATTTACCACCTTTCTCTTCTGCAATCATAATCACGGAAAGAGGAAAAAAGTTTCCTCTTTCCATGATTTCGGCACTTTTTCGTTATAAATATACTTTTGTTCCTATATTCGCGTCCGTTCGTTTGCAAATTCTGCCCACTTATTCCTCATACGAATAAAGTTACGTGTCAAACGTCTTGCACTGATGCTGACTGTCGGCAACTCATATGTCACGTTAATATCGCTCATAGAAAGCTCAAAAAACGGATGATCTGCCTGCTCATCGTAGCTATATCCTAAACTCACGAATGTCTTTTCCGGCAAACCAACAGCGCACGGTATAAAATATTCGCCGTCATACAAACACTTTCGAATGATTTGCTTTTGTACATCATTTAAAGTGCCATTGATAACCGCTTCATTCCATACTTTATAATTGTCAGCATCTCTGTATAAATATCCGATTTTTGTGTTCATAATAGTCCACCGCCTTACCATATAATTCTTTGCGGCAGCAATGTTATATCCTTTTTCACCGGCATATCCGGCTCGCCGTCAAACGCATTGTTGACACTTGTATATAACGCAGGGGGCCTGTCCGCTCGCGAGTCAATATCCTTAATGAGCGTTTCGTCTTCACATTCATACACCGGTCTGTCCCATGAATCCATACCAATAAATTTTGCATTCATACACTCATGCCTCCTCTATTCTCCGAACAACGTCATCTACATCAGTTTGAGAAAAATGAAAGTCATTAACCAACTCATCGTCGGTAAATCCAAACCGGAACAGTTCCTCAATCGCCTCATGCGTCTTTCTTGCTGTGCAGCTATGCTCAACTATTGCGCAAAGCAAGGTCATGGCACGGTTATAACTGATACCGCCTTTCCTCTCAGGATAAACAACCTCGCCGATAACTTCCTCGCACACACCGCCGCGGAATACATACTTGTAATATCCTCCGCCATCATAGGCAACAGCAACACTGCTGTTTGGCTCTACAAATTCCGCAATGGACTTGAAAAATTCGTAAACGCCGTTCGGTTCTTCATTGTCAACGGTATCCAGTTCCACAATATTACCGCTGTCGTCATACAATGGTTGAAAGTCAAACCTATAAAATGCGTCATCAATATTTTCCATATGCCTCACGTCTACGTTATCATCAAACTGATAGTCCGTTTTAAACTTTAAAAACGCCTTTTTGCAATTTTCCGCACTTATTTTAAAATTTGAATATGTACCCATGTTCATCCTCCTCTATTTGTTCAGCATTTTAAGAAATTCCTCTGCCGTCATCATTTTCGTACCGAGCGCTTCTGCTTTTTTCACTTTGGACCCACCGGGCTTTTCGCCAATGACCAAAATATCCGTTTTGCCGGTAACAGAGCCGCCGGCAATACCGCCATTTTGGGCAATCAAGCTATCCATCTCACTTCTCGTATATCCCTCTACCACACCTGTCACAACAACAATTTCTCCTTTTAACATATCATTTTGCTCCTTTTCTGTATCAATTTCAGGCTGCACAATAGATATCTTGCAGCGCAGCCGCTTCCACAAAGCTACATTTTCACTCTCAGCAAACCACTCATAAATGTTCTGATGGAGCGTCTCACCGATTCCCTCCAAAGCAGTAAAATCAAACGGCTTATCCCCGCGTATTGCATCTTCAAACGCAGCGATATCCCATTTGAAATAATCGCTGATTGTCTTACTCGCATGTCTGCCGAGAAGCGGAATATCCACAGCTCTTAAAAACTTGTTCATGGTCGTACTGCTGCTTTTCCGAACGGAAGCAATCAGCCTTTCATAAGATTTTTCGCCAAATCCGTCCAGGCCGATAATCTCATCACGATGCTTTTCCAAATCATAAATGTCTATAAATTCCGCAAGCAAACCCGCTGTAATCAATTTCTCAATAATACCTTCCGCCAGCCCCTCTATATTCATGGAATCTTTATCCGCGAAATGCACAAACTGCTTGATCAGCGAGCTTCCACAGGCCGGATTGGTACAATAAAGTTTTTCCACATCTTTTCCGGTTTCATCTGCCGATTTTCTGATAACAGTCGGCGCTCCGCAAAAGCTGCACCGGTTTGGAATTATGACGTTTCCTTTTCCTGCATCCATGTTTTCCTCAACTGCCGGAATAATCATATTCCGTTTGGATATTAAGATTCTGTCGCCAACATGCAAATCAAGCTTTTTTACAAATGATACATTATGCAGCGTTGCATGCGTCATAGCGCAGCCATCAATTTCAACCATGTCATAAACCGCTTTCGGAATCATACAGCCGCTTCGCGAGGTATTCCACTCAATATCACGGAGGACGGTTTCATATAGCTCGTCTTCAAACTTAAACGCAATTCCGTCTTTATAATGATGACCTGTAGCCCCTCGGCTTTTGGAGTATGCAACGTCATCATACTGAACAATCGCACCGTCAATCGGGATACCACTGATTTTGGCGTCTTCCCTGATTTTCGCTATCCGTCTCTCCAACGCCGCTTCATCCGAGCCAACTTCTATTTTAAATATTGGGCAAACAGGAAATCCAAGCTTCTGAAGCCTGCTCATCCGCTCATACTTACTGTTTATCTTTTCAAAGCCTTCTATGACCTTAAACGCATTGAAATATATATTCCTGGATTTGCAGATTTCCGGATCATATGCCCGAACGCTGCCTGCCGCCATATTTCTGCAAGTGCTGAACCGTTTGTCTTCCGGCAGCCCCGCATTGATGCGTTCAAAATCGTACCGGTGAATAAACGCCTCGCCCGAAACGGATAGCCGTCCCTTATATGGAATCGTCAAAGGAACATTCATGAAGGCTGGAATATTATGCGTAATGTCATCACCCTCCGATCCATCTCCCCGCGTGGCCGCCAAGACAAGCTTGCCGTTCTCATAATCAAGTCTGACAGTCAATCCGTCCAGCTTATACATCACCGTCGCTTCCGTGTCACCGATAAAACGCACCAAATCGTCCACACTTTTTGTCTTGTCCATGGACAAAAGTGCAACAGGATGGTTTACCTTTTTCAGTTCGCTCACCGGCTGATATCCAACGGTATTTGTCGGTGAATTAGCCATTACAATGCCCGTTTCGACTTCAAGCCGTCTCAGTTCATCAAACAGCCTGTCGTACACCTCGTCGGTAACAGGCGAGTCGTTATGATTGTAATACGCCTCCCTGTATTCGTTGAGCTTTTCTACCAAATATCTTATTTTTTCAATACGATTCATCAAATTTTCCTCCTTTGTTTTAATACACACATTTCGTTGCCCAATTTGGATTTTCAAGCTGTTCCTGAGCTTTCTGAATCGCGAGTCTTTCGACATCCAAATAAACGCATCCTTTGCCTGTAATTACCGTAGCACCGCTTGTTACATATCTTAATTTTTCATTTCCTGCCTCAAATAAAATAACCGCATCATTGTCCCCGATATGTTCCTGAAGCCCTGCAATAAATTGATCAAATGAATCATTATCAATTTCTCCATCTGGATTTTTGAGTCCGGCAATTCCGCCGTAACAGCCAAACCCAAATACTGCCCGGCTGTCAGCATCTTGCCTTTCCCACAAATCTATTTTATCTTCACTGCCGCACACATTCTTCATAAACTCTCTGAACCGTCCTGCATCTTTAACATGAAAATAATTTGTGCGTACCGCACACTCATAATTTGCCATCTATACTCACCTTTCTCTCTATCACTGTTTTCTCACCGGAAATACAATTCCGAATGTCTTTTCTACCATTGTCATAAACTTTTCCGACAACTCTTTGACAATCGAAAAATCTATTCCGTCCCCTATTTCTGCCCCAACAAATTCAGCATACAGCTTGAACAGCCTCCAGCACTCGTCCTCCACATAATCCAAATAACCTGTCGGTGGATTTTGATACCTCGGCATGTCCGTAATGCATTTTATGACTCCGCTGAATTCTTTGCCTTTGATCTCTTGAACGTCTGCTTGCTGCACAGGAATATTCTTTTCGCCAAATACAGTATAAATCTCCGTTTCTCCGCAATTTTTACATACAAACGAAACTTCACACAACATATCCTTTTCCTCGTTGAATATGATTTTAATATCATGTTTCTCATGACATGGTATATTGTCGTACGAAAAATCACGATACACAATTGTATCGTCTGACTTACGCAAAATTCTGTCATACCCATCTTGCCGCATCCATATGTAGTTGCTATTCGGATTTTCTTCATACAGCTCCAGCATTTCTACAAACGAAGGTTTGATACAGTAACAAAAACTATCGTTATACTTGCAGTCATCATCTTCGTTGCGGTAAACGCCATTCTCCAGTTTTTGACCAAAAGGCTTGCTTGGATTGTATTCAGCAAATGCCACTTCATCTAAGTCGTTTTGAGCATTGACGTGGAACAAAAAGATACCCGGATTTTCTCCATTGCGTTCTGTTTTTGCCAACAGCTTTGTACCATCAAGCAGTTTTACCTCAAGTTCTTCATTTATCATCCTTGTTCTCCTTCTCAATCAATTGATTGTGTTTTCCATTGCATCTGCTATTCTACCAAGTTCATTGATAAGCATTGGAATCTGTTTGTTTAAAAATCTTTGACCGACAACCGTTTCATGAAACTGGTCCATCTTCCTCACCCTCCTTCCTGTTCATTTCATTTTTTCTCCTTTCCATAAAATATTTATTAAAAGCGCTTTTCCGCTTTTAAACATAAAAAAAAGCAGAAACAACACAGCCGTAAGGCTGAATCATTTCTGCAAATAAGTGCGAATCTCGCAATCAATAAAAAAAGAGCCAATAGCTCCTACACCCAAACGGGCATAGAAATACTATTGGCTCTTATTTACAATCACGACATTCTGTATGCTAAGGTTTAAACCCTCGGGAAAGTTCCCGCGCACATAAATCATTGACGTTCCTATTATACCACCAAATATTGTGTTTTGTCAAGTAGCGAAGTGCAATATATGCTATCCAGAAATTACCGATAGATTTCATATCTTTTCTGTCGTATAATAAAATTGAGTAATTTTTTTAGGTGATGAGCAATGGAACGAGTTATTTTGCATTCGGATTTGAATAATTTTTACGCATCCGTAGAATGTTTATATAATCCCGCCCTGCGCGGAAAGCCGGTTGCCGTTGCAGGCGACCCTGAAGCGCGGCACGGAATCGTGCTTGCCAAAAATTATGCGGCAAAGGCCTGCGGCGTCGCTACCGGAAATCCTTTATGGATGGCAAAGCAGAAATGTCCGGATATTGTTTTTGTTCCGCCGCATTATGACTTGTATATGAAATATTCAAAAATTGCGCGCGAAATATACAGCGAGTACACCGACCGGGTGGAATCATATGGCCTTGACGAGTGCTGGCTGGACGTAACCGGCAGCACGCACCTGTTTGGGAGCGGAAAGGCCATTGCGGATGAACTGCGGGAACGGATCAAGCAGGAGCTTGGTGTAACTGTTTCTGTCGGCGTTAGCTACAACAAAATATTTGCAAAGCTGGGCAGCGACATGAAAAAGCCGGACGCCACCACGGTTATCACAAGCAGCCGTTTCCGTGAAATCGTCTGGCCGCTGCCTGTCAGCGACCTGCTCTATGTAGGACGGGCGACACATAACAAGCTGCGCCGGTACGGTATTACAACAATTGGAAGGCTTGCACAGGCAAACCAGGATTTTTTGCGACATCTGCTTGGCAAAAACGGTGAAATGCTGTGGCTGTTTGCCAACGGACTGGATACTTCGCCGGTATCCAATATCGGAGCCAAGTCACTGATTAAATCCATCGGTAACAGTACAACTGCTCCCCGCGACCTTGTTACTGATGAAGATATCCGCATTACCCTGCGGATACTAAGCGAAAGCGTTTCTGCCAGGATGCGGGAATATGATTTTGTCTGCAGCACAGTGCAAATCGGCGTGCGTGACAATGAGCTGCACAGCTATGAACGGCAAGGCAAGCTCCTTTACCCCAACCGGACCGCAAGCGCATTATCCGAAAAAGCGTTTGAACTTTACAAGCAAAATCACAGCTCCGGCAAGCCCGTGCGGTCGCTCAGCGTCCGCGCCTGCAAGCTTTCAGTCCTTGAAAACGAGCAGCTTTCCCTGCTGCCTGAGATTTCATCCATTCAAAAACAGGAAGTAATCGATTCCGTGATAGACAACATTCGCAGCCGTTTCGGGCATTTTTCCGTTCAGCGCGGAATTATGCTGTGCGATAAACGGTTGTCTTCGCTAAATCCTAAGGAAGACCACATCATTCATCCGGAATCGTTTTTTAAGAGCTGACCGCCGCATATTTTATTCGCGGAATAGAACGCCTCAAAATTTGGAATACTATCGGGTATTGAGGTGGACTTATGGCAAGAAAAGTATTTGTAGAGGTAACAGCAAAATTCGATACGGATGGGAAAATTACGCCGCTCTCTCTTTTGTGGGAGGACGGTACCGTTTATGAGATTAACCGTGTTCTGGACGTCCGCAGAGCGGCTTCCCTGAAAGCGGGCGGCATGGGAATCCGATATACCATCAGCATCGGCGGAAGGCAAAGCTATTTATTCTACGAAGAACCCAAATGGTTTGTGGAGGCAAAACAATAATGTGCGGAAGATATTCCTTATTTGATGAACAGGATAATGCAGAAATACAGAAAATTGTCACAGATATAAACCAAAAATATCCCGATCAGCCGATACGAACGGGTGAAATATTCCCGACAAACACCGCTCCTGTTTTGACGGTAAGCGGCACAGCCATTTCCCCGGCGCCGCTTGTCTGGGGGTTTCCAAAATATCAAGGCAGCGGCGTTATCATTAACGCCCGCGCCGAAACCGCAGCGGAAAAGAAAACCTTTCGGGACGGTCTGTTGAATCACCGGTGCATCGTTCCCAGCACCGGTTTTTATGAATGGGATAAAAACAAACACAAATACCTGTTTCGTCTGCCAAATCAGCAAACGCTGTATATGGCAGGTATTTGCAAAGAATTTAGCGGCGTAAAACGATATGTCATTCTGACGACCGCCGCAAATGCGTCCATGGAAGACGTTCACCATCGAATGCCGGTAGTTTTGCCGAAGGATTCTCTGCAAATGTGGATCGCAGATACCGACGCCGCACTGCAATATCTGCACAGCGAAATGCCACAGCTTGTGCGTACGGGATAAAAACAGACGGCCGCAAACAAAAAAAGAGCCAACAGTGTTCACTCCCAAACATGCATAGCAATACTATCGGCTCTCACTTACCAATTACGACTTTCAATATGCATTTGTTTCAGAAAGAAATTCACTAACATATGTTAACAAGTCTGCTTTTCTATATCTTGCTTCATCAAGCACTTATGCTAACCCCCTTTTTTGTATATTACACAAAAAAGGGATAACATCCTTATACTTTTGATACCGTGCAAGCGGTTCTATGATTGGCGATATTAAAACATCGCATTCCAAGCTCATATCAGACGTCGCTTCGACAATACTGTTGCGATATTTCCAAACTTCATTTTCAGGAACATCCATCAACAAAAAAATATCAACATCTGATTCATTATCATAATCACCGCGAGCATACGAACCAAACAAAATAATATCTTTGAGTTTTTCGCCAAACAGCTCTTTTGAGCTTTTTGAAAATTCAGATAAAAGATTGTCAAGTTGCAGTTGTGTACACATCGCGACACCTCCTTGATTTCTTAATATTATTATACTATATTTCCTCAAAAAATACAATATTTTTCACTTCACAGCACCCGAAATGGAGCATCTAAACAACGCTTTTTGTCAATTTTATTTAAGATAATTGTTTCCTATGACTTTGGCATATATGTAGTGCAAAACATTGATATTGTCACCATTCGTCCTCCCTATATAATCTTAGTTTTTCTTTAATTTTCTCCGTTTTTCTTACAATTTCAAAAGTTTCATAATGAGTTTATGGATAAAATCATTGTATCTGATTGATTTCAGTACGATTTTTGAGTAAAATG
>NZ_JADCKB010000018.1 GCF_014982785.1 Ructibacterium gallinarum
GGTATAATTTTATCCATGAGATCTTGATCTCCTTTCTCTGATTTTCAGGGAGGTATTCGGGTTTGGGGTAAAACCATTATACCATAAGGAGTTCAAGGTCTCAATTTTCATTTAACTTAACAAAACGGTTTGGAACATAAGGAGGGAAACGTTGTGGAAATACGAATCAACAAAGAAATCAAGGACTATCACGAAAGTCTGTTTTTCGGACTGTCGGTACGGCAGTTTGTGTATTCCGCTCTGGCAGTCGGTGCGGCGGTCGGGATATACTTCGGGCTAAAAGACATTGTCGGCAAGGAAACGGTGTCGTGGCTGTGTATTGCTGCGGCTGCTCCCATTGCCGCTGCCGGATTTTTCAAATACAACGGAATGAACTTGGAAGAATTTATTAAAGCCTTTATTTACAGCGAATTTCTGTGCGCCGGTGTGCGGAAGTTTGAAAGCGAAAACTTTTTATTCAATATGTGCAAGGAGGGGTTAAGCGATGTTGCTGTTCGGAAAAAGAAACCGCATAAAAAAGCAAAAGCGAAAAATACCAAAGACAGTACAGCAGTCAATCCCGATTGATACGCTGTACCGCGACGGAATATTCAGAACAGGCAGGCTGTTTTCAAAGACTTGGAATTTTACGGACATCAACTATGCCGTTGCTTCCGATGAAGATCAGCTGCAAATGTTTCTTGCACATTCTGCGATATTAAACGGGTTGCCCACCGACGCTATGGCGGAAATCACCATCTATAACCGTCAGCTTCACAATCAATACTTTGAGCAGATGACAACACCCAGCGAAGATAAAAACTATTTGAAGTATGCGCACGAGCTAAACGGGATTTTGTGCGATAAAATGGCGGAAAGCAATAACATTGTTCACGAGAAATATATCACCGTCGCAACAGACAAGAAAAATGTTGAAGAAGCCCGCACATTCTTTACCCGTGTCGGCAATGACTTAACCGCCGATTTTGCAAAGGTATCATCAAAGGTGACAGAGCTTGGGTATAAAGACAGGCTTCGTGTGTTTCATGATTTTTTCAAAACAGGGGAAAATGAAGAATTTAACTTTGACTTAAAAAGTGCTATGGCAAGAGGCATAGATTTTAAGGACTGTATCTGCCCCGACAGTTTGGAGTTTAAGAAAGACCATATACGTATCGGTGATAAATTTGCCCGAACGATCTTCTTGAAAGAATATCCGTCCTTTTTAAAGGACAGCATGGTTTCAGAACTGACCGATTTTTCAAGAAGCATGATGCTGTCTATCTCCATTCAGCCGCTCCCCACCGATGAGGCGGTTAAGATTGTTCAGAAAAAGCTGCTTGCCATTGAAACAGATATTACAAAATGGCAGCAGAAACAAAATATGAACAACAACTTTTCTGCCAATATTCCGTATGAAATGGAACAGTTGAGAAAGGAGATCAAAGAATTTTTGGACGACCTCACTACCCGCGACCAGCGAATGATGTTCGTGACCGTGTCACTTCTGCATATTGCGGATACTTTGGAACAGCTCGACAATGATACGGAAACGTTGATGTCCATCGGCAGAAAACATTTGTGTACCTTTGGTGTATTGAAATATCAACAGGAGGATGGTATGAAAACAGTACTGCCCTATGGCTTGCTTGAGATTAAAGCGACAAGAACGCTAACCACCGAAAGCACGGCGGTATTGTCGCCGTATAAAACGCAGGAGATTATTGATAAAAACGGCTTGTATTACGGTATCAATGCCATTTCCCATAACCTTTTGATGTGTAACCGCAAACTGCTGTTAAACGGAAACGGCTTTATTCTCGGCGTGTCCGGTTCGGGTAAATCCTTTGCGGCGAAAATGGAAATCCTGATGGCGGCGCTGTTCTCAAACGACGATATTATTATCGTGGATGCAGAACGGGAATACAGATCCCTTGTGGGAAATTTGAACGGTGCAATTATCAAGCTGTCGGCTGCATCGGAAAACCACATCAATGCGCTTGAGATCAACAACGACATTGATATGGACGAAAGCCCGGTATCAATCAAGTCGGAATTTTTAATTTCGCTGTTTGATCAGCTACTAAAAAGCGGCGATGCGCGCTTGGGAGGCGGGGTTGGCGCAAAAGACAAGTCGATTATTGATCGCTGTGCAATTAAGGTTTACAGTGATTTCCTAAACGGAAAATCCGACTATATGCCCACACTTGCGGATTTCAGAAACGAGCTTTTACAGCAGCCGGAGGACGAAGCGCAAGACCTTGCTCTGTCGCTGGAGATGTTCACCACCGGCTCGCTCAACGCCTTTGCGCATCAAAGCGACGTCAACGTCAACAGCAGAATTGTCTGCTATGATATTTTGGAACTTGGTGAACAGATGAAGTCCATCGGTCTTTTGATTATGCTGGACAACATCTTTAACCGTGTGATGGCAAACAGGAAACGAGGAAAGTATACAAGAGTTTATGTAGATGAAGCGCACTTGTATTTCAAAAATCCATACAGCGCCGACTTCCTGCTCAAATGCTGGAAGCGTTTCAGAAAATACGGAGGACTGTTAACGGGTATTACACAGAATATTTCCGACTGTCTGCTGAACGAAACGGCAAGAGGTATGCTTGCAAACAGCGAATTTCTGCTGCTTTTGAATCAGTCAGCTTCGGACCGGAAGGATTTGTCGGAACTGCTGAGTATATCCGATACGCAGATGAGTTACATTACCAACGCAGGAGCCGGACGGGGACTTATCAAGGTGGGCGGCTCTATCGTTCCTTTTGTGAACGAGTTTCCAACCGATACGGAGCTTTACCGTCTGATGAGCACCAAACCTGGTGAAAACTGATAGGGAGGCTGCCATGAAAAAGAAAAAATATAACCCACAGCTTTGTCCTATATGCAAAAAAGGCAGAGACAGTTATCTGATGGATAACCACAGCCCTTTTTGCCCATATCTGCACTATCATAATGGTAAAACTTGCAGCCGGTTTGAAGAACTAAAGAAAAGTAAATTTAATATAACCATTGATGAATAAAATATAATTTACGCACAAGATGTTCCTCTCTGCCTCTTTAGGTGGAGGGGAACAGTGGAATTTCAAGAATACAAATTCCACTAAATAAAAGAAAAAAATAGAATACATATTTTACAGCGTACAGAGCGTTGACGAACAATCAGTGCTCTTTTTTTTATGTGTAAGGCGAGGTGATACCGTTGAATGAAAAGGATATAAAAACAAAACCACAGAGTTCGCCGAAAATGAAAAACAACCCGAAAACCTCTGAATATGGAAAAAATGCCGCAAGAGATATTAAGGCGGTTGCAAAAGATGTTCTGGTAAAAAATACTGTTCGGCAAAAGGCAGATGAGGTTAAACAGGAAAAGCAGTCAGAGCGAGCCGAGGTACAGGCAACCGAAAGCGTTGAACATTCTGCATATTCTGCTGTAAATACAGTTTATGCAAAGGGTAAGGCTTTTGCTCAAAATAAAATCAAACAGCATTATGAAAACAAAAAAATACAGAGCGTAAGCGAAACAGTAAACGAGACGAAAACGTCGGATAATCTTCTAAAAGAGCGTGTTGTAAAACAGGTGCAGGAGAAAACGCAAAATGCACAGGTTAAGACAAAAGAAAATTATCTGAAAGCACAATTAAATACCACTATGCCCAATTCTGCTCCTGAAATGAAAGTGAAAACAAAGCAGAACGATATACAAACCCATTTTGCGAATACCAAGCCGGCAGATTATGGAAATTCCTCTTTCGGTCAAGCAAATCAAAAAAATCCCCAACAGGCACGTCGGGAATATGTAGAAAATAAATTGAAAACAAAAACGGAATATGAGCGTATGCACGCTGAAAATGCTACAGACATTACGCCGCATACCGAACCTGTCGATACTATCATTCTGCCCAAGGATAAACGGTTGATGCAGATTGAAGCGACACATACAAGCCAAACTGAACTGCTTCCGAAATCGCCGGTCAAGACCAAGGCAAGCTATATGCAATCTTTGCGCAAAGAAAAAGCGGAAAATATAAAAGTACAAAGCAATCAAACCGTACTTTCTTCGCCAAAGGAAAAACCACAGAGCGCTTTGCGCAGTACAGCAAACAAAAATAAAGAGGTCAAGACAAAACAAAGCGTTTCAAAAACCAGCAAAGGTGTGAAAATTGGTAATATCTATCAAACCCCGAAATATGCTCGAAAATCGGCAAATAAAGCAAAAAAAGTAGCCGTGAAAACCCAGAAAGAAGTTACTAAAAAGGCCGCAAAGCAAGCGGCGAAATGCTCAAAAGAAATGGCACAAAGGGCGGCACAGGCAACAAAAGCGGCAACAAGAGCCGCTGTAAGAATAACGGTTAGAACCGCGCAAATGGTAGCCGCAGCGGCAAAAGCAATCATTTCCGCATTGTCTGCGTTCGGCGGCTGGGCGGTACTGCTGATTGTTTTAATTATTATTATCATTGTTGCGGCGATTGCCGCAAGCCCGTTTGGCATTTTCATCTCTGATGAAGCGGCGGACAGCGACAGTATCCCTGTTTCCTCCATTGTGGCAGAGTGTAATCTGGAACTGTCCGCACGACTTGATGAGATTGAGAACGGCGCAATGGCGGACCGTGTTGAAATGGAGGGTGAACAGGCAAACTGGAATGAGGTGCTGGCGATCTTTGCAGTGAAAGTTGCCGGTACAGACGACGGAACCGCCGAGGATGTAGTCGTCATTGATGAAGCGAAAAAGCAAAAGCTGAAAGCGGTCTTTTGGGATATGAACAGCATTGCGTCAAGGACGGAAACTGTTCAAAACGGCGAAACCTCCGAAACAGTCCTTTATATCACCATCTACGCAAAGACAAAGGACGATATGATTGACCAATATGGCTTTACTGCAAAACAGCAGGAAGCGCTTGTTACCCTTTTGGAAAACAGCGACGTATTAGACGGTGCAGTACAAAGCCTTGCCATTTCCGACGCAACCGCCAAAGAGGTTTTGAAAAGTCTGCCAGGCAGTTTAGCCGCAGACAGAAAGGCTGTGATCAAAGCGGCGTGTTCCCTTGTCGGCAAGGTCAATTATTTTTGGGGCGGAAAATCCTCCGCCATCGGCTGGGATAGTGAATGGGGCAAGCTGAAGGTTGTTTCGGCGGCGGGCAGTAAAACCACCGGTACAAAACGTCCGTTTGGCCTTGACTGTTCCGGATTTGTCACCTGGAGCTTTCTTAATGCCGGGAAATCAGCAAACGCTATCGGACATGGTACACAGGGGCAGATTGCAAAATGTACCCGCATTTCTTGGAGCGCGGCACAGCCGGGCGATTTGGCGTTTTTATCTGATTTGTCTCACGTTGGCATTGTTGCCGGCAGAGATAAAAATGGTAACGTTCTTGTGATTCATTGCTCCGGCGGCGCCAACAATGTGGTCATTACTACCAATGCTATTTTTGGCTTTGCCGCAAGACCGAATTGTTATTAATGTAAAAACAGGAAGCAGGCATCAACAGCTTGCTTCCCGTTTTTCGTCATGAGACATTCATAGAGATAATCCATGTAATGTTCAACTCTTTCTTTAAGAGTTTCGAAACATAAGATGGTGTTACGTTTAATAATTTAGCCATATCTTCTAAAGTTATTCATTCAGTCTAATGTTCATCAATATCGCTTAAATCTGTTTTAAGCTTAGATTTAATCTGAGACCGGTATAGTATAGACATAGCCGTGGGGCGACAATATAAGCAGTTCAAGATTATGTCCGCGGTTCCCGGCCATGTCCGCATACCCTGCTCAGTATGCCTGCATCCCCCGTTTCCACAAATACGAGATTCTCTCGATTATCGCCCCTTCTCGCATCTCCTTATCCCAATTCAAATTAAACAATATTTTTATATGCTTTTTCCATCATGCAAGTAAGTCTTTTCGCATCTTGAATGGAACAGCCGGGTTGAATATTATCTGTAAGAAACTGAATGATTGGTGAAGGAAGGCCTTTTTCAAGAGAGACTTTAACAACTTTTCCATTTGTAGATGATGTGCACTTAAAAACGTTTTCTCCTTCCATGCGTACATAGCCGTTTTCGCCACTTACTTCGAGGAAAAGTGGTGATTTAAAAGACACAAATCCGGTTTCGTTAATTGCGATACAACCATTTTCATAGCCCATTAGTGTTACGGCATTGTCTTCAACTTTATCACTGTTTTTTATAAGAGTCTCCTGATTTTCACAGGCAAGCGTAAATATAGAAGTAAATGTATCTGGTATTCCTAAAAGCCAATCGATAAGATACATTCCATGAGCTCCTAAGTCTATCATTGCACCGCCGCCGCACTCGGGTTTGTTATAAAAATGTTTGGGAAGCCAGTTTGCACTGCTGCCGGAATGGCAGTTGCGATATCTTAAAAAATTGATTTTCCCAAGTTCTTTGCTTTCTACAATTTTTTTTATTGTTTGTTGCGGGCCACAATATTTTTGAAAAAAAGATATGACAAATTTTACTCCGGATTGATGGATTGCCTTTTCGATTTGGACACATTCTTTTTCGGTCAATGCAAGAATTTTTTCCGTAAAAATATTTTTTTTTGCATTTGCAATTTTTATGATGTCATTTGTGTGTGTATTGGTTGCCGAACAAACAATTACCCCTTCTGCGTCACTTGATAAAAGATCTTCAAAGGAAGAAAACTCTTTTAAATTAAATTCGCTACAAAATTTTTTTCTTTTTTCAGTATCTACGTCATAAACTCCAATAACCTGTCCATGCTCTAACGCAGATTTTACATAGGATGAAGCATGGACGTGCCATACACCTAATAATGCTGTTTTCATTTGAAATATACCGCCTTTCCGGTTTTAATAATGTGTAAATTTCCGATACTACTTGCCCTTGTTTGAAAAGAACTAGCAAATTTGTGTCTTCTATAATTGACTTTATCCAGTTATATACTTCGGTATCTGCCGGTGAAGCCGATAGAACTGCATAAAAAGTAACGCCGCCTTTATTGGTATTAATTGCAAGTTAATTGTTTTTAAGAGAAAGTCAGGCTTTACTTCCGCAAAGAACGCAGCTACTATTTTCGCTGGACTCTGATGTATTAAGAGCCAGCTTGTTTCAAGAAAAATGGTTGCACCGTTTCCCATTTTTATAAATGCATATGCAGCTTCTTCAATAGGGGTTGTGCTTACCCCGTTATCGCCCCATATATTGCCTGTCTCTGGATGTTCAAGTTTTTTATGTGTTTTTCTTTAAAAATAATCACAAATATATTATATGGAGAGTAAAAGAATTTGTCCGCACACTCCGCTTGCATTATATGTGTTAAGTTTTAGTGTTACTAATCTGTATGATTTTTACGATATTGAGACGGTAAACAGCCAACAACATTGTTGAATAAATTGCTGAAATAACGAGTATCCTCATACCCGACAGCGTGTGCAATTTCATAAATTTTATTATTCGTACCTTGCAATAGTTCCTTTGCCTTTTGAATTCTTACTGAAGTAAGGTAGTCTTTAAAATTAACCCCTGTTTCTTTATAAAAACATGTACTGATATAATTTGGTGAGAGGCCAATAGCCTCTGACAGTATTTCGAGCGTTATGGTGTTTTGATAGTTATCTGAAATGTAGTTTTTTATTTTATATACAAGACTTATATTTTTCTTTTGCAGAATATTCTGAATTTGCTTGGATATATTGAGTGAAAAATAAGTTAATATATCGCACAGGGCAGATATGGAGTGGCAATTATTAATTTTATTCAGAAAATCAAAGTTGATTATTCCAGAAAAAGTTTCTGGACTGGCTTCACAAGCTACTGATGTGGCACTTGTCGCGAAGCTCAAACAATATTGACGTACAGATTGAAGCGATACATTTGAACTCTCAAAAAGAGAAAACAGATCCTTTAAAAGTTCAGAAATTTGCATATCACTTCCATGAGAAAGCAGGATTGAATATTTTTTCTGAATATTTTCGTAGATGTTAAATAAATCATCTGCAAACTCTAAGTCACCGGCATAAATAATTTGTTTATCTTTTTTTGTTAAATCATAAAACATAGTATTTTCAGCTGAAATATTACAACGAGAAATATTGGTAATTCCGTTTAAAACCTTACCAATGGCTATTGTGAAGGGATAAAATGTATTAAACGATAAAAAAGTATGAAGTTTATCGCAAATTTCTAATACAGTAACGGGTGCTTTAGAAAAATCTGAATCAAAACGAAATACCAAGGTTATAATATTATTGTTTAAGAAAGGAATCACTTCTGCATCACAAAATTGTAGAACATTCAGTAATTGCTGAAAAAGCGTATAATAAACAAACTGCTCATTCGATTTGGCAGTATCAGATTTTAGTTTTATAAGTACAACACAAAATTGTCCGTTTGAAAGCGAAGTTCCTAAAAAATCAAAATTTTCGTTTATGTCATGTGTTGAATAAAAAGCAGATACCATATCAAAAAACCACGATTTCAAAAAGAATTTGCATTCTTTCAGATTATTATAAAAAACCTCCATTTGATAATCGGATTGCTTTTCGTTTATTATTGTATCACGCGTTTTTGTGACTAATCCCAAAAGTTCGGATTTTTTTATGGGTTTAAGTATATAATCCGATACTTTTAATTGTAACGCTTTATGTATATACGCAAAAGTATTAAATGCTGTCAAAAAAATAAATTTTGTGCGAGGATAAATTGTAAGCACATTTTCAGCAAGCCATAGTCCGTTTTGATTTGGCATTTCAATATCAGATATTACAATATCCGGATGTAGCTGTTTGATTTTTTCGAGTGCATCTACGCCGTTTTCAGCAGTACCCAGAATATCAATATCGTATTCATCCCATGGCAAAGAGAGAAGTCCATTACGTATAAGTTCTTCATCATCTACAATAAAAAGCGTTATATTCATTGTGTAAAATACCTTTCTTTCAATTTGGCGGTTACATCAATACCGCCTAAATCATTTTCTTTGTAATACAGTCCGCATTCTTCGCTAAAGTATAGTCTAAGACGCTGATTTACATTGTTTATACCATATTTTTCTATAGGTTCGTTTGGAATAAAACCTTTATTAAGAAGTTTATTTATTCTATCAATATCTCCGCCTCTGCCGTTATCACTGACAGTAATATAAATATATCCTTCTTTTCTGAAGCCTGTAATATTTATTATACCTACATATTCAAATTTGTCAAAGCCGTGTACAATGCAGTTTTCAACTAATGGTTGCAGAGTTAATTTGGCAATCTGACATTTGAGTATATTATTGTCAATATCAAATGTAACAATCAGTTTATCTTTAAAACGTATTTTTTGGATTTCGATATAGTATTGGATTTGATTAAGCTCATTTTCAATAGTTGTGAGTTCCATGCCTTTGTTAAGAGAATATCTGAAGAAACTGCCCAAGGCTGTTACAATATGTGATATATCATCACAACCTGATTGCTGTGCCATCCAATTTACGGAATCAAGTGTATTATAAAGAAAGTGAGGGTTAATCTGCGCTTGCAGTGCCTTTAATTCTAATATTTTTTGCTGCTTAAACAAAGTATTAACGTCAGTAATCAGATTGTCCATAGTACTCATCATAACATTGAAAGAAGAATATAGCTTTCCTATCTCATTTGTATAGGGCACTTCGCAACGGAAGGAGGTGTCTTTTTTGAAAAGTTTCATAATGGTACACAAATTATAAATAGGCTTGGTTATTGAATGAGACATTAGCGACATCAATAACAGAGAAAGCAGAATGCTTATAATAGAGATAATTATAATAGTTCTCTCCATATATCGCCCAATAATGTTGAGGATACTTAAGTTAAAAATTCCGACAACGGAAAATTCAGTGTTACGGATAGCGGTTTTGCTCAAAATATAGCGTTGTCCGTTGTATGATTGTATTGTGTTTTGTGTGCTATTGTCCGAAAGGAAATTCACGAGGGTAGTACTGTTTTTGATATCATCGAGATATGATTTATCAAACATACACACTAGCTGCGTATTATTTAGAAGAAGAATATCTCCTGTATTGTGTAGCTGTATCTCGTTAATACTATTAAGGAATGAAGTCAAATCAATTTTAATGGTGGCAACGGCGATAGGGCTCTTAGTGTGAAAATCGCGGATAAGCTGAGATGCTTGAATATATCCGTAAGTGCCGGATGTATGAAAAACCGACCAGAAAGTTTTTCCACCGTATTCTATACTCTTTTGATACCAGACATCATTTTTAACCATTTCGTCGGATACGATGAGGCTGTCTGAATAAATCGAAGGGTATTCTGGACGATCTATTAGATATAGTTTTACTTCGGAAATTTTTTTCTGAAGAATATCTGTTTTGCTAAGCTCGTCATTGAGGATGTTGACGCTATCAAAAACATCAATGTCCCTGTTGGTAATGGTAGAGATGATACTGGAATTAATTTGAATATTAAACAACAGTGTGTCAACGTACTCTGCTTGTGCGTAAATATTGTTGGATGCTAGAACCATAATTTGATTCACCTGATCCATAAGCTGAGAGCGAGAGATAGAGTTGAGCTTAACATATATCGTGATATACGACAGTGAAGTGCAAAACAAAATAACCAGTAGATAGGAGAGAAGGAGTTGCCTCTTAATTGATATATTGTAAAAAAATTTCATTTTTTTCATGGTAAAAACCCTCCAATTACCTAAAGCATAACAAAAAAACAATACTTTTTCAAGAGGCAAATTAAAAATAAGAGATATACAACATAATTTTGTAAGATTACCTCATTATAAAAAATATTTTTCTATGGTATCATATTAACATAAAATGACTATAAGGCTTTGTATACGTAAGGAGGGAGGCATTTGAAAACAATATTAGCTTTGCTCGGAATGGCAATTATAACTTTTTCTTTATCGGGATGTATTTCGAAACAGAAGGTAACAGAGAATGCGAACGTAGAAGTTATCACTATGCTTAAGCCAAAAGGAATGAGCGGAATAGAGCAGATAGTAGACAAATACGAAAAGATGCATAATAACGTAATTATAAAAATAGTCGAAATAACCGATGACACAAACGAAGTTTATAAAACCTACACAGCAACACTGGATAGGAAGGATTCCGACATTGATATTTACCTGATAGATGAAATATGGACAGAGGAATTTGCAAAAAGTGGGTATCTTGAACCACTTGGTTTGGAATTATCGGGGGAAAAGTATGAGCCAAAGGCGATCGAAATGTTTACGTCAGAAGATACTGTATATGCACTTCCGTTCGCCTTTGATATTGGTATTCTGTTTTACAGAAAGGACAGAGTTGACAAAGCACCAATACACTGGGGGGATGTTATAAACGGAAATCCACAGCCGATTTTTACTATGAAGGAGGACGAGGATCTTTTATGTGAAAGTATTGAACTGGGCAGATATTTAAAGGCTGCATATCCGTATTTTGTAGAGCAGGGCAAGGATGGTTGCGATAACTTGAAAAACAGGTTTAAAAAGGGTGATATTAATTATTATAGAGGATGGAGCAAGGAGTATGCCTATTTCGACGATTATGATTTTGAGATTGGAGGTAATGTTGGTGTAATGATCCCCGATATGCCGGTGCTAGGGGGATATGGGTTTGCAATCAGTGGCTTTTCCGAGAATAAGAAAACGGCACGCGACTTTCTGGCATATATGTCTGACAACCGTAATATCAGGGAAATGATGAAAATAGAACGGTATATTCCTGTTCAAAAAGAATTTCTGACGGATAAAATGTTTGTAGACTATAATCCTTGTATGAGGGAAATAGAAAACACGATAAAAAGGGCAGTAATCAGAAACAGTAATGATCAATATATCAAGAAGGCTTGGGCGTTGCAAAAGGAAATTTATACTGCAATTTGCGAGAATAAAGAACCCCCTGAGTTTAAAGAAATATATATAAAAGAAAATTAGAAAGGAAGATTAAAATGAAATTCAAAAAGATTACGTGTTTAATTGCAGCTGCATGTATGTTGTCTGTTGGCTTACAGGGTTGTGGAGGCAATGAAGGAATAAGGGAGGAGGATGTGAGTTCCGTACCAAAGGACATGTATGAAATTAATTGGTACATACAAGGTACTCCGCAAAGTGATACGCCATCAGTGGAAGCAAAAATTAATGAATATCTTGCTGATAAAATCAATGCAACTTTAAAGCTGCATATACTTGATGCAAGCCAATATTCACAGAAACTTGGTGTTATGATAAATGCAGGAGAGTATTTTGATATGGCTTTTTGTGCAAGTTGGATGCTTGATTATAAAGCAAACGCAGCAAACGGTGCGTTTATTGCGTTAGATGATATGCTTCCTAAATATTTACCAGAGACTTCAAAAATGCTTGGTAAAGATTATATAGATGCTGCAAAAGTGAATGGAAGGTTGTATGCATTGCCAGTTAATAAAGAAAAAGCTTCGCAGGCAGGGTGGTTCTATAGGAAAGATATTGCTGAAAAATATAATATTGATATGAGTAGTATAAAAAGTTTTGAGGAGCTTGAACCGTATTTGCTTAAAATTCAGAAAAATGAACCAGATATGAAATATCCGATTGATTGGAAAACAGACAATACTCCTCTTGCTTTTATTCAATATGAGTTGTTGGCTGGTCCTGCGGCGGTAATATACGGAAAATATGATGGTAAGGTGGTAAACTTTTACGAAACTGAAGAATATGAACAAGCTTGCAGAATTTCTAGAAAATTCTTTGAGGATGGATTGATAAAAAAGGACGTTATGACATCAGGAGATTTTAATCAGAGAATTCAAGATGGAAAAACATTTTGTTGCGCATATCCTTTAAAGCCCGGAAAGGCAAAGGAAATGTCAGAAGATTACAAATTTGAAATGGATCAGGCGGAGGTAACTCCGATTATAGAAGATAATCAGGCGGCAACAGGCTCGATGACAGCAGTATCAAGAACATCTAAAAATCCTGTTCGTGTTCTTCGTTTCCTTGAGCTTTTGAATACAGATGAATATTTATATAATCTAGTGGTTTACGGAATAGAGGGTAAACACTACAATATGACCGAGGACGGTTCCGTAGAGTTGATTCCACAGAGTTCATATACTCTTTCCGGGTCAGAATGGATGTTTGGAAACGTATTTTTGGCAAAACTGAAAAAGGGTGAAGAATCTACGAAATTGGAGAATTTGAAGAAGTTTAACCAAGAAGCAGAAAAGCCTTTGTATTATGGATTTAAATTTGATGCTTCAAACGTAGATTTGGAAGCGGCCGCCTGTAAGAATGTAATAAACGAGTATAATCGTCAGGCGGTGTTGGGAGCAATAGACCCTGATACGGTTTTGCCGGAATTCAGAAAGAAACTTAAAGAAGCGGGCGCTGACAAAGTGGTTGAAGAAGCACAGAAACAGTATGATGCGTTTCTTGCTGAGAAAGAGAAAAAATAAGTTTTTACCTTCAAATCTCATACCAAAAATGAAAAACCTTTATTTCTGAAAAGGTCAATGTCGACTGCGGTCAAAAAAATAAAACTTTTGCTATGGTTATACCTCACCTAATTTTCCTGCTGATTATGGATGCATTGGCTGGCGGGTGGGAGAATTTTAAAAATCACATAGGAGATCTGTGCAATTATAAATAAAATTGGAATATAATAAATATTTAACTGATTAGTAGCTAAAACAATGAGCCTGCGGTTAAAAATCGTATTTAATACCGTTTCAGCAATAGGGAGGTAAAATGATGTATAAAAAAATATTTTTGCAACTGATTATTATTTTGTGTATGCACGTATTTCTCTGCTTTTATGTAAGTGCAGAGGAGACATCTGAAATATTACTCGAGGATAATTTTGAAAGCTACGGAGTAGAAGGAAGCGGTGTGGACGAGGACCGGAAAGCAATTAATCCGGTTAAGGCTGAAAACGATGGAAGCTGCTGGTTTAATCTGGAGGCCTCTTCAAAAAGAGGAACTATAATTCGTTCTGAGACAACAGGCAATCATTACCTGTCTCTTTGGAGACAAACAAAACCGGAGGTGATCTTGACAAGCATTGCAAAAGCAGTTGGGCAGGAGCATATCGTGGCGAAAAATAAAGAATATACCTTTGCTGTACGCTTAAATCTTCCAAAACACGAATCATCTCTCGCATCAGAAGGGTGCAGCTATAAGCTGGCATTGTCGGAAGCAGCCGATGCGTCAAACGCATTACCGCTTGTGGTGATTAACTCAGACAAGGACACAGCGACAATTTCTTTGGGAGGGACAGATACCGGCAAGAGGTTGTTACCGGAAAGATGGTATGAGCTTAAAGTGGTTATTGCCTTGGTGAACGGAAAAGCGTATCTTAGCACCTATATCGATTCGGAGCCTTGCGTTGAATATAGAGAAATGAGCCTGTCAGAAAACGAGCTCGAAGTGGTGAGAAAATATCTGACGGTGGAGGCGAATTTGCAAGAAATGCCTGATGAAAGATCCAAAGAAACTATAAGGATTGACGATATTAACTTTAAGGTCGACGAGATTGCTGCGCCGCCGTTGGTTGCAACATTTTCTCCTGCGACCGGAAGTATGGTAACTGACAGCAGTGCGCCGGTATCTGTGGATTTCGGAAGTGAAATAGAAAACGTTACAGAACAGCATGTAACAATTAGTAATGCTGGAAAGATAGAATCTGTTAAAATGAATGAGACTTGTACAGGCTTTGAGGTAAGGTTTGCAGGACTAAAGGAAGGTACTCTTTATAATGTTGGTTTCAGTGTGGCACGTCCGGGAGAGAATATGCAGGATTTTACATATATCTTTACATATACAGGAAACCGTGAACGATATGTTTTCGATTGGTTTGACAGCTATGGAATAGATGGAAGCGGGCTTGACGAAAACGGAAAGGGAATAAATCCTATTAGCGCAACGGAAAGTTATGGCATATGGTATGATAAAGAGGCGGCTTCCAAACGTGGGGCTGTTATATTGCAGAACGAATATAAAATTCCTGAATTGGTATTTTGTTTGCAGTCTCAAAACAAGGTTATACGGACGCAGATGTCATCGCTGTTGAAAAGTGATGCTTCAGCGTTGGGTGTTCCAAATGGTGTTTATGAGTTAAATGCAGGATTTATGATTCCGTATGGATCGGACGCAGTGGGACTTAGAGGAGATTGTTATGCAAAGGTAGGTCTTGGCAATGAGAGTACAGTAAATAATTTGTTCTGTATTGATTATGCAGACGGGAAAAATCGTATAAGCTTCCTTGGCAGCGAAAAAACAGCGGATTTAAACGAAAATCGAGCATACTATGTTAAAATAATAATTTATCCCGAAAATGGGAAGTATACAGCAGATGCATTTGTTGCGAACGAGTTTAACGAAACCGTACAGGTGTTAAATCGTGAGCCTGTTCAAATAAATGAGCTGGCACAAATGAAACGCTTAATGATAGATGTAAACGGTTATGACAGCGAGAAATTCGCTAAGTTGTTTATCCTGAAAGGGATTGATTTTCAATGCTGCTTTACTCCAAAGCTTCTTTGGTGTGATGCGAGCGGAAAAACGTTGACAATGGATAACAATACTATTATAGCTGAATTTGATACTCCTGCTCCCGAAGAATTAAATTGCTATTCAATTGATAATGGAGCACAGGTAGTTAAGGCGGAACGTTTAAATGAAAATAAAATTAAGCTGACAATAGAGGGCTTAAAGAATTCGGAAAGGTATGTGTTATCTTTCCCTGGGGTAAAGAATGACGATGGTTATAGCTGTCTTAATAGTGTAATGTTTGAAGTTGAAAATAAAATAGAAGTAACGGACATCACGCTTGGGAACAGTATGCTTGTATCAGGAGAAAACAAATTCAGCGTTAAGCTTAAAAACACTACAGATGAACAGCTTACAGCCGTATTGGTATTGCTTGTATGTTATGGTAAGGATAGTGAGTATGAAATTGAACAGATAGTGACCCGGAAAAAAGAAAGTGTATCAGGGGATGATAGCATCCATGCTTCTTTTGAGCTGGAAACTGCCGAGAATAGATTTATAAAAGCCTTTTTACTTGATAATATAACTGATATGCGACCGATTTATGGAGAGATAAGATATTAAAACAGGAGTAAGAGATTATGAAAAGAGCAATAATAGCGATACTATATGTAATTATTATAATGACAACTGTTACTGTGTATGCGACTGTTACTGCTTCAGGCTTCATAAGCATATGCGAAGAACAATGTGAACTTAAAACATCTCCTGTTACATCAAATGATATAACTTATTATCCTATAGGCGAGATTGCAGAAAAACTGGGGATGTCAGTAGCAAAAAGCGACTCCGGAATAGTTATTTCGGTTAATAACCATTATGCTGAGTTTGTACCGCAAAGCGAATCGGCGGTGATGGATATGGTGTCTATACCTGCAAAGAGTTTGTATCGCATAAATAATGATCTCCTGGTTGAAGAAGGATTTTTTATAAACTATATGAAGTATATGGGTGCAGAGTGTTTTAAGGAAACAGTACTTACGTTTTCATCAGTTCCGGGAATTGAAGATACGGGGAAAATGGAAAGCGAGGATATATTTTACGGAAAGCTGAACAAAACAGGAACACTTATTGAGAGCGAGCAGCTTTTTACCGCAACAAAAATCGGAGGCAGCAATCTGCAGACGGAGGTTGTTGAGTTAAAAGAAAATGAGGTAGAGGACTGTACCGAGGCATTAAAAATAACAACAATTTCAGAACCTACAGCGGTTTATGATTATCAGCTTAAAATGTATCCGCAGCGGGATTTGCAAAGTGGTCATTTTGCTTTATTGTCATATTGGGCAAAGGCAATTGACATTTCAGATGAGTCCGGGTATGCATATGCCGGGCCGTGTTACGAACAAAATTATGGCGAATACAAGAAAGCCGGCTCAGCAAACCATGAAATTGAAATGAGTGGAAACTGGAAAAAGTACTATATGCTTATATCTGCGAATGATGAGGATTACTTGAAAAATACCTCGCGATTTAATATGCGATTTGGATACAAGCCGCAAACTATTTTAATAGCGGGATTAAAGGTTGAACTTCTGGAGGAAGGATATACAAAGGAAGATGTTACATATGCTTATACAGAAAATCCTACATACGAGGGCAGAGAGGAAGGCGCTTTGTGGCGTGATGAGGCATTAAAACGCATAGAAAAGAACAGAAAAACCAGCATAACAGTCAATGTAAGCGATGAAAACGGAAACCCCATTAAAGATGCAGAAGTCAAAGCGGAAATGATAAAAAATGACTTTATATTTGGGACAGCGGTACATAATAATCTTCTTCAGTCATCAGTAATCGATGGTGCAAGTGATAATGCAAAACTTTATGCGGAAAATGTGCTGAAACATTTTAATACCGTTGTTTATGATACGGCAGGAAAATGGCCGACAATTGAAAGTGACCGCGCGCGGTATGCAACAGGAATTTATAACTGGTCAGAAGAAAACAATATTAACGTGAGAGGTCATGCACTTTTCTGGGACAATTTAAAGTATTATTCGGAATCATTTAAGCAGGCGTGGGATTTTATGACAGACGATGAACGATATTGGCGGGTTCAGGAACACATTAATGAAAATATGACCTATTTTGGAAACAACATAAAACAATGGGATTTGCTAAACGAGCCACTGGCAAATAGAAATTTGATTAATAGGATAGGTGTTGAAAAAACGGCCGATTTGTTTAAAATAGCAAAGAAAATAGCTCCTAATGTTTCGTTTTATGTTAATGAAACAGGCATAAATGGTAATCATGCAAATTGGTTACAGACACGAAAACTTGCCAGCTTTGTAAAAAAACTTAACGATAGCGGAGCTCAGGTAGATGGTATTGGAATACAGGCACACTGCGGAACGGTGCTGCGGTACCCACAGGAATTTTATAATCAACTTGATTATCTTGCTACAGAAAGTAGTGTTCACGAAATTGCCGTAACAGAATATGATTTTACGGTAGATGATGAAGAATTGGCGGCTGATAATCTACGGGATATGCTTATTGCTACATACAGTCATCCAAAAGCAACGGGATTCTTGACTTGGGGTTTTTGGGATAGTCAACATTGGAAAAACAACGCACCGTTTTTTTACAGTAACTGGATGCCTAAGCAGGCACTGTCCGTATGGGACAATTATGTGAATGGTGAGTGGAAAACTTCTGTATCAGGGAAAAGTGATACGATGGGTGTGTTTAGTTTCAAAGGACATAAAGGTGAATATAGTTTGACAATAAAATATGGGGATTCTGAAGCAAATGCAGTGTTTAATACTGATAAGTTGGGAATTATTAATGTAAAAATTGGAGATGAAATTACAATCATTCCGGACAGTATCCCGAATATTAAAAACATGCTTAATTCAGAGGATTATCTCAAATATCGTTCTGATTATATGCTGCAAGATAACGGAGAAATTGAAGGTACAGGTATAAAAATTCCTGCGTATCAACAGCCTGAGGAATATGACAGTAGTATTATAAAAGGAAATAATGAAGGCTTTACGCATGTTAATATATATGACGATTTCAGTGATTATGGAACAGACGGAAAGGATGAGAATGGGACATATATAAATCCGGTAACAAACTCAAATGTTTATGGTAATTGGTATGGCGCACAAGCATACGATAAGCGCGGCACGGTGATTAACAATGTTGACGGTAGATATTGCCTGAGCTTTTATAGACAGAAAAACCCCGAGGTGTTTAAGAGCTGTTTAAGCCAGATTTTAAAGCCCAACGGATTTCCAATTGATACGAAAAGTGAAGCATATGAATTCAATATGAGTTTTCAAGTTCCTTATGAAGAAAAGGCGATAGGCTTGCGTTATGGCAGATATGTACAAATAGCATTGTCAAGAACTGCCGATGGTATGGGAGAGCAGTCTATTGTTTCCGTAGTTTCTAACAGCGCAGATGCAACATCGCCTATATTGAGATACGGAATTAATGGGCAGGAATTGCTTAAAGAAAATACATGGTATACACTGTCGCTCAGCATGATTCCAAATGGAACAGGAGAAATGATTGTTTCGGGAACTTTAAATAATTCTAATGAAACTATATTCCTGCCGGAACAGACGGTATATTATGGAAATGATTTGCGGTTCCTTAGGATGATTGTAAATTCATATGCGAGTGAAGAATATACACGTAGAACTTTTGATTTGGGTAGCATAGAATTTGAAAAAATAGAGATTACACCATTGATATGTTTTGACGGACAGACGGCTATTTTCAATGGAAGCAAAGGGCAATGGCAATGTGCTGCAGTTTATGAAAAGGGTACAGATAAGCTTATTGAAGCAAGAATAAAAATGGTTGAGGTGGATGATGTTGCGGATACAGTAACTGTTACAACAGCATTAGATGATAATGTATATGCGCGGGCATTTTTATGGGAAGAAAATATGAAGCCGATTGCTTTTGCCGAATGGAAGAAGGAGTGATTATATTTATGAAAAAAGTAGCTTTGATACTTGTTTTTTTCATTTTTCTGATTCATACTTCAGCTTCAGCAGAAACGGATTTTACGTTAAAAGTTGATGACAATATTGTAAATTTAGAACACAAACCAATTAAGAAAGAAAATATGATTCTACTTCCTGTAAGAGAAGTTTTTGAAAAAATGGGTATGACGGTTAAATGGGACAGCGAAAAAAGTGAAATTATTGCTTCGGCAAATGATTTTGACTTTGTTTTAAGACCAAATTCTACAAATGCAAATATAGATAAGGTTCCCGTTAATCTGGAGGAGCCTGTATATTTGGATGAAGCCACTGCCTATGTATATACAAAGCTATTCTGTGATTACATGAAATATTGTTCAGAAGCTGCGTATTGGGAAAACAAAAGCACCTTGTGCTTGAAAAGTCCCGTTATCGTTCCGGAGGAAGAAGTGTTTGACCAGCAAAAGGTTTTGGCATCATTAAGCGGCGGCGAAGTTATTTTAAATTCGGATAAGGTGTTTTCTGCAAATGTTACCGGTGGTGACAAGCTCAGGCTGAAAACGGTTGACATCAGTGGTCAACCGTTTTCAAAAGCGTTAGAAGTAGAAACTTTGGAGAAACCCACTAATGTATATGATGCTCAGTTGGTGATGCAGGCTGATGGAGATATTAATGTCGGTGAAGTAGCGGTATTATCATATTATGCCAGAAAATTAAGTACAACTGATGAATCAGGTATGGGATTTGTAGGTCCTTGCTATGAGCAGAATTTTGGTGATTATATAAAGCTTGCAAATGTTTCGCAGGAGCTTGATGAAAACTGGAAAAAGTACTATGTTTTGCTTTCGCCAAAGGTTTTAAAAATCGAAAAGGAACAATGGCAGCTCACGCTTCGCTTTGGGTATAAACCGCAGACAGTACAAATTGCAGATTTAAAGATAGAAAACTTTCATAATAAGTACAAATATGAAGATGTGGTGCCTAAAGCAGAGCCTAATGACACATATAAGGGTATGGAAGATGATGCATTATGGCGCAAAGAGGCATTAAAGCGTATTGAAAAAATAAGGAAAAGAGACATTACAGTAAATGTAACAACGGAAAATGGTACTCCTATACCCGATGCAGATGTGGAAATCAGCATGACTAAAAATGAGTTTATGTTTGGCACTGCCGTTCATAACACATTTTTACAGGCGGGAACAAGTGAAAAAGCAATAAGCTACCGCAATGCTGTTTTAGATTTATTCAATACTGTGGTTTATGATACCGCCGGTAAATGGGCAACAATTGAGCCGAACCAAGGAGTGTATGCAAGCGGTATTCTGAATTGGGCTAACAAAAATAATATAACCACCAGAGGTCATGCATTGTTTTGGGATAAACTTGTTCATTGGCCGGAGTCGCTGCAGAAGGCGTATCCTTATATGAGCGATGAACAGATAGACAACAGGATTACAGAACATATAAATGATGTTATGACACAGTATAAAGGAGCAATTCCGCAGTGGGACGCATTAAACGAGCCGCTTAATAATCATGATATCATTTCAAGGCTTGGATATGACAATATTGTCAGGTATTTTAATCTTGCCAAGGCAATTGATCCCGATGCGTCACTTTATGTAAATGAAACGGGAATAGCAGGAAGAGAAGCGCATTGGACAAATGTTTATAAGCTGTATGACTTAGTAAAGAATGCAAAAGACGCAGGGGCAAAAATTGACGGAATTGGTATTCAGGCACATTGCGGAAATGCACTAAGCTATCCGCAGGAGTTTTATAATCAGCTGGATTACCTGTCGGAACTTGTGGACGAGGTGGCAATAACAGAATACGACTTTACTCCGACATTGGAAGCAATGGAGGCGCCTTATCTGAGGGATATCCTTCTTGTGGCGTATAGCCATCCTAAATGTACCGGTTTTATTACATGGGGATTTTGGGATCAACAGCACTGGAAAAACCATGCGCCGTTTTATAAATCAGACTGGACGCCGAGAGAGACAGTAAATATATGGAGGCAATATGTCCAAGGGGAATGGATGACTCATGAACAAGGAAAGACGGATATAAATGGGCAATTCAGAGTAAGCGGTCATCGGGGAGAATATAATATAACGGTGAAATACGGAAATAAAGCAAAGACAGAAAAACTAAAGGTTAGTGCAGACGGAGCAAATACTATGGAGGTCAAGATAGGAAGAAACGGTATATCAATGCAGGCGTCAGATTCTCCGGACGCCTATAAGGATGTGGAATTAGATGGTCTGTATAAATATCGAACGGATTATATAGTTGATGAAAAAGGAAACATTAGCGGAAGTGGGAGAAAAATTCCTATTACAAAATTTCCATGGGAAGAGGACGAAGAAATTATTTCTAAAGCAACGATTGTAGATGAAAATGTAAATGATGATTTTTCAGATGGTATGGACAAGCCAGTTGTTATGGCCGTTCGGGCGGGATGTAAAAAGGAATTACCAGCTTTAACAGATGGTAATGCTGAAACTGTATTTTGTACAAATGAAAAAGAGACGGAAATTATTTTAGAAATGGAAAAAAGCGTTAAAACGAAGTCGTTAACAATTGAGTGGTATGAAAGTAAAATATATACTTATAATTATAATATTTTTATATCAGAAGATGGTAACGAATGGGAAAAGCTGTATTCAGGACGAAGTAAAACTGAAACCGAAGCACACCCAATAAATAAAAAATGCCAGTACATCAAAATAAAAAGCTTAAATCCTACGGGATTTTTAGGTATTGCAGAGATAGAAGTTGAATAGGGGGAGTGGAAGTTTTGAAGAAAGTATTTATAGTTTTATTTGTATTTATGATGTTTGGAATTTCTGCAAATGCTCAAATATCAAAGGAAGACAGCAACATATCGGTAGTATATACAGAACTTGCGGATAAAGCATTTGATACTATCATGTATGTTTTTGAACCAGGGGTTGATTTGTCGGATGGAGAAATAGATGATGAGGATATGCAGAAACTGTTTAAAATGGAACAGAGGAACGAAGTCACAGAGTTTAAGTATAATTTTACATTACAGGCAGATGATCCGGAAGGCATATATTATGTTGTAATAGGAGGCTTTGAAGAGAAAAAGCCGCTTTCTGAGAGAAGTGATTGTTTTGTCCATCTTCGTTCGGATACAGAGACGCAAATTGTATCGGAACTAAATTCAGCGGAAGACAGCAATGCACTTAAAGCTGTATATGAAAAATATAATAAATTTGCATGGCTTATAGATAAGGAAAACGAACAATATAAGCAAGATGTAGATGCGTTTTATAATGTGATGTATGATAATTTCGGCAAATGCTTTGTGAATGCAGCCGATTCAGAAATAATATTTAATAAAACGGCTACTCTTGTAGATTTTAGCAATTTGAAGGGTGATGAGCTTATTCAGGCAATAAAGACGCTTGGGTTAACTGATAGCATATTTTATGAAGAAAATTTTGAACAGGTTGCTACTCTTTATGAAAAATACACAAATAAGGGTTCTTCGATTAATGAACTTAAGAAAACGCTTTCTGAAGCAATCGCTGTTACGGAAGTAAACATGAGTGACAGTAATGTAGTGCTTGATGTTTTAAAAAAATACTTTGATATATTTTCTGTAAATTTTGAGGGTAATTTTCCAAAAGTGTCTGAAACTCAAATGGCAAGAGCACTGTATCATAAGGATTTTGTCAGAGCAAAAGATGTCGATGATGCGTTTAATAACCGTTTGCAGCAGTTAATATCTCAGGTCAGTTCAGTTAGCGGGAGTGCAGGAGGCGGCATTTCTAACTATGGGGGAAGTCACTCTGCAATTATTTCTCAAGGAATAATTGATTCTAATATTATCAAACAGTTAAAGGGGGAAGAAATATTCTTCGATATAGATGAGTGTGAATGGGCAGCAGATTATATAAAAGGTGTTTACAGGCGTCAGATTATGATTGGTAGCGATGGATATTTTAGACCAAATGATTTTTTGACTCGAGAGGAATTGGTAAAAATAATACTGCTTGCCAAGGAACTTGATATTGAAAACGATGCAGATAGACAGTTCAATGATGTGAAGAAAGAAGACTGGTTTTATCAATATGTGATGACGGCTGTAAAAAACCAGATTGTTTTTGGTATTGATAAAACAACTTTTGGAACCGGCATGACTGTATCAAGGCAGGATGCGGCAGTAATGCTTTATCGTGCTTTTGCGGATAATGATTTAAACGAAGACGAGAATATTTCAACTTTTAATGATAGCACAAAGATAGCGGATTATGCTAAAAAGGCTGTAATGTGGATGCAAAAAAAAAGTATAATATCCGGATTCCCTGATAATACATTTCGCCCTGAGGACGGTCTGACCAGAGCACAGGCCGCGAAAATTATATTTGAACTAATTCAATAGGAGGATGACAATGAGGTGCAGAAAAATAAGTAAATTCGTTCTGACGCTTTTGGTAATTATGCTTACAGGTGTTATTGGTTATGCGGAAAAAGAAGATATATCTTTTTCAAAAGAGGTAACATTTTTATATGATATGGGGATTTTAAACTCATACAGTCCAGAGGCAGCGGTAACTAAGCAACTTGTACAAAATAATATGGAGATGCTTGGAGTTGCTTATAATTCTGAAAAGTATTTTAAAACCAATGATTATAAAGAGCCTATTACTTTTATTGAAGCTGCCGCTGTATTAGCCGATTTGACAGGACGAGGTGCAATACTGACCCCAAATAATGTAATGTCAATAGCCTCAGACGCAGGTATAATTAAAGGAATTAATCTTTCACCGAATGATTATGTGAATATGGAGTGCTATGCGAAAATGCTTTATGCAGCGCTTAATGCGGATATTATGGAGGCTAGTTTTACAAATGGACAGACAACATATAGTGTTTCTTACGGAAAGAGCTATTTATCTAGTTGTCTGCATATGCAAACGTATACTGGTGTCATAACTGCAACAAGCAGAACAGGCTTGTTTTTAGATTCTGAAAAAGCAGAAATAAATCATATCAAAGTAGATAATGAACAATTTCTTATAAATGAAGACAAAAATTATGACAACTATCTGGGAATGAGTGTTGTGATATTATATTGTGATGATAATGAAGAAAAAGAGCTTGTTTCGTTATATGTTCCTGAAAATAAAAATCAGATCGTCAAGATTGATTCCAATGATCTTGTGCAAGATAAATCCGGAGTGAAATCTGTATGCGTACAGAAAGATAAAATCAGAGAATATACTATTTCTCTAGATGCAGCATTTATATATAACGGCGTGGCGGCACCATATATGAATGATAGCGACATGTGTATTAACGAAGGATATATTATACTTATCAATAATGACAATGATCGGGAGTTTGAAACGGTTAAGGTTTTTTCTTTTGAAAGCACTGTAATAAAAAGTTCTTCGGAAACTGATTTAAGAATTATTGGCAAAAATGATGTTGTTTATAACCTGTACGATTTGAATAATGATAAAAAAACTATAATAATTGATGAGAATGAGAATGAAATGCTATTTTCAGAGTTAAAAAAAGGAGATACTTTGTCTTTGGGATATGAAAAAAATTCTGATAAAATAATTTTTATTCAGAAAGGCAGAAAAGTTTCCGGTAAGATAGAAAAAATAATTAACGAAGGAATTATTTTCATAGATGGTACGGAATATAATATGAATTATTCATTTAAGACAGGGAAAAGCGGTTATAAAGCAGACAATATTAGAGCGGGAATGGGTGTTGCAGCTTATATCGATGAAAGAAATGAAATTGTTGGAATTGAAGTAACAAGCGACGTTGATTTGTACGGATATATGACAAGACTTTATATGGATGAATCCATAGGAGGCAACGTCAAAATAAAAATCTTTGGCTCAGATGGCGAGTTTCATGAATATGAACTTAATGATAAACTGACGTTTAATTCTGTTCGTATCAAGGATAAAAAACAGCTTTTAGAAAAAAATCAATATGTTTTGTGGAACGGAAGCCAGCTAAGGCATCAGCCAATACAATATCGGGTGAATTCTTTGGGAAAGGTGACGAAAATTTCCACAGCGGTCGACAACAATAAATATTCTACCTATGACGAAAATAATTTTTCATTGGATTACTCAGGTGAGATAAGATATCTTACAGGAGATTGGCAAAGCCTTGGTGGATTGTATAAATTAAAATCTGATACTGTAATTATCAATGTACCATATAATTTAAGAGACGAAGATTTGTTTTATACTGTAGAGCCTGAAGGGTGGGGACAATGGACGTTTAATATTGAGTTATATGATGTTGATAAAGAATTTAATGTTGGTATGGCAATCTTAAGAAAACCAAATTATATATTACAACAAGCGTCATTTAAAGGTAATAAACCAATTATAGTAAAAGATATTTTAACTACAATTGATGAGAATGACGAAATAGTATATGAATTAACAGGTTGGCGAAACGGGGCAGAGTATGCAATAAAAACTAGAGTTACTGATACTTTTGCGACTTTTATGCCGCCTGAAATTATGAAAGCACAAGGGTTATCTCTCCCCTCGGAGGATGATGTGAAAAACACTTTTTCGATTGTTGATCTGAAACCGGGAAGTGTTATTCAGCCAATGCTTAATAATGACAGACTAACAGGTTTTTCTCTTTTTTATGATGGTGAAAATCCGGTATATTATGAATATTCTACATATGCACTGCCCGATTCGATAACCGAAGCAGAGTGTATGTTCTTGTCAGGGCGTGTACATACCCTAACAGAAAAAGGATTTCTATACACAAAAAATCAGCCAGGTGAAGAAGTTACAGTTATGAGAAATATTTCAATCGGTGCAAATACAAAAATTTATCTTTCAGAAAATGGAAGAGTATTTGAATGTTCTGCTGATGAATTGATGATGAATGATAAGGTATTGCTTTATTATGATTATTCGACACTGCATAGCATTGTTATTCAAAGGTAAGCACAAATAATTTTGATAAGTAAGTTATGGATAGCGGAGGAAACATAAATCTATGAAAATAAATATTAGAACACAAGCAGCTGTTAAAAACAAACTACGTTTTAGTGAGTTAAAAAAGAATTTTTCTTTGTTTACAATGCTTATTCCTGGACTAATTCATTTAATATTATTTGCATATTTACCGATGTTTGGCATAATTATTGCATTTAAAAAAATAAATTTTGGCTTGGGAATACTAAAAAGCCCCTGGGTGGGATTGGCAAATTTTAAATTTTTATTTAATACAAGCGATGCGTGGATTATTACGAGAAATACGGTTTTGTATAATGTTTTGTTCATTGCTCTTGGACTTGTACTGCATGTATTTGTAGCAATTGGTTTAAACGAGTTAAAGTATAAAATTGTTTCCAAAACTTGTCAAACACTTATGATAATGCCACATTTTCTGTCAATGGTTGTTATAAGTTATATAGCATTTGCGTTTTTCAGTAATGAAACAGGCTTTTTAAACCGCAAAATTCTGCCGATGTTTGATATTGAACCTATTGACTGGTATGTAACGTCAGGACCCTGGCCGTATATTTTAAGCATAGTTCATTTTTGGCAAGGATTGGGATATGGATCAATTGTTTATCTTGCAAGTATAGCTGGAATTGACAGGAATTTATATGAGGCTGCAGAGATTGATGGTGCAAACAAATGGAAGCAAATCATAAATATTACTATTCCGTGTCTTAAACCTGTCATTATCATTATGTTGATCCTTGCGGTAGGGAAAATTTTTAATGCTGATTTTGGGTTGTTTTATCAGGTGCCTCAAAATTCAGGAGCTTTGTATTCTACGACGTCGGTCATTAATACATATGTCTTCAATATGATGAAATCGGGAAGTGCAAACAGTCTTGGAATGTCGAGTGCCGCAGCATTTTACCAGTCAATCGTAGGATTCATTCTTGTTGTGATCGCTAATGCAGTTGTTCATAAAATAGATCCGGAAAGAGCAATGTTTTAGGAGGAGAAAGTATGACAGCGAAAAAAAATATATTTCAAATCGTGATGAATGGATTGTTTATTCTCCTGGCATTCCTATGTGTCATACCTGTAATATTGGTAGTAATCACATCTTTGACGGAGCAGTCGACACTTACAAATAATGGATACTCATTTTTTCCACAGCAGTGGAGTTTCGAAGCGTATAGATACATATGGTCATCAGCAAAACATACTATTTTAAATGCATATGTTGTGACAATTTTTACAACGGTATCAGGGACGGTGATGGGTGTGCTCATTGTGGCATTATATGCATATCCGTTGTCTAGAAATGATTTTAAATATCGAAATTTGTTTGCATTTTTTTCATTTTTCACAATGCTCTTTAGCGGTGGAATGGTATCGTGGTATATGATATGTGCAAATGTTTTGAGGTTGAGTAATACTATATGGGCGCTTATTCTTCCAAGTGTAATGAATTCGTGGTATGTAGTAATTTTGAGAACCTTTTTTGCAACATCAATTCCTGCAGAACTTATTGATTCGGCAAAAATAGATGGTGCAAATGAATATACCATTCTGTTCAAAGTGGTGTTGCCGCTGTCATTGCCTGGAATTGCCACTATTGCGCTGTTCTTTACGTTGAGTTTCTGGAATGATTGGTATAATTCACTGATGTTTATTACTAATGAAAAATTAAGAAATTTACAGTTTTTGCTTCAAAGTATGCTTTCAAAAATACAAATGTTGAATGAAGCAGATGGCAATGCATATATAACAGAATCGCTTGCAAATGTACCGACAGACAATGTAAGAATGGCACTTTGTATGGTGGCAGCAGGCCCGATTTTGGTTGTGTATCCGTTTTTTCAGAAATACTTTATACAAGGTCTGACAGTAGGTGCGGTCAAAGGATAATTGCCAGACAGCGCAAAAAGCGGGGTCATTATTTAAAATAATTGTTCTGAAATGAAAGGAGTATTTAAAATGAAAACAATGACTTTGAAGAAAATTAGCGCCGGTATCGCTGTAATGCTGTTTTTGTCGCAGGCAGTATTCGTATCCGCACAGGAAAACGACACAGTTTATTACGAAAACTATTTTGACAACCAAACGGAAATGGGCAGTGTGTTCAGCGGTGATGGTAGCACGTTTTCTGTTGAGAACGGAATGGGAAAAATTGTCACCACAAAACCAAACGGTACGGCAAGACAGGTGTTTGCAACCTTTGATTCGAATAAACCTCTGCACAGGGTGCAGGAGGGTGCAGTTGACACACTTGAGGTAAAGGTGAAATTTGAAAAAGGGACAATCAAATATCTTTTTGGTACAAGAGATAATTCTGTTCCTGAAGAAAAATCAAACAGTACATTGCTAAAGTTCGGCGATACCACAGGTAATGTATTAAGGGGAGCGGACGATGTTGACTTCGTCGGTGTGAAAATGACGCCGAATGAGTGGCAGCATTTGTATTTCGTGTTTAATAATGACAGCTATGATTTATACATTGACGGAAATAAGGCAAACACCACCCCTGTTAATTTAAAAGGAAAGACCATGAACCCGCTTAATATAACGCAAATTGATAAGCTTTTGTTTCAAGGGAATAAGGATACTACAGTACAACAAACAACGTGGATTGACGATTTTATTTCTCAGAAGCTTGTCCCGATTTGTCTGACCAAAAGCACAATTGCGGATAATGCAAGCGGTGTTTCGGTTGATACTAAGCAGGTAACTCTTGACTTTAATACGATAATCGATGCAAATAGCCTCAGCGCACTGAAGGTGTATGCAGGTGAACGCGAACTCAGCAGTGCGGAATATACTGCGGCGATAGATAAGAGTGATGCCACAAAGGTGGTTGTTACATTTGTTGGGAACCTTACCGGCAGCACGGTATACAAAATTAACTATATCGGTGTCAGGGATGTTATCAATGAAGTAAGCTCAAATGAGGCAAACGGACAAATCCAATTTACAACAGAAGCTATAGAAACTCCGTTTGAGATTGTGTCTGCGGAGCCTATATCAGATGTTGGATTAAGCACACCTGTAGTAATTACCTTTAATAAGGCAGTGTCGCCAGAGGGGCTGGAGGAGAAAATTACATTGAATCCTTCAAATGAATTTACTGCCGTTGTTGATGGAACCAAGGTAACAATCAGCCCCAAATATAATTGGCTGGCAAATAAAACATATGAAGTTTCTTTTGATGGCTTGACAGCGCTTGACGGCACGGTAATTAATAACAACACAAGCAGTAAATCTTTTTCAACAGTTGCAGATCCTTATGCGGCAGCTGCTAAATCTGGTGACTTTTCGTGGTATAGTGGCGGCGCAGACAAAATTGGTAAGGTAGATGCGGCTGAGGCAAAAGCAGCAGGAGTTTGTGGCGTTTCCTATGGCGGTGTTAAGGAGATAGATATGCTTAGCGGGAAAACCGATCTGCCATTTGTTTACAGAAATACCATGGGCAGCGATGATGATGTACTTAGCGGTAATATGCTATACTTGAAAAGTAAAAATGTGTCTGAGTGCATTGTATACGAGGTTGAAAACGGACTCGGTGAATTTATATTAACCACAGGAGAAAAAACTGGAGCAGACAGCGGTGTTATATCGTTCTATACAGCTGATGAAGGACAGGATTTTACGGATGATAGCGTATATACTCAGGTTACAGCTGTAAAATCCAATGATCTTTTGACAGACAAATGGAATGGAAATATTACATATAAAGTAACGATGAATGATCCGAAAGTAAAATATATTAAGGTAGTTATAAGTAAACAGCCTGATTTAACTGCTGAGGCACTTTATATACCTGTGCTAATGAGAACGGAGATAAAGCCGTATACACCAAAAACAAAAATTTATAAGGCTATTAATTCGTCGAACAATACCGTAGACGTTACCTTCGACGGTTTGCTTGATAAGTCATCTGTAGCGAAAGAGTGCTTTACTATTAAAAACAATGAGGTGATGTCGGCAAAGGTGATAGAGCAAGGAAGCAGATATCGCCAAACAGTAAGACTAACTCTTAAAAATAAATTGACCTTAGGCAATGAATATAATGTATCAGTAACAGGAGTTAAGGACATATACGGAAATAATAAAGAAGAAAGCGTTGTTTCATTTACTGCACAAGATCAAACAATAAAATTTGAGAATATTATCGAACTAAATGGCAGTGTGAGCGGCACAATTAATATTCCTACTGGGAACAAGTCTGTTGGCGAAACCGTTAAGGTTATTGCAGCATATTATGAGAACGACTGTATGAAGGATGTTGGAATAATGGAGATTGCTCTTTCGGAGGACGAAAACAATTTTAAAGTGATGCTTAATAATATCAGTAGAGATGCGGTAAATACTACAGTAAAGGTTATGCTGTGGACATCCTTAGAGGAACTTGTGCCCCTTTGCGAAGCAGCGACTCCGGCAAAATAAAATAACGTTTCAAGCCTGCGTCTACTACTTCTTTTTAAAGCAACAGACGCAGAATTTGTGCTACAATTATTAATATTACAGCAGATATGCTGCGTGAATTTGAGTCGATGGAGTGATAAATTTGAATAGAAATAAAATAATGTGCAGCTTTCGCGAGCAGGCGGATATGATGGAGGATAGAATTAATTTAGGCATAGAAAGCAACAGAAAAGGGTATATACGGCTGAATTTCATTGACAGCGAGGGAAAACCGATAAACGGTGTTTCGGTAAAAATCAGGCAGAAAAGTCATCATTTTAAGTTCGGTTGCAATCTGTTCAAGTACAAATGCTTTGACAGCGAGGAAGAAAACCTTTTGTATGAGCAAAAATTTTTAGGACTTTTTAACCTTGCTGTTGCACCGTTTTATTGGAATGATTTCGAGCCGCAAAAGGGTAAACCGCGTTTCGAAAAGGACAGCGTATGGATTGACAGACGTCCGCCGTCCGAAGCGGTGCTGGAGTTCTGCGCCGAAAACAGCATTGAAGCAAAGGGTCATCCACTGTTTTGGCCGGTAATGTCACCGGAATGGCTTCCGGAAAATTGGGACGGGCTGAAGCATTATATCACAAAACGGCTGAAAGAGATTGCCACGCGATATGATGGGGTCATAAAAAGCTTTGATTGTATTAACGAAGCAACAACTGTTGTGTTGAGGGATCATGAGCCGCATATCATTGAGGGGCATTACAGAAACTTTAATCCTCTTTCGGGCAATTATCCCGAGTGGGTGTTCAAGCAGACGGATAGGTTTTTTGCGGAGTCAAGGCTTGTGCTGAACGAAACAACCGCACTGTCGTGGGGCAGTTATAACAAGGAATTGTCTAATTATTATCTTTTGGCGGAAAAGCTGATAAAAAGTGGATGTCGGGTGGACACAATCGGACTTCAGTACCACAACTTCTGTGCACCTGATAATATGGAGGAGCTTGCTAATTGGGCATATAATCCGATAAGGCTGTTTAAGGTTATGGATTGCTACGGAAACCTGCAAAGACCGCTGTCCGTGTCGGAAATTACAGTCCCGGGTTATGATGACGACATGCAGGCGGAGGTTTTGTATAATCTGTATCGCATTTGGTTCAGCCATCCAAATATGGAATCTATCATTTATTGGAATTTAGGGGATAACTGTGCGATAAAAAAGAATGAAACATGGACAGAGCAGAAGTATATGAGTGGTCTGGTTCGAAATGATTTTAGTGAAAAGCCGTCATATAAAGTGTTGGACAGGCTTATTAATAAGGAATGGCAGACGAATGCGGAATATGATAGCCGTGAAAATTTCTTATATGCAAAGTGCTTCTACGGGAAATACGAGATTGAAGTGTGTAAGGGCAATACACGAATTAAAAAAGAAATTGATTTTACCCCGACGGGATATGATGAGTTTTATATCGTGCTGTAAGGAATGTAACAGATAAGGAGAAATTCTGTGGACGAATGGAAAAAACTAAGACAACAATGGACAGATATGCTGCTGGGAAAGGCTGATGATGTTCGTATGCTACCTGATAAAGTGGCAGAGACGAATAAAAGTGCTCGGCAGCATCTTGATAAAATTAATATAGGTGAGGATATACGAGATTTATTTGAGGAACAACCTATAACAGCAACAACGCAGATGACAATGCAATATTGTAGGTTGCGTGAAATGACACTAGCGTACAAAGCCTATGGCGGAAAGTATTTTAAAGACGAGGGAATGCGTAAGGTTTTGCTTTTTGCGTTGGACTGGTTGTATAATAATCGATATGGTGAAAAGGAAATTAACAATACAGGCTGGCGTGATACAACTCTTCATAATTGGTGGGATTGGAAAATAGGCACACCGAGATACCTAATTGATATTTTAATGCTTATGTATGACGAGCTTTCTGAAGAGCTCATAAAAAAATATCTTTCATTGTTTCATGTGCTTGTTCCGAAGCCTGAAATGACTGGTTCTAATTTTTTGAATTTGTGTAGATTGATAATTGGTGCGTCCATTCTTGAAAAAAACGGCAAAGAGTTGCTTGCAGTTATGGAACAAATGAAGGATATTTTCGTCCCATGCGGCAGTGAAAAGAAGGAGGGATATTATAAAGATGGTTCATATCTATTTCATATGCATCACGCAATGAATGCAACCTATGGTTTGGAACAGGTGCAATACATTGCAATGCTTATGGGAGTGCTTAAAAATACGCGATATGATTTTAGCCCTTCGGATAAAGAAGCTGTTATTGAATGGATTAATAACGGGCAGATACCGTTTTGCTTTCACGGCTATTATATGCGCTGCGTTATGGGGCGCTATCCCGATAATATAAAAAAATTTGCTGAAAATTTACTTATTTCTGCGGTAGAAATGACTGAATATGACAAGAATAATACGCTAAGAATTCTGATAAAAGAAATTACGGAGGGTGGTGCGTGTAAAAATTATGAAAACACATTGAGTTTTTCGCAGTGTAGAAGAATAAAAGAGCTTGCTGATATAAAGGCTCGCACTGTGCCTAGTAAATACGTCCGTGCGTTTCCGCACATTGACCGCATTTTACAAAAAAAAGAGAATTGGGCAATTTCGGTTGCGATGAATTCAAGCCGTATATCAGGTTATGAAAGTATTAATGGTTTAAACCAATACGGCTGGTATCATGGTGACGGAATGACACAACTGATGTTGAAATTCGACTTGGAACAGTATAATAGCAGTTTTTGGGAAAAAATTAATCCATACAGAATACCGGGAACAACGGCGGACAAACAGAAAAGATACCCGGTGTCAATAAGTCTTATTAATGATTATCTTTCGGGTGAAAATTTTGTAGGCGGAGCTTGTATTCGTGACAAAGCAGTCGTTGCTACTATGCACCTGAGAACATTTCATAACGAAGATAGTGAATATTCGCCAGACATTCAAAACATTAATACAGTTATTCCGTATCACAAATCAGGACTCCGGGCTAAAAAGGCATGGTTTGTGTTTGACAAAGAAGTAGTTGCCTTAGGATGTGATATTTCAGCTAGTGACGGCTTTGGGGTAGAAACAATTGTTGAAAATAGATGCTTACCTTTTGAAAATGTAATTATGGCAGACGGAATACCAGGCATAACTCTTGATAAAACAGGTACAATTATAGAGTTGACAAGCAAACGTTGGGTAAATTATGGTAATACAATTGGATATGTTTTTTTGAATGATGAGCAGATAAGACTTGCAAGAAATCCGTCAAATCCTGAGTTTGCTGAGCTTTGGATGGAACACGGCATAAATCCTAATTGTGCAAGCTATGCTTATATTATTCTGCCATATTATACAGCCTCAGAAACAAAGGGCTATGCAGAGCAACCTGATGTAAAAATACTTTCCAATACACCTTCTGTGCAATGTGTGTATCAACAAGTCATGGGAATAAAGGCATATGTTTTTCATAAAGCAGGAAAATTTGATGCTGTTGAAACTTCACAGCCACTTTTACTTATTTTACAACAACAGAAAAACGGTCTCAGAATAGCCGCTGCAGACCCGACGTGGAAACTGAAGAATGCTAAGGTAAGAATAAATGGCAGTTGGAGGCTGCAAAGTAGCTGTAAGCGTGCAGCTTTTGCGTATAAAGACGGAAAAACAATTATTTCACTTAATCTGATAAAAATGGAGGGCGAAAGCGTGGAGTTTGGTGTGACTGAGATTTGTCAATAGAAAAGTGAATCATACAAATATTATTTTCAAGAATAAATACTTAGAAACTGGCTGTAATATATTGAAATAGGACACATGACTGTTATTAACATGCGAAAGGAAAAAGGTTATACTTATTGAAAAGACCATAAACCCCAGCGGTTTGGCAACAATTGGTCTTATATCTGTTTGTGCCTATGTGTAACGGCGTGAACAGATTAAAAGTGTATGGCTGATGAATTTTTGAAGTTGTTTGCACAGCACAGACATCATACTATACTTAGGGTGGAAAAAGGTAAGCCTGGTTATAGAAATGACGATATATGCTTTGTATGCAATATATTGATATGGTAATTCACTGATTTTTATAGAGCTAGAGTAAAGATTATGTTTGATACGACAGCTATAGCTTCCCATTATGGGAAACGGATATTGTAAAGTGTAGTTGAAAAAAGTCGCAGCATTATGAGGCAACGGTTATTATTAACACAACGCGTGACAGTGATAGATTACTTTGTGCCGGGGCACCTACGCTGTTAAGGAAAAAATTATCATATACTTTGCTTTTGGAATAATATTTGACCTATGTAAGATTGCTGTTGAAACAGGAAAGATTGAAAAATATATGCAAACGGTTTTAACGTTGAGTGTGCATCGTTATACGTTGGCAATTAGCCTTAAAGCATTTCTTTTATGATGTTTTAGATGCAAATGATATAAACATATACATTTACACTATCTCTAATCACATAGATACACTTTATAAGTTTAAGGTGAACGAAAAAGGAAGGTTTGAAAACCCCTATATGGCTCAATTTGGGATAACAAGTTGTATCGCTGAAGATTATGTGTTTATTGAAGAAGATAAGTATAAGCATTCTGATTATATAACAATGGTGATATATGGTATTAATAATATTAAAGCCCTGCAAAACAAATTGAAGGCACAAAATAATGAAAAATCAAAGCTTAGGAGGACAAATTAATGGAGAAAAGAATGAAGGAAGCGATTGAACAGAATATAAATACATACTCATCACCGTCAAAGCTAAGAATAACAGATATTCGTGTGACAAATATTGACGGGGCACCAAAGCATTGTCCGCTCATAAAAATCTATACAAATCAAGGATTAGTGGGATACGGAGAAGTGCGGGATGCTTCAAGCGCAACTTATGCGTTGATGTTGAAGTCACGGATTATCGGGGAAAATCCATGTAATGTTGATAAGATTTTCCGCCGTATTAAGCAGTTTGGCGGACATTCACGCCAAGGCGGAGGTGTGTCGGGAATCGAAATTGCCATGTGGGATTTGGCAGGCAAGGCATGGGGTGTACCTCTTTGGCAAATGCTTGGAGGAAAATTCCGCGATAAGGTCAGAATGTACTGCGACACTGATGTTGATGGCAAGCATACCGGCACTGATATGGGAAAAGTGTTGAAAAAAAGAATGGAGCAGGGCTTTACCTTCTTGAAAATGGATCTGGGTATTGAACTGATGTTAGACGAGCCTGGATGTCTAAATGCACCATTGGGGTTTTTGGAGGATATAAAAAAATATTCAATAAAAGCAATCAATCATCAAAAAGGCTCCATAGACAGAGATATGATGATGGGCAAAAACTACAAAATATTTACTATCCCACATTATGCGACAGGAATTCACCTTACTCAAAAGGGCATGGATTTTCTTGAGGACTATGTAAAGCAGGTACGCGATGTAATAGGATATGAAGTACCTTTAGCAATTGACCATTTTGGGCATGTGTGCATAGAGGATTGTATTCAATTTGCAAAGCGTATGGAAAAATACAATATTGCTTGGATTGAAGATATTGCACCGTGGCAGTATACCAAGCACTACGAAAAAATTTCTAACGCTGTGAATGTACCTATTTGTACCGGCGAGGATATATATCTTGCAGAGAACTTTGAACCGCTGATGAAAAACGGAGGCGTTTCGGTTATTCACCCTGATATGCTGACGGTAGGCGGTGCGCTTGAAATGAAAAAGTTGGGCAATATGTGCGATAAATATGGTGTTGCAATGGCTATTCATATGGCAGAAAGCCCGATTGCGTGTATGGCAGCTATTCATGCGGCAGCGTCAGTGCAAAATGTGATGGCTGTTGAATTTCATTCAGTCGATATTCCATGGTGGAATAATTTGGTAGTCGGTATTGATAATCCGTTGCTTAAGGAAGGCTTTGTATTTGTGCCAGATAAGCCTGGACTTGGCATCGACTGCCTTAATGAGGAGCTGATAGCAGAGCATATCCACGAAAAGTACAAGGGGCAATGGGAGTCGACAACGCAGTGGGATGATGAATGGGCAAATGATAGGGAGTGGAGCTGATGCTGAGAATTAAATGGCTCGGGCAAAGCGGATACCTATTGACCGATGGAAAATATACCATTTGCATTGACCCATATCTGTCAAACTCAGTTGAAACGGTAACGGGTGCAAAAAGATTGATAACGATACCGATTATGCCGGAAGAATTACAGGTAGACATGATAATTTGTACCCACAACCACTTAGACCACCTTGATCCGTGCACAATTAAGGCAGTGGATAAATCGAATACTATATTTTTTGCACCGCTGGATTGTGAGATGCTGTTGAAAGAGTTGGGAGTCTTGCGTTATACGCCTTTTGATGTTGGCACAAATGTAAGGTTTGGAGAAATAGAGTTACGAGCAGTGCATGCGAAGCATACAGTCCCTGCGGTTGGTGTGCTGGTGTGTGCTAATGGACATAGATTATATTTTACGGGAGACACTTTTTATGACTCAAAGCTGGAACAGATAAAATGCGATATTCTGTTTGTTTGTATTAACGGCAAGTTGGGGAATATGAGCGTATCGGAGGCGATAAAGCTTACACAAAAGTTACAGCCAAAAGTCGCAGTGCCGAATCATTACGGAATGTTTGTTGAAAATACAGAAGAGCCGACTAAATATCTCAGTGGTGTAGATTGCGGTTTTGCCATGCGACCTAATGTGTGGTATGAAATTTATGATATATTAGATAAGAAGGTGTAATATGTTTGATTTAACTGGCAAAAGGGCACTTGTGACCGGTTCAACGCAGGGGATTGGATTTGCCATTGCCAAAACATTGGCAGAGTATGGCGCGAGCGTTTGTGTCAATGGCGCGAGCAGTATGGAAAAATGCAAAGCGGCAAGCGCCAAAATCGAAAATTGTGTTCCGATATTGGCAGATTTATCAGACAGCAGCGGTGTTGATAGGCTGTATGCTCAATCGGGCGATGTTGATATTTTGGTTTTAAACGCTTCCATACAGCAAAAAAATGACTGGCAGATTGTTACAGCAGAGGAATTTGACCGCCAGATGATTTGTAATGTGAGAAATTCTTTTCTATTGATACAAAAATATATTCCGTATATGAAGCAACGTGGATGGGGGCGAATTTTGACGATTGGAAGTATCAATCAATATAAGCAACATCCGGAGCTTGTGGCATATGCCGCTTCAAAATCGGCGCAATTCAACATTGTACAGAATATGGCTCGCCAACTTGCGCCGTATGGTGTTACGGTAAACAATCTGTCTCCGGGAGTGATTGAAACGCCGCGAAATCAAGCCGCTTTGGCAGATGCAGCCTACAGAAAACGCGTTGAGGACAGCATCGCATGCGGACATACCGGCAAGACGGGTGATTGTGCCGGAGCAGCTCTGCTTTTGTGCTCGGATGCGGGGAGATATATCACCGGAATTGATTTGATAGTTGATGGAGGAATGCATTTATGAAATTCAATAGCAGAGAAGAAATTATTGAACTGACGCCGCAATGGAAGGGGAAACGGCTTCCTGACGGCAGACCTTACGTAGAGGACAGATATTTAAAGGCGCTTAGAAGCCTGACGTTAGAAGAGGTGTGGAAACCAATTTTTGTAAAAGGGTATGAGAGCCAGTTTGAGGGACGGCTGAAAACGCTTCATGATGATGGGCGCAAGCTGATAGGCAGAGCAGTAACGGCAAATTTTGTGCCGACCAGACCGGATTTACATGAAACAATGTTTCAGATTGGAATGAAGGAAGGCCGCAAGGGCAACTATAATCAATGGGTGATTGACAGCCTGACAGAAGGCGATGTGGTAGTTGCAGATATGTATGATAAGATATATAAAGGCACTTTTCTTGGTGGTAATCTTACTACGGCAATAAAAACCAAAACAAAAAACGGAGGTGGGGTTATATGGGGCGGTATCAGGGATACCGAGCAGATGAAAAAGGTAGAAGACGTTCAGGTATACTATAGAGGCATTGACCCAACACCTATCCGAGATTTTATTATGACGGGTTTTAATACCGTTACAAGAATTGGCAATGCGGTTGTTTTGCCGGGGGATATTGTATTCGGAGCCGGAGGTGGCGTGCTGTTTATTCCATCCCATCTGGTTGCGGAAGTGGTGGACGGAGCCTCAAAAACGCAGGTGAAAGACATTTTTGGATTTGAAATGATTACGCAGAATAAATTTACGACTGCGCAAATCGATCGAAACACCTGGACGGAAGAAATGCTGGACATGCTTATGGTATTTATAAAGACAGATGAGAGAGCGGAAAAATACAGAGGACTTGATTGGACGTTAGAATATGACCTTGCAAGAAACGGTGATCCGAATGATACCCAAACAGCTTTATAAGATTTGAGGAGTTTAGATATGTGGAATGCTTTGACAAATTATCTGGATCAATTTCTGGATTTGGGAATACCGGGATTTGACTGTATCGTTTATTGCAGAGGACGTGAGACATATAGACATTTCAATGGGTTTCGGGATGCAGAACATCTTTTGCCGGTTGATGGAACCGAAAGCTATTATATTTATTCCGCATCAAAACCCATAACATGTACGGCGGCTTTGCAGTTGTACGAAAAGGGAGAGTTTAGGCTTGACGATCCGCTGTATTTATACCTTCCGGAATTTAAAGATATGTACATTAAGGAAAATGGAGTCATACGAAAAGCGAAAAAACAAATAACAATCGAAAATCTTTTTTGTATGACGTCCGGCCTTTCATATAATGTGTATAGTCCTTCTTTAAAAAGAGCGCGTATAGAGACAAACGGAGCATGTCCGACTCGTGAAACTATGAAATATCTGGCGGAGGAGTCTTTAGAATTTGAACCAGGGGAAAAATGGCTGTATGGTCTTAGTCATGATGTACTGGCGGCGGTAGTAGAGGTGGTGAGTGGAAAAAGATTCAGTACGTATCTTGCAGAACATATTTTTGAACCACTTGGTATGACCAATACTTCCTTTTCACAGCCGAGAAATGATAAAATGATGTTGCAGTATGATATGTCAAGCGGAGCTTTATTGCCGGTTGATAACGGCATTTTAAAATTCAAGATCGGAAGCGAATACGAAAGCGGTGGTGCAGGCTGTGTATCGACGGTTGAGGATTATATTAAATTCTGTGAGGCACTCAGGATAGACGATTATATGCTGAAAAGAGAAACTGTGGAACTGATGAGCCGCAATCATTTAAATGCACAATGCCTTAGCACATATAATTGGGAAACAATAAAGCATTATGGCTATGGACTTGGGGTCAGATGTCCGCTTAGCGATGGAAAAAGAACTGATTTTGGGTGGGGAGGAATGGCTGGAGCATTTCTCGGAATAGATAGAAAAAATAAATTCTCTGTTTTTTATGCACAGCAGGTAGCGAACTCGCCCGTTCAAAAAGTTAGATCTAACTTAATTGATTTTGTTTCTGAGGCAATAAAATATATAGACTAAAGCATGCGAAAATCAGAAGAATATTAATTGATAAAATGTGGACCATAGTCAAAAAAGTAGACAGAGGAATGAAGAAAATAGGATAGCAGCAGTTTAATTTTGCTTCCAGTATAACAGTTCAGCTTGATTGGGAGTAAGCATGCCAAGAGAGCCATGAGGACGTCTGGAATTGTAGAAGCCATCAATATATTCAAAAACAGAAAGCTGGAGCTCCAGTAGGGAATGGTAGGTTTTGCGGTCTGTTTCCTCTTTCTTGAGATACTTAAAGAAACATTCACAGCAGGCGTTGTCAAAAGGGAAACCTTTTTTTGAAAAAGACTGCGGCATCATGCGTGTATCGGATTATGGTGTGGAAATAATGAGATGGAGGAGGCTTGGGTATACTGGGGCTGGGAGCAAAAGTACGGGAAAAAATATAAAGCAGATTATATCAAGCAGTTTGAATACGTGATTCCAAAGTTGCTGAAACTATATGATCCTGATCGTTTTTATTGGAGGTCATCACCGTCTGCAACAGGGAGCTTTGACGAGCCGCGTGATGAAAATGTGGGAGATAGGCATTATTGGTCGGTATGGCACGGATTAAAACCATTTGAAGATTATAAAAATTACCATTTCAGATTTTTATCTGAATTTGGGTTCCAGTCCTTCCCGTGTATCAAAACGATTGCGTCTTTTACAAAGCCGGAGGATAGAAACATTTTTTCAAAAGTAATGGAAAGTCATCAGAAAAATGGAACAGCAAATGAAAAAATATTAAATTATTTGGCGAAGGATTACCGGTATCCATATTCTTTGGAGGGATTGGTTTATCTGTCTCAGTTGCTGCAGGCAGAGGCTATGCGGTATGGTATCGAACATTTTAGACGAAATAGAAAATCAGACAGATGTATGGGAACCCTATACTGGCAAACCAACGATTGTTGGCCTGTGGCTTCATGGTCGGGAATTGATTACTATGGCAGATGGAAAGCTTTGCATTATAAGGCAAAGCGGTTTTATGCCCCTGTGCTGCTATCAGCAGATATCGAAGATGCAAAAGTAAAATTGGTGGTGGTTAATGAAACAGATAGCGTGTTTTCAGGCAAAGTGCAGTGGCAGCTTGCTGATACAACAGGACAAATTTTGGAAAAAGATAGTGTAGATGTCATGGCGGAAAGTTTAGGTGTAAGTGCTAATATAACGCTGGATTTTTCAAAATGGATGAAAAGCTATACAGAAAAAAGCAGACTGGTTTTTAATTACAAGCTTATAAAGGATAATGCAGTGATTTCAAGTGAATGCCAGCTTTTTGTAAAGCCGAAACATTTTACATATCAAGATCCTGAAATTAAGATAACACACCAGGGAAATGAATTGGAAATTTCAGTATCCTCCTTTGCACAGGATATTGAACTGAAAACGGAAAAAGCGGACGCAGTATTTAGTGACAATTATTTTTCTTTGCTGCCTGATGAAGTAAAGAAGATAGAGATAAGTGATAACATGGATGCGGCTGATGTGTATGCAGTTAGTTTGTATGATTATCAAAAATAAAAGGCCAAGCTATAAGCGTATGAAGTTAAGTTATGTAATGATTTGCTGGATACAAGGGAGGTATATATATATGAATGATTACATATTGTTGCCGGAAACAAGTGTGAAAACCGTATGTGAAAGTGATGTTGTAGTAGGAGGCGGAGGAATTGCGGGTATTTCTGCGGCTCTGGCGGCTGCAAGAAATGGTGCAAAAGTTTTGCTGGTAGAAAAAGGTTGTTTGTTAGGAGGCTTGGCAACGCTTGGATTGATTGCAATTTATCTCCCGCTTTGTGATGGATTGGGACATCAAGTGAGTTTTGGGATTGCAGAAGAATTGCTGAAACTTTCTATCCGACATTTTGCCGAGGGAGAATACCCCGATGCATGGATAGGCAATGGTAGGGAGGAAGAAAGAAAGGCTGTACGGTATAAAGTGCAGTTCAATCCGCATATGTTTGCGTTAGAAGCAGAAAGCTTATTGCAAGCTGAAGGAGTAAAAATTTTATATGATACGAAAATCTGTCAGGCTGTTGTAAAAGAAAATCGAATTACACATCTGATTATAGAAAATAAAGGGGGCAGACAAGCCATATCTGCGAAAAGCTTTGTCGATGCTACAGGAGATGCGGAAATTTGTTATTTGGCAGGAGAAGAAACAAAAGAGTTTGAAAAGAAAAATGTACTTGCCAATTGGTATTATTTCTTCTCCAAAGGAAAAATTGATTTGGAAAGGCTTGGCTTTGCAGAAATGTCAGATGATGAGGTGCTCAATGCAGAAAATGATGAAACGGTTGAAAGCGGCGAGCAAATTTCCGATATAAAATATGGTGGAGTAGATGGAGAAGAAATCAGCCAAATGTTGTGCGATGGACATGCGCAAATGCTGAAAAAAATATTAGCCAAGCGTCAAAATGATCCAACTTATGTGCCTGTTACCTCCCCTACAATGCCACAGCTTAGAATGATACGCAGAATCGTAGGGAAATATACCATGGACAGGCAGGAAGCAAACAAAGACTTCGATACAGGAATCGGGTGTATTGGGCACTGGCGGAAAAAAGGCCCAGTATACGCAATTCCCTTTGAAACGTTGTATGGGAATAAAATTCAAAACTTAATTACAGCCGGAAGGTGTATTTCAGTTACAGACGATATGTGGGATATCACCAGAGTGATACCAGCATGTGCTGTTACGGGAGAAGCCGCAGGAACAGCAGCTGCTATGAGCAGCAATTTTTCAGCTTCAGATATATCTTCGCTTAGAGAAATGTTAAAAAAGCAGGGAGTAAAGCTTACAATCCATGAAGTGAATATAAAAGAATATATTTAAAAATTCAGGAGTATCGGAAGAAAGCATAGCGTTTGCTTGGGTATTAAGACATCCAGCGCATATACAGCCTATAGTAGGAACAAGAACGCCGGAACGAATCAAATCTGCGGCAGCGGCAACAGAGGTTACATTAACCAGAGAAGAATGGTATAGGCTGTACTTTAGTGTCAATGGGAAAAAACAGCCGTGAGAAAAGAGAAAGAAAGTGTATGACGGATAACATAAGTTTGGCCTAAGGTTTTGTTATTCGTTAGTAAACGAATTAAAAAAAGTATATATAAGTGAAAAATATAAATGACTGCAAAAGGTTCAGGAATGAACTGATTGCAGTCATTTTTTTGTTGCAAAAAGATGGTTGGCAGTGTTACATAGCAGGATATCCATAAGCATTCTGAGTTTTTTGTTTAAAAAATTCAGAATGGAGGATATCAAAAATGCCCAAGCAATATTATATAAAAATTGCCGGATATTTCTATCAAGTCTCAAAAGAAATCTATGACGAATACAGGAGAGAAGACCGGCGGCGCAGATATTTAAAAGAGAGAGAAAAACATACAGTGATTTTCTCTTATGATGCTTTGGAGGAAAACGGCATGTATATACAGGAGCGAATCGCTGATGAAACTGTAAATGTGGAGGAAGAGGCAATCCATAATATGATGATAGAAAAACTTCGTAAGGGGTTGTCTGCTTTATCCGATGAGGAATTGTATATCATAGATCATCTAATCTATCAGGAAAGAACAGAGCGTGAACTGGCAAAAAAGCTGAACATTTCTCAGAATGCAGTACATATACGAAAGGTTAAGATTTTAGAGAAACTAAAAAAATTTTTAGAAAAATGAAAATTTTTATCTATTAAAATGCAAAAAGTTGCTCCTTATATATATAGTGAGGGGGTAATGTGTTTTTCACCCTATTGTTCTTTGAAAATTGAATACCCATACACGAAACATTTGTAATCATTCGAGCGTGCTTGTTCCATGCGCCAGGACTGCCTGTGAGGGTAAAACCCTCATCAAATGAACTGCTCCAATAAGGCACGAGCGTAGATCCATGGAACAGCAGCACAGCTATTGGTACGCTGTGTGCGAAGACGGTGATTACAGATAATGATACTCCTGCAAGGCGCAGCCCGGGCGGATGTCGGGGAGGTGAAATTCCTGTGATGCTTGATACTAAGAGCAGTTCGTGTATTGCCCTAAGGCTTTCCGGTCAAAAGGCTTGATTGGAAAAAGAACAGCAAAGGAAAGATGATTTGTCAATCTGAGCTTGTTCTTCCAGCATCAGGGGACGGGAAGAATACTGATGCTTTCGCAATGAAGTGTGACCTATGGGCAGGTTCTGTCTTGCCCGTATACGTATGTTTTATGGAAAAATAAAAAATACAGTAAAAGTGGACATGAACGTAACACGCTTTGCTGTAAGGAGGTCATGATGAAACAAAAACTGATATGGATGGTTCTGTACTGCCTGTGTGCTGCACAGGTTTGCGGAATCGACGGAATCTATGCGGCGGAGGATGCAGAAAGCGTGATGCAATCCGAGCAAATAGAAAAGACAGAGCAGGAAGGAACCGAAGTAAAATTGGAGTTAGAACAAGTCCCGCTTTTGGGTTTTGAGGTGCAGTCTAAGAGTATCCCTTTTGCAGGCAGCGGTACGCAGGAGGACCCGTATTGCATAAACTCGGAAGAGGATTTAAGGCTATTCGCGGAGCTTGTGAATGCAGGTGAAACCTTTGCATCGCAATATTTGTATCTCACAGCAGATATTACTTTAACGCAGTTGTGGACACCCATTGGACTTTCACAAAATGGCAAGGTTATTGCACCTTTTCAGGGGAATTTTGACGGCGGGAAGCATACCATTTATCAACTGCAAGGTCCGGAAGAAGTCTCCGATTTTGGCCTGTTTGGCTGTGTGCAGGGCGGCGCTGTGCATGATCTTGCGGTTACCGGAAGGATTTCAGCAGTATCCTACACGGGCGGGGTCATTGCCTATGCAGAAGAAGCCCAGGTTTATGCCTGCCGCAGTGAAGCGGAGATTACGGCATCGGGGCAGTTTGCAGGCGGAATTGTGGGGTATTTCAAAAATTCGTTTATGGAATCCAACTGTAACAAAGGAGAACTTACAGGAACCGGGATCGGCGTAGGAGGTCTGGCGGGCGGCATACAGGAGAGTATTGTTCGAAACTGCTACAATCTGGGAAATATTACCGGAAATGAATATACTGCCGGCATTGTGGGGATGACGTGTGATACTAGTGTAATGCGGTTATCAACCATTGACTCGTGCTATAGCTGTGGGGAGATTGTTGCCCAAAAGGTTCCATCCCGCGGCAATGCAATAGCAGATGGATTGTTAACAGCACAAATGGATAACAACTATTATTTAATGGGTTCTGCAGTATCCGGTGCATTTGGAACAAATGCACCAGGGAAAATTACTCCAATGCCTCAGGAGGAAATGCAAAACCCAGACTTTGCGGAGATGCTGTCAAGCAGCTATGTATATCTTCCGGAGATGAATCATGGTTATCCCGAGCTTAAAGTATTTGCGTCCTGGAATTCTCCGCAGGAAGTTGTGATTGAAGAACTGCCATCTGCAGGAGAAATCACTTATGGACAAGCTTTGTCTGCATCCACGCTCAGCGGAGGGAAAGTGACAGGAGCATCGGGCGTATGGTCATGGGTAGATCCGACCTTTTACCCCTGCGCCGGAACGGCTTCCTATACAGTGATTTTTACACCGGATTCTGAGATGCCAAAACCGATATCTGCTGAGGTAACATTGACGGTGCATAAGGCCACACCGGTTCTTGAAGAAGTCGAGGTCGCAGATATTACTTATGGACAAGCGCTTCAATTATCTGAAATCAGGGGCACAGTCAGAGCCCCGTTTTGAAAGAAAGGAAGAAAGAAATGAAAATAGCAAAGAGATTTTTAGGGCTTATTATAGCAGTGAGTATGGTATGGAGTGTTTCCGTAGCAGGATTTGCGGACGAATCTGTAACGCAGACAGAAACCGCAGTTTATGGGGAATCCTTGGAGGAGGTTCCTTTTTTGGAATCTTCGGTCAGTGGTGTCCCGGGCCGCTGGACATGGGAAAATCCGGAGGTTATGCCGGAAGCGGGAACGGCAGAGTATCCTGCTGTTTTTACTCCCAATGATACCGACAATTATAACAGCATTACTGCCAATATTTCGGTCACGGTTTTGCAGGCAACACCGGTGGTGGAACTTGTGCCCAGTGCCTTGCCGATAACATATGGTGAAACACTTGGGCAATCACAGATAGAAGGGGGCACAGTGAAAGGTGCAGACGGTAATGTTTTGTTAGGTGCGTGGACATGGAAGAATGCGGAAATCCGTCCGGCAGCCGGAACCAATACGTATCCTGCTGTCTTTACGCCCAACGATACAAAGAATTACACGATTGTTGAAGCGGAAGTTGAAATCACCGTAGGGCAGACTTCCATCGACCCTGAAAAGGTTACACCGCCCTCTGCCAGCGAGATTACATACGGACAGTCTCTGGCAGATTCCATTTTAACCGGCGGAAGCGTGGAAGGTATGGAGGGAACATGGGCTTGGCAGGATCCCAGTATTAAGCCAAACCGGTATGATAACGAGGATTATGCTGATCTTTTCACTTATGCAGTGGTCTTTACGCCCGCCGATTCCGGTTATTCACCGATTACGGAGCAGATTACTTTAAAATTAAATACTGCAGAACCGGTGATTGAATCAGCACCAATGGTAGAGACGCTTTACTATGGTCAGTCTTTGACAGAAGCAGAGATAACAGGCGGAAAAGTGATTGGAGTCAATGGAGAAGAATTATATGGAACATGGTCGTGGAACAATGAAGCGCAGATCCCGGAGGTAGGGACGGCAGAGTACCAAGCGACATTCTATCCTGACAGCGTAAACTACCATGCAGTTTCCTGTGAAGGGGTTTCTGTTACAGTGAATAAAGCCAGCCTACAAACAGCGGATACCCCATCTTGCACCGAACTTTCCTATGGCCAAAGTCTGGGGCATTCGGCAATATCCGGTGCGGTGCAAACGCTTTCCGGTTTGCCGGTGGAGGGAAGCTGGAACTGGGAAGATGCAAGTACAGTCCTTCCTGCCGGTGTTCATGAGTGTCAGGCTGTCTTTGTCCCAAATGATACCGAACACTATGAACCGCTGCAAGCCAGCATTGCGGTAACCGTGCAGAAAAAAATCATTGATCCGGATCAAACAGATATTGTGGTACTGCCTTCTGCCAGCGAGATTACATACGGACAGGCTTTGGCAGATTCGATGCTAAGCGGCGGAAGTGTGGAAGGCGTGGAAGGAGTATGGTCTTGGCAGGATCCTGAATTAAAACCGAATGCTGGAAGCAGTCTTTGTACGGTTGTATTCACTCCGGCAGATGCAAATATTGAAGCCTGGACAGGAGAGGTTACTGTTACAATCCATAAAGCTACTCCCGTTTTAACCGAAGAAGAAATACCAACTGCTTCTGATATTGTCTATGGTCAAAAACTTGGTGACAGTATTTTATCGTTGATGCGGTGAAGAAAGAGGAATGATGCATGCAGAATAGGAAAAGAATGTTTTATCTATTTATATTTGCTTTGATAGTAAGCGGTAAGGTTGCCGCGGCTTCTTTAACATATGGTCAGCCGCTGGAACAAACAACGCCTTTTTCAGATGAGACAAACAGCATTGCAGGCAGTTGGACATGGGCAGAGCCGGAAATATGTCCTAAGGCGGGGACGGATGCGTATTTGGCTGTGTTTACTCCGGAAGATACCGCAAACTATGAGCCAGTGACGATGCGTGTCCATGTCACGACGCATCCGGCAGTGCCGCAGATTTCAGAAGTCAGCGCCAGAGTCAAAAGCGGTGCAAGACTTTCCTCTGCTTATAATTTTGTGTATACGGCACAAGGGGTGGCAAATGAAAAGATTTCAGGTACTTTTGTGCCGGCAGAACCGGATCGCATTATCACCCACAGCGGTGTATTTGCTTTTACGTTTTATCCGGATGATTCTAATTATACCAGCATAGAGACGCCGGTATCTCTTGCCGTTTCTTCGGTTTCCAATGTAACAGGAGGAAGCGGAGGCCGGCCAGCCGGTACGACCTATACGGTTGTTTATGACCCTGGGACAAAAGGGAGTCTTCTTTCCGGAAAGCGGACAGAAACAGTAAAGACGGGGGAAATGCCGCAGGCTGTTCCGCTGGTCAAGCCAAACGTAGACGCAATGTTTCTGGGTTGGAGTTTGGATGGTGAAACATTGGTTCGGCCGGAAACCATTGCGATTTATGAAGATACGGTATTTACGGCAGTTTACCAATCCGATGCAGAAAGCAGACAGCATATTGCCTACATACAAGGAGACGAAGATGGATGCTTTCGACCGGACAGCAGTATATCAAGAGCGGAGACGGCGGCAATTTTTTCAAGGATCTTAGAGGATACAAGAGAACATCGGACAACACTGCCCAAGTATGCTGATCTGCAAGGCGGCGCATGGTACATTGCTGATGTCAGCAGAATCCTCAGTGCGGAACTGATGCGGGGGTATGGTGACGGAACGTTTCGGCCGGAACTGCCTATTACCCGGGCGGAGTTTGCGGTGATAGCGGCGCGGTATCTCTATCTATCCCCAATCGACAAGAGTGACTTTGCTGATTGTGATAGGCACTGGGCAGATGGATATATTGGCGTTTTAAATATGTGCGGATTGATTTGCGGTTATGAGGATGGGACCTTCCGGCCGGAACAGTATATGACTCGGGCTGAAGCTGTGAAAATCATCAATGGAATTCTTGGCCGTGCAAAGGTTTGTACCTTTGCCATGCAAAATCCTTTCCGGGATTTGAGCCCAAACCATTGGGCTTATCTGCAAATTTTAGAGGCGGCGCAGACCCATACCTGTACTGGGGAAAGTCCTATCCTTGTTGAGGATTAAGATGGAAAAGAGGAAGAACAGAACTTGTAACGAAATGGATGCCTGGCTTCAAGTTCTGTTCTTTTGCAAAGGAGGATTCAGATCGTATAATTCCCTAATTACCAAGCGGTGCGAACTCTCTGTGTTTGCTTATTTTTACTGGCAGACAACAACAAATTATAGGATTAGTCTGGTGTTTTGTAGTATTAAAAACCTTATCTAATATCGTACAAGCGGTTCATCATATACTTTAAGAAAGGTGGTGTTGTCTTTGAAAGAACAATATAAATTGAATGCAAAATGCAATTTTATAGATGTTGCAGATAATAAAAAATTTCTAATAAGCTTTCAAAAAACAATGCTGCTTTCGCTGCATGAGGATGGTTGGCTCACATTTGCGCAATATACCAATGCAATTCGTTTGCTTGAGAAAAAATACAGCATGTAAATTTTTTGCACATTACGCCAATATGCTGTAAAATTGAAAGGAAAGGAGTTGTTTTGAAATGATAAAAGTTGCAGCATATTGCAGAGTTTCGACTGATTCAAGCGATCAAGCAAATTCGTTTGAAAGTCAACAGAGATATTTTAGAGAATATATAGAACGAAATCCCGATTGGGAACTTACAGAAATCTATGCCGATAAGGGACTCAGTGGTACCAATACAAAAAAACGTGTTGCATTTCAAAAGATGATAAACGATGCCGAGCTCGGTAAATTCTCACTGATTCTTACCAAAGAAGTGAGCCGTTTTGCAAGAAATACCGTTGATACATTAAATTATGCAAGGCTTTTGAAAGCGCAAAATATAGGTATTTATTTTATGGTAGATAATATACGCACCCTCGACCCTGACGCAGAATTTAGGCTGACAATTATGGCATCCATTGCACAAGAGGAAAGCCGGAAAACAAGCGAACGTGTGAAATGGGGACAAAAGCGCAGAATGGAACAAGGCGTTGTGTTCGGACGGGATATGCTTGGATATGATGTGATTGATGGAAAGATGTATATCAACGAAAAAGGCGCAGAAATTGTCCGGCTGATTTTCCATAAATTTGTGGAAGAAAAAAAGGGTACATATACCATTGCAAGAGAATTACGTGAAGCCGGCTATAAAACCATCCGCGGAAATGTCATGTGGACCAATACTGTCATACTGAAAGCAATCCGCAATGAAAAATATTGCGGAGATTTGATACAAAAAAAGACCTATACTCCTGATTTTTTGACGCATCAAAAGAAATATAACAAAGGTCAAGAGGATTTTGTAACAATGAAAGACCATCACGAGCCGATTATCAGCCGTGAACTTTGGCAGCGGGCACAAGAGGAACTTGAACGCCGTTCACCGAGCCAAGAGATAAAAAACAAGCACTCTAATCGTTATCCACTGTCCGGCAAAATTTTTTGCGGCTGCTGTGGCGGTCATTTTGTATCAAGGACAAAAAAACGAAAGGACGGCAGTCGATACAAAGCATGGCGATGTTATGAAGCTGCGCAATTTGGCACAAAAAAATTAGATAGCGCCGGAAATGAAATCGGATGCGAGGTTAATTCGCAAATTCGTGACGAGGATTTCATGTTAGCAATTTCGGAATGTGTCAAACGGCTTGTGTTCGATAAAAATAAGATTATTGATAATCTGTGTAACATCATAGAAATCGTACTTTCAAACGATGAAAGGTTGATGATCGATACCGACGAAATAAAAAAACGTATGACTGTCTTTCAGAATAAAATCGATCGATTGCTTGATTTATATACAAGCGGCGATTTAAGTAAAGAAGAATACCGCAATAAAAAAGCGGAATATGAAGCTGAAATTTCAGAGCTTGAAAACAGCTTAGAGGCTTTCGAAAAAGGCTGCGACATCTCTTATGACAAAAAACAGCTTATAAAAAGCCTGAAAGCAAAAATCAAGGCTACCGTAACCGGCGCTGAGCAAGACGAAACGTTTTACAAAAACATTCTTGATAAAATCATTGTGCATGACAGAGAAAACATTGATATTTTTTTCAATTTGCTCCCATACGAGGTGACTTCCGCGTTGAAAAGCGCACGGGAAAGAGCGGATGCGTATGGGAGCATTCTGAACACGAAATCCCTATATCGGTAAGAAGTGCTTTGGTCATATTGTTTGGCATGGAGTAGCGTTGGGATAAATAACGCAGACTTGCACCAAGTTCGCCGTTCGGTCCACCGTACTGAGCAACTATATACTGCGCCAGACGAGGATTGGTATTTTTAATATTTACGGGATATTGCAGTCTTTTTTGATAATTCCACATACTTTTTCTCCTCCTTATATTTTTTCCCAGGGCCATGGGTCATCCAGCCAGTTCCACCGTTGCATATCCATGGACGCTTCTGCTGTCAAAGGCCCGTATTTTGATTGAAATTCCTTTTTTAGTTCGTTGGCTTTATTAGCCATTTTATGGAACATAGCAATAGCATCCTGGTCATTCGGATGCGTGTCCAGATATAGATTCCAATCATAGGCTGCAAAGGCATAAGCGTTTAGTTTTTTCAGCAATGCTGCTCGTTCATTCATTTCTTTTCCACCTCCGGGAAAATTTTATCGCCGGATACTTGTTTCCCGTATACGCCGAGGGGTTTGACTAAAATAGGGAAAATACTTCCATATTCCAACCCTTCCTCAGGATCATACAAGTTTCGCATTTCAGCTGTTTGCATAGGCACATATGCATAGCCTACCATCGGCATAGTAATCGGTTGGGTTTCATGTGCAAAGGGCATTGTTTTTCCTTCCTTTCTCCTTCATTGTACCGTCTGGTGTAAATAACAAAAAGAGACAACTTTAGACGGTCATTAACATAATATGCGTTTTTATGAATTATGTTCGCTAATACTGAGGTTTAATCTTTTGTGGAATGTTCACTTTGCTGGAGAATGGCAGCTATTTTTCGATGGATTTTGTTGAAATAGGTATTGACAAATACGACAGAATTCGATATTCTAATATAGAATACTCATAGTGTGAGGTAATTGCCATGAATTATCAAAAAAGCGCGCAGGAGTTATTGTCGATCATGATTAGCAGTGAGCAAAATGGTGATTCAATTCAGCCGTATGTTTCGGAACTGGTCAGAGGCGAACTGGCTGTTTTGATTTTTTTGCTTGACGGTCACAATGGTGCTAGCGCCAATGATATCAGCCGAAAATTTCAAATTAACACTTCGCGTGTGGCGGCTATTTTGAACAGCTTATGTAAAAAAGGATACGCTGTACGGCAAAAACATCCGGCAGATCGGAGAAAAATACGGGTATATGCTACAGAGAGCGGTCGGGAGTTTGCTTTGCTGCGGCGTGATGAAGTATTGGGTCATATTTGCTGCTTTTTAAAGAAATTGGGAGAAGAGGACGCAAAGGAACATATTCGCATTATGAGAAAAATTATGAATATATTAAATTAGACGATAAAATTTTATGGATGAAACAACAAAGACAAACAAGAGGAGGATTTTCATGAGATTAGGCCTTGATGTAGGATCTACAACGGTCAAGCTTGTTTTGCTCAACGAGGATAACCACGTCATTTATCAAAGATACGAAAGACATATGTCAAATGTATTTGATAAAGTAAGTGAAATGCTGACAGAATTTTCCCGGCATTTTATGGGTGAATATCAAATGACGATCACTGGTTCCGGAGGATTGTCTTTGGCCAAACAAATGCAAATTCCGTTTGAGCAGGAAGTGATAGCGTGTTCGGCGGCCGTGGAAAAGCTGATTCCCGAGACAAATGTTGTCATTGAACTGGGCGGTGAAGATGCAAAAATTACCTTTTATGACGGAACGATTGAACAGAGAATGAACGGAACCTGTGCCGGCGGTACGGGAGCTTTTATTGATCAGATGGCATTATTGCTGAATACGGATGCAGCGGGGTTGAATGAAGCGGCCAAGCATTATACTACCATTTATCCGATTGCCGCGCGTTGTGGGGTATTTGCTAAAACAGATATCCAGCCGCTAATTAATGAAGGTGCTGCTGCTGAAGATTTGGCTGTTTCGATTTTTCAGGCAGTAGTGAACCAAACCATCAGTGGACTGGCCTGCGGACGTGTCATTAAGGGGAATGTTGCTTTTTTGGGTGGACCGCTTTCCTTCTTGTCAGAACTTCGCAAGCGTTTTGCACAGACCCTTCATTTATCAGAGGAACAGGTGATTTTCCCAGAAAATGCGCAGTATTATGTAGCTATTGGTGCGGCGTTGCTGGCGGAAAAAGCAGCGCCAGTAAGTGTGCCTATGCTTTTATCACGTATACGTAATGCCAAGCAAAGCGGGGGTGAATTGACCAAAGCGCTCCCAGCACTGTTTTCTTCTAAATCAGAATATCTGAATTTTTGTAACCGGCATGCGGCGCATTCTGTTCCTAAAAAAGAGTTGAGCGAAGCGAAGGGAGCTTTGTTTTTGGGGATTGATGCTGGATCTACAACGACTAAAGCGGCAGTTACGGACGAAGCAGGAAATTTGCTGTATACTTATTACAGCGGGAACGAAGGAAGCCCGGTAGAAACTACCAGACGGTTTTTAAAAGAATTTTATGAAAAACTTCCCGAAAATACATATATTGCATATACGGTAACTACGGGATACGGTGAAGAATTACTGAAAGCAGCTTTTCATGCTGATTTTGGTGAAATTGAAACGGTGGCGCATTATACTGCGGCCAAAGCTTTTCTCCCGGACGTGGATTTCATTTTAGATATTGGCGGTCAAGATATGAAATGTATCCGAATTAAAGATCATGCGATTCACAGTATTATGCTGAATGAGGCGTGTTCTTCTGGCTGTGGGTCTTTTTTGGAAACCTATGCAAAATCGGTGAACATGACAGTAGAGGAGTTTGCGAAGCAGGCTGTTAGCGCAAAGTACCCCGTCGATTTGGGTACACGTTGTACAGTGTTTATGAATTCCAAGGTAAAACAGGCACAGAAAGACGGGGCGTCGGTTGCGGATATTGCCGCGGGACTTTGTTATTCTGTGATCCGTAATGCATTGTATAAGGTAATTAAGCTGCGGGACACTTCAGAGGCTGGTAAAAACATTGTTGTACAGGGCGGGACTTTTTTAAATGATGCGGTTTTACGCAGCATAGAACATATTTTAGACAGGGATGTGATTCGCCCGGATATTGCAGGGACAATGGGAGCGTACGGTGCCGCCCTGATTGGAATAGAACGGTGGAACGATGAGATCCGTACCGGACAAAGAGAGAATGATCAACCTTCTGGCATTTTGAATGCAGGGGCATTGAAAACATTTTCCATGAAAACGCAACATGCTCGCTGTGGCCGCTGCCCGAATAACTGTCAGCTGACCATTAGCCAGTTTGGCGATGGAGAAAAATTTATTACTGGAAATCGCTGTGAAAAAGGGGCAGGCGGACATACTGCACAGAAAAATACAGATAATCTCTACCAATATAAATATGAGAAACTGTTTCATTATCAACCTTTGGAAGAAAAGGAAGCAAAACGGGGGATCATTGGTATCCCAAGAGTGCTGAATATGTATGAAAATTATCCGTTTTGGTTCCGATTTTTTACGGAACTGGGTTTTCGTGTTGTGCTTTCTCCGCCTTCCTCAAAAGCAATTTATGAAATGGGGATGGATACCATTTCATCCGATACGGCATGTTATCCTGCCAAATTGGTGCATGGTCATGTAAAATGGCTTATAGAGCATGATATTAAAACGATTTTTTATCCGTCAATCAATTATGAGAAAAAAGAGGATGAAAAAGCGGATAATCATTATAATTGTCCTGTAGTGGCCATGTATCCCGAAGTGATTGCGGGAAATATGGACGATTGTATGACGGAACGCGGTGTGCGGCTGCGGCATCCTTTCCTGCCGTATGACAATGATAAGAGGCTGGAGGAGCGGTTGACGGAAGAATTTTCTGACTGTGGTATAACCAGGACAGAAGTTCATAGTGCACTGGAGGCAGCTCGAAAAGAGGATCGAGAATTTAAAGAGGATATTGCCAAAAAAGCTGATGAAATTTTAGAGCGTATTGCAAAGAATGGCGGCCATGCTGTTGTACTTGCTGGTCGGCCGTATCATTTGGATCCTGAAATCAATCATGGGATTGACCAAGTAATTGCTTCTTATGGTTTTGCGGTGTTGACAGAGTCTTCTGTAGCCCATTTGAGTCATTTACCACGCCCCATCCGGGTTTTAGATCAGTGGATGTATCATTCCAGATTGTATAAAGCGGCTGACTTTTGCGGGCAGCGCAATGACGTTGATCTTGTACAGCTAAATTCTTTTGGATGTGGAATTGATGCGGTTACCACCGATGAGGTGGAGGAACTACTGTCTGCCCGTAATAAGTTGTACACCGTATTGAAAATAGATGAAGGATCTAATTTAGGCGCGGTTCGTATACGGATCCGCTCTTTAAAAGCGGCTATTGAAGAGCGTAAAAGAAAACAAATTACACCAAGGAAGGTGACAGAGCCGTTTTCCCGTGTGGTTTATACCAAATCCATGCGGCAGGAATATACTTTAATCATTCCGCAGATGGCGCCTATGCAGTTTGATCTAATGGAAAGCGCTTTTCAAAATGCGGGATACCGTGCGGTGGTTTTACCGGCGGTAGATAAAAAAGCGGTGGAAACTGGTTTGAAATACATCAATAATGATGCATGCTATCCTACCATTGTGACGCTGGGACAAATTATTAGTGCTTTGCAGTCAGGAAAGTATGATTTACAAAAAACTGCAGTTCTGATGTCACAAACGGGTGGTGGTTGCCGTGCCAGCAACTATATCGCATTGCTGCGAAGAGCATTGAAGCAGCTGCATATGGAACAGGTGCCAGTGGTTTCCCTCAGTTATGTAGGCCTTGAAAAAAATCCGGGGCTTAAATTCAGTAAGAAGATGGTTATGGGTCTTCTGTTTGCTGTGTTATACGGTGACCTTTTTATGAGGTTGACCAATGCGGTACGTCCTTATGAGCAAACAGCCGGCAGTGTGCAGAAGCTGTATCAGCATTGGAATCGTATTGCGCGGGAAAATGTATTAGACCGCAGTTTCAGCACATTTAAACAGAATGTAAAAAAAATTGTGGATGATTTTGACCGGCTTCCAATAAAAGAAGGTGTGAGAAAGCCTAAAGTGGGTGTGGTTGGTGAAATTTTGGTGAAATATCATCCCAATGCCAATAACGATATTGTGGGAATTATTGAAAAAGAAGGCGGAGAAGCTGTTGTTCCGGATTTACTTGATTTCTTCATGTATTGTTTGAAAAACCATGAATTTAATTATGAAAAGCTTGCAGGAACCAAAAAACAGTATTTGCTTTGCCGTACAGGTATGAATATTATTTATCATTACCGTAAACCTGTTGTTGAAGCGTTGCAACAAAGCAAACGGTTTACTGCGCCAATGCATATTGATAAGATAGCAGAGAAAGCGGAGGAAATTACTTCTTTGGGAACACAATGTGGTGAAGGTTGGATTCTTACTGGAGAAATGATGGAATTGATTGATAGCGGCGTAGAAAATATTGTTTGTCTGCAGCCATTTGCTTGTCTGCCCAATCATATTGTAGGCAAGGGGATGATCAAGCCGCTTAGAAAACATAATCCAATGTCAAATATTGTAGCGATTGATTACGATCCGGGTGCCAGTGAGGTAAATCAGCTGAACAGAATTAAACTTATGATGGCAACAGCGCATAAAAATTTGCAGAAAAAAATAGAAAAAGAAAATAAATTTTACGCTCGGGAATTGAATCAAGCCAGCCATGAAAAAAAACAAAGACGGCAGAGTATAGCTTCCTTATAAGCGAAAGCAAACCGGTCCGATTTGTGTTTTCAACACAAATCGGACTGGTTTTTGTATTTTAACGGGTCATCCATGCTCCGTTGGTGAAATCTGGAATTGTCACCGGCATGCTTCCGGTAGCAATGGAGTTTTCGGTTAAGCAGCCAATGCACATCCATGCTGCGGCGTCGTAAACATCAATGTCCATTGGCTGATTGTTTAACAGCCGGTCAAAGAAATCTCCAAATATCAGCCAATCCATTCCATCATGTCCGCCCTGTATACCTTCTTTTAAATATTTTTGCCAAATTGGGTGTTCGTATTTTTCACAGTATTTTTCAGCGTTCCCAAATTGCTCTTTCCAGTTATAATCAAATTCCTCGTCCTGATCGGTCAAAAATATGGAATCGGTTTGTTCCTCGTACATTCCCTTTGTGCCTCTGACTGTGAATCCGCGGCTGTAATACCGAGGAAGGCAAGTGTCAAGTGTAAGGGCGATGGTTTCTCCTCCTGCGCATTGAATGGTGGTGCTGACAATGTCGCCTTGGCGGAAAGAGCGGTTCAATAACTGAGTATCATTTGGTCTTTTTTGGATGACATATTCGTGCAGCCCTGCTGACTTTGATGCGGTGGAAGTTAGGGTAAGCATTCGATTTCCATGATTGATATTCAAAATTTTGGCAATAGGACCCAATTCATGAGTGGGGTAATTTTCACAGTTGCGTAAAAGATAATTGTCAAGGCGATAGTGGCGATTTTCCCAACCAAAAGTGATTTCGTGCCGCAGATCATGATGATAACCGCCTGCGCAGTGTACAATTTCGCCCAAAACACTTTTTTGAACCATGTTTAAAATCATCAGTTCTCGGCGACCGAAACAACAGTTTTCCATAAACATAAAGGGCGTGTGGGTTTCTTCCCAGGCGCGAACGAGATCCCAGCACTGTTGAATAGAATAGGCGTTGCCAACTTCCATTGCTACTGCAATTCCTGCACGCATGGCTTTAATTGCAATGGGAATATGCGTCTGCCAGGAAGTAGAAATCAGAACAGCGTCTACAATATTTTTATTCAGTGCTTTTTGATAATCCAAAAATTGTTCTGGCGCTTTTCCTGATTGTTTTTTTACTTCTTCCACGGCTTTTTCCACCCGATCCTGATAACAGTCGCATACCAGAGTTACTTCCGCTTTACGATTTGCCAGGATAATATCGCGCATCAAGTCAAAGCCTCGGCAGCCTAGACCAATGATACCAACTCGAATTTTTTCCATAATATCGATTCCTTTCTTTTAAAAAAATCTTTACAGATTTTATTTTCTATGTTACTATCATTATAGAAGGCAATCTGGCAAAAAACAATGCAAAAAAAGATAAAATAACGGAAGATACCCTTGTTTTTATATAAAAATGGATACAAATTGGAGGCGGAAAAAGATGCGTGCCCGTAATAATGATGGTGTTATCCGTATTGCAAAAGTGTATACTGTATTTGAAACGCATTATACCGCTTCTTTTTATTTTGACGGAGAAATGCATCATTTTTGGGAAATGGTATATGTGATTGACGGAATGATAGGCGTTTCTGGGGATGGAAGTGTTTTTACGCTTCAGCCTGGGGAAATCATTTTCCATAAGCCCATGGAGTTTCATAAGCTTTGGGCGGTTTCTCATACAGAACCGCGTTTGTTTATTATGTCCTTTGAAGCGAAAGGTGAGGCCATGGAATTATTGGAACATGGGGTTTTCCGTTTAGATGATTTTCAAAAACAACAAATGCAGTCCCTTTTGGATATGTTTCGTACATGGTCACCAGAAGCGCTGAAAAGGGAAAAACAAGGCAGTGTGACGCAACCGTGGTTAGGGGAACCTGCAAAATTACAAATGTTTTGTAATATGGCTGAAAATGTTTTACTTTCTTTTTATGCGGACAGAGAAAAAGCGCTGGTTACACAAACATCTGAGAATGCAGAGCTATACGGCACTTTGGTGCGGGAGATGGAACGGCATAAAGGAGAAAAGTTGACGGTATCTGAGCTGGCAGAGAAGTGCTGCGTCAGCGAGGCAAACGTAAAAAAACTTTTTATGAAATATGCGGGATGCGGACCGCACACCTATTTTTTAAATATGAAGGTAAGTCAGGCGGTACAGCTGCTGGCTAAGGGACATCGGGTAGGAGAAATCAGTCAAATGCTGGGATTTGATAATCCTAATTATTTTGGCGTGGTGTTTAAGAGGATTACCGGATATTCTCCCATACATTATAAGCGTCTTTATTTAAACCGATAACACAGAGAAATAGAAAATAAATTATAAAAATCTGCACCAATTTTTAAAATAGGAATATAGTAAAGTAGATGGATTTTCAGCAGAAACAAAATGAATCTGTGTGAAAGGCGGTGCCGCAGTGTGGAATAGAAAAAGATGCGGATGCAGAAAAAACGTTTGCTGGCCTATTGGGCCGGTGTTGATTGCCTTAGGCCTTGGAATTTTTCTTGCATACATAATCCCTTATTATCTTTTGATTACATTGCTGGGTTGTGCCTTGATTGTATTAGGGATTCGGTTCCTGATGAAAAAATAAGATTGACAGTCGGAAAGGGGACACGATCATGCAAATCGTTGTTGTTAAAGCTCCTAAAATGTTGCGCGGTATTTTGCGCATGGTTTTTAAAATGAAAAAACCGGAAACGGTCTAAGACGATTCCGGTTTTGTGTACAGTCAGCATGCAAATTTCTGCATGCTGGCTTATTTATTGACTAATTTTTTTAATAATGCCCGACAACCACGGTAAATATCTCTATAAGTTAAATCAAAGTTGCCAGTATACCAGGGATCAGTAATATCGCCGCCTTCGGCAAAATCTAGCAGCTTCCATATTTTCCTGTCTGGATCGCCGCCAGAAATTTTTTTCATGTTTCTTATATTAGCAGAGTCCATCCCAATTAAGTAATCATAAACAGCATAATCTGTTGCGGTCATCTGAACGGCACGCTTCCCGGCGGTGGAAATTCCCAAAGAGTCCAGTTTCCTTTTTGTACCGGGATGAACAGTATTGCCAATTTCCTCTGTACTGGTGGCCGCTGATGCAATATCAAACTGATCTTCAAGCCCTGCTTTTTTAACCATATCTTTTAGTACAAATTCGGCCATTGGACTCCTGCATATATTACCGTGGCATACAAATAAAATTTTTATCATAATACAGTGACTTTGCTTTCATCGTAAAAGCCCTTTGCAGCAGGAGTTTCGTCCGCGACGCCAATGACAACTAGAGCAAAGGGAATGGCGGATAACTGAAAGGTATCGCGAAATGCCTGGATTCGTTCTTCCCGGGGATAAATACCGCACCAGCAGGTGCCGTATTCCAACGCAAGGCTTTGAAGCAGAATATTTTCAATTGCCGCTCCACAGTCCTGAGGGAAATAGCCTTCTGCAATGCCTTCTTGGGCTTCCGGCCGGGCACAGACTAAAATGCCGGCAGATGCCTGTGCCAAATGTTTGGCATAAGGATGCGCCTGAAGCGCTTTCGCCTTGGATTCTTCGCTTTTGAGTACAATAAATTCCCAAGGACGTGTATTGCATGCGCTGGGAGCCATCATGGCAGCCGTTAAAATTTTTTTCATATGTTCGTCCGGAATAGAAACTCCTTGTTTGTATTTTCGGATACTACGTCTGTTTTGGATTGCATCGCTAATTTGCATATATTTATTTCCTTTCTTGATATTCAATCATTTCTTCTTTGCATTTCATAAAGAATAGAATGCCCTTGCCAGTGAATGTCGAGCAAGGGCATTGGGGTATGAGTGGATATATTAAAAATCAACTTTTGTTCCGTAGTAAGTGCATTTTAAGAGCTGTGCCATTTCTTTTGGTGTGATGGAACGTGGATTAGAACCAGTGCAGGCGTCGCTGACAGCCAATTCCGCAATCGAATCCAATTTCTGATTAAATTCTTCCTCATTGATACCAAATTCTTTTAAGGTGTGAGGAATATTCAAATGGGTATTATATTCGTTGATTTTGTCACAAAGAGCGGTCACTAGCTCATCATCTGTGCCAGACATTCCTACAAAACGAGCAATATCTGCATACCGTTTTTTCGCTGTCTCATTTTTTGCATTATACTGAATGACATAAGGTAGATAAATCGCGTTTGCGCAGCCATGCGGAATATGACCTGTACTAAATGCGGCACCTGTTTTGTGTGCCATAGAATGGACAATGCCCAACAGTGCATTAGAAAAAGCCATACCGGCAAGGCACTGAGCGTAGTGCATTTGTTCTCTTGCAGACATATCACCGCTATAGGAGGAAGGAAGATAATCAAACACCATATGTATTGCTTTCAGTGCAAGCGGATCGGTAAACGGAGAGTTTAGTGTGGATACATATGCTTCAATGGCGTGGGTTAATGCGTCCATTCCGGTATGTGCTGTCAATTTTTGCGGCATAGTTTCTGCCAGTTCGGGATCTACGATTGCTATATCTGGCGTAATATTAAAATCAGCCAGCGGATATTTAATGCCCTTTGCATAGTCAGTAATAACAGAAAAAGCGGTAACTTCTGTTGCAGTTCCCGAGGTAGAGGGAATCGCAAGGAACTTCGCTTTTGTACGCAGCTCCGGGAAGGAGAAGGGTTGAATAATATCTTCAAAGCTGGTATCTGGATATTCATAAAATACCCACATTGCTTTTGCGGCATCAATAGGAGAACCGCCGCCCATGGAAATGATCCAGTCTGGTTCAAATTCCCGCATCATAGCTGCGCCTTTCATGACAGTTTCAACTGAAGGATCCGGTTCTACATTTTCAAACAGCTTAACTTCAATTCCTGCTTGCTGCAGATAAGAAACAGCTTTGTCCAAAAAACCGAAACGTTTCATGGAACCGCCGCCAAGAACGATGACTGCTTTTTTCCCTTTTAAATTCTTTAATTCTTCCATGGAACCTTTACCATAATAAATATCTCTGGGAAGTGTAAAACGTGCCATAACAATATCCTCCTTATATTTTGTTTAATTGTTAAAGTTTTGTCAAACTTCAACTTTATTATACATCAGAAAATATAAGTGTCAAGAGTAAAATTCAACATATTTTGCATTTATTTTTGTGCATTATTTATTGTTTCATGAAGATCGATACAAGTATAATCAGAAATAACTTTATACGCACCGCTTTCTTTAAAAAAGACAGGGGGAGCGGAAGAAGCCACAGCAATAATCTTGCCAATTCCTGCGCTTTGTGCTGAACGAATACCAGAAAGCGCATCTTCAAAGACGGTACAGTCCTTGGGAGGAATACCAAGCTTTTGAGCGGCACGCAAGTAAATATCCGGCGCTGGTTTTCCAGGGAAGCTGCCATCTTCATAGATACAATTTTCTTTTTGAAACCAACGGTTTAAATCAAAAGAACGAAAGTAAAAATCAAGATTTTCACGGTCAGAAGAAGTGGCAATCGTCATAGGAATGGAGGCCTTGGATAAAGAAGTCAGAAATTCTTCTGCACCGGGAGCGAGATGAAAGTTATCTGGGTCTTTTAAGCAAAGTTCTCGGTATTTGGCTTCTTTTTCCCCTCCCATTTTAAGAACTTCATGGGGAGTGGGCTGGCGGCCTAGAAGAAAAGTCAGTATTAAGGTATTGTTTCTTCCAAGCATAGATGTTTGAAATTCGTTTTCGGTAACAGGACGGCCTAACAACTGCTCACCGTAAAGGCGCCAGGCCTGTTGATGTTTTTCTGTATCAAAAAATAATGTTCCATTAAAATCAAAAATTGCGGCTTTTATCATTATTTTCATCCTTTCTGTCCAGAAAGACGGGAAGTAAAAAAGCAAAAACGCCGGTTTCAGAAGAAACCAGCGTATCTTTGACATTTCATGAAATGTGGCGTAAAGAACCAGAATTATTTATCCAGACCATAACGCTTTCTAAATTTATCTACTCTGCCGCCGGTGTCAACCAGTTTCTGCTTACCGGTGTAGAAAGGGTGACAGGCAGAACAAATTTCGATACGGATGTCTTCTTTGGTAGAACCGGTTTCGATGACATTGCCGCAGGCACATTTAATGGTAGTCTGCTTATATTCGGGATGAATTCCCTGCTTCATTGTTTTCACCTCTTTCGGTATAAAAGTCGGTCATGTAAAAGCCGTAACGGCTTATTTTTAACAAGCGTCAAATATTATAGCATAATAAAGTGCAAAATGCAAGTCCTTTTTCTAAATTTTCTTACAGACTATTTTCATTCAAACAAGGAATTAGTCTCCCAGGCACATGTTGATAGCGCGTGCGGCCTGAATCCAGTAGCTGCTTTCTTCAACGGCCTTATTTTTCCCAATGACATTTTCTAAGGAATCGTAACTTAAGTGAGAACCGTTCAAGGTTACCATATTGCCAAATTTGCCTTGCATTAGGAGTTCTACAGCGTAAGAACCATACCGGGTAGAGAGAATACGGTCATTTGCAGTCGGAGAACCTCCTCTTTGTACATGACCCAAAATGGTTGCACGGCTTTCCAAACCAGCCAGCCGCTCCAGCTGTTCAGATACAACCTCGCCGATGCCTCCCAAACGAATCGGATCTGGGCTATCTGCTACTACTTTTGAAACGGTTACTTCGCCGCCTAAAGGTTTTGCGCCTTCTGCAACTACAACAATTGCAAAATTCTTACCTCTTGCACGATTTTTCTTAATTGCTTCAGCAACTTTGTTAATATCATAAGGAATTTCAGGAATGAGTGCAGCATCACAGCCGCCTGCCAGTGCAGAAGCAATAGCAATAAATCCTGCATAGCGTCCCATAACCTCGACTACAATAATACGGCTGTGAGATTCTGCAGTAGTACGGAGACGGTCAATCGATTCCGTTGCTGTTGCCACAGCGGTATCAAAACCGAAAGTGGTATCAGTAGATGCCAGGTCATTGTCAATGGTCTTCGGAACGCCGATAACCTTAACCCCTTTTCTGGCAAAGTCGCGGCCGCTGGTCAGCGTACCATCGCCACCAATTACAATCAGCGCATCAATACCGGCTTTTTTCAGATTTTCTACGCCAACATCGGATACATCGCCATGCTGTTCCTGACCGTGTGCATCTACATAGGTGTAATCAAACAAATTATCTTTGTTGGAACTGTATAAAATGGTTCCGCCCCGAGAAATAATGCCAGATACATTATGCAGATCCAGCGGAATAAATTCGTCACCGCCAAGATATAAACCCCGGTAACCATGCTTGATGCCAACTACTTCAAGATTATATTTCTGAATAGCTGTTTTGGTTACCGCGCGGATGACTGCATTCAGACCAGGGCAGTCGCCGCCAGCTGTCATAACCCCAATTCTTTTAATTTCACTCATTTTTATTACCTCCTGAATCTTTCTGTGCTGTTTTCTCTATTAAAATTAAAAGCAGCGATAAGATGTTTGTCATAATAATATAAAACGGCAGGAAGACTCCAGCCTTTTTTTTCATCTTTTATAAGTTTACCCAAATTTGTATATTATATTGAGCGTGAATTAATTCATTATAAGTTTACATTATTTGCAGAAAATTTGCAAGGAAAAATTGTTATTTTTTTAACCAGCACTATTTTTTTGTAAGAATTGCCCAAAAAGCTACAAGTTTTGTCAAAAAAATTATCATTTTTTTGTGTGGATTTTTTATTCTTTTTCTTTTCTCTTTTTCTTTGGAAAGTGTGTGGGGTAAACGGCCTCAAAACCGTGGTAATTTTGTCAAAAAAGATATTGCTTTCCATTTTTTCTTGTTGTATAATAAACTGGATTGGATGAGGTACTTTATTTTAAGGAAAGGATGTTGTATTATGGAAAAAGAAAAAGTGCTTACCAAAATGACCGAAGCTGGATTGGTTGCTGTTGTACGGGCAAGTTCTGCTGAAGAAGCCATTCGGATTAGCGATGCATGTTTGGAAGGTGGATGTCCTTCTATTGAATTGACCTTTACTGTGCCGGGAGCGCATCGCGTGATTGAGGCTTTGGCAAATAAATATAATAAAGGAGAAATGCTGCTGGGAGCCGGAACGGTTTTGGATAGTGAAACAGCGCGGCAGGCAATTCTGTCGGGAGCAAATTTTGTTGTCAGCCCGGGCTTTAATCTGGAAGCTGCAAAATTGTGCAATCGGTATCGTGTGCCTTATATGCCGGGTTGTATGACAATTACGGAAGTTCTGACTGCTATGGAGGCAGGAGCGGATATTGTTAAAATTTTCCCTGCAGATCTGTTTGGGCCAACCATTATCAAGGATATCAGAGGTCCGTTGCCTCATGCAAAGATGATGCCAACAGGTGGTGTTGATGTCAGCAATGTGGATCAGTGGATTAAAGCGGGCGCAGTTGCGGTTGGCGCCGGTTCTTCTTTGACCAAAGGAGCAAAAACTGGAGATTATGCTGCGATTACGGCTACGGCAAAGGAATTTATTCAAAAGATTAAAGAAGCACGCGGCCAGTAATTTAAAAAGGAAATTTCACAGAATAAAAAGGAGAGTTTATTATAATGGCAAGAGTAATAACAATGGGTGAGATTATGCTGAGACTGTCCACCCCTGGAAATGAGAAATTTATTCAGGCAGATGAGTTTGATGTATGTTACGGAGGCGGAGAGGCGAATGTGGCAGTTTCTCTGGCTAATTACGGACATGATGCTGCTTTTGTTACCAAAGTTCCGGAGAACCCTATTGGTGAGTGTGCTGTAGCGGCTCTGCGGAAAATGAATGTAGATACGAAATTTATTGCAAAAGGCGGCGAACGTTTGGGAATTTATTTCCTGGAAAGCGGCAGTGCAATGCGCGCATCGAATGTGGTTTATGACCGGGCGCATTCTGCTATCGCTGAGGCTTCGGCTGAAGATTTTGATTTTGATGCTATCTTTGAAGGCGCTGATTGGTTCCACTTCACTGGAATAACGCCTGCAATTTCAGATGCGGCGGCGGAACTGACAGAAGCTGCCTTGAAAGCAGCAAAAGCAAAGGGTGTCAAGGTGTCTGTGGATCTGAATTTCAGAAAGAAACTTTGGAGCAGTGAAAAAGCGCAGAAAATCATGACCAACTTGATGCAGTATGTAGATGTCTGCATTGGAAACGAAGAAGATGCGGAAAAAGTTTTGGGATTTAAACCTGGAAATACGGATGTTACCAGCGGTGATCTGGAACTTGCCGGCTATGAAGATATTTTCAAGCAAATGGTGGCGAAGTTCAATTTTGAATATGTCATCAGTTCTTTGCGTGTCAGCCACAGCGCATCGGATAATGGCTGGTCTGCCTGCATTTATTCCAGAGATACTCAGGAATTTTATCATTCCAAGGAATACAGAGTACATCCCATTGTAGACCGTGTTGGTGGCGGTGATTCCTTTGCCGGTGGTACCATATGCGGATTTTTGGATGGCAAAAACTTTAAAGAGGCGCTGGAGTTTGGCGTTGCCGCTTCTGCCCTGAAACATACGATCCCGGGTGACTTTAACCTGGTTTCGCGTTCTGACGTTGAAAATTTGGCCGGCGGCGATGGCAGCGGCCGTGTACAGAGATAAAAAATGATATTATGAAATCAGGGACGCCGAATTTTGGCGTCCCTGATTGATTTCAATACGATTTATTGTTTCAAATGCGGTCAAAAACTTTCACTGCGAGTGCGGTCAATAGGGTTTTGGCTGGCATGTTTTCCCCTCCTGGACTTCTATTCATTTTATTATAGCGTAATTTGTGAATTTGTCTATTACCTTGACATATATGGGAAAAATTATTATAATACTAAATAAGAGAAATGATAGATTTTATTTAGAATAGGATAGTTTTATGTTACTTTCACTAAACCAAATTAACAAGAGTTTTTCCGGGAAACCGGTTTTAAAAAATATTTCCATGACGATTGAGGAAAAGGTTTGTTATGGTTTGATTGGGGCAAACGGCGCTGGAAAATCAACCCTTTTGAATATTCTTACGGGAGAGCTGGAGCATGATGGTGGCGAGGTATACCGAAGCAACGGCTTGACCTTGGGATATTTGAAGCAAAATTCGGGATTGGATCGTACCAGTACGATTCTGGAAGAGATGCGCAAGGTTTTTGCAGATGTTTTGCGGACGGAACAGGAACTGCGGAGTCTGGAAAAGGAAATGGCAGCCATAATGGATCAGAACTCCGGAGAGTATCGGAGGATTACACAGGAATATGCGCAAAAACAGGCATATTTTGATAGCCGGGACGGTTATCAGATTGATGTAAAAATCAAAACGGTTCTCAACGGAATGGGGTTTATGGATCGAGAATTGCAAACTCCTATTTCTACGCTTAGCGGGGGAGAAAAAACCCGTCTGGCCATTGCCAGGTTGCTGTTGGAAGAGCCCCAGCTATTGATATTGGATGAACCGACGAATCATTTGGATTTTAAAACTTTAGGCTGGCTGGAAAATTATCTTCTTGCGTATAATGGCTCTGTGCTGGTGGTTTCTCATGACAGGTATTTTTTAGATAAGCTGGTCAGTCAGGTATTTGAATTGGAACGGGGTCGGCTATATACGTATAAAGGAAATTACAGCAGTTACCGGGTGCAAAAAGAAGAACGCAGACAGCGGCAGGAGAAGGAATACGAAGCGCAGCAGTTGGAGATTGCCCGTTTGCAAAGTTATATTGATAAGAATTTGGCAAGGGCATCTACCGCAAACAGTGCAAAATCCCGTATTAAGACGCTGGAAAATATGGAATTGGTGGAAAAGCCGGAAGGAGAATTGAAACAGATCCGGCTGCGTTTTGATATAACGCGGGAACCATATAAAGATGTTTTGACCACAGAAAATTTGGAAATTGCTGTTGGAGAAGAACAAAAGGTATTATGCCGGGGGATTGATCTTTCTGTTAAGCGCGGTGAAAAAATAGCGGTTATTGGTGAAAATGGAATTGGAAAATCCTCTTTTTTAAAAACAATTCTTGGCCTGATACCGCATGCGCATGGAAGTTATACATGGGGAAAGAATGTCAGCATTAGTTATTATGAGCAAGAAAATTTAAATCTGAATCCGGAACGGCTGGCAATTGATGAACTGTGGGATCGGTTTCCTCATATTCCGGAGGCACAAATTCGAAAAGTGCTGGGAAGTGTACTTCTGACCCGTGATGATGTGTTTAAGCCGGTGAAAGTCATCAGCGGTGGTGAGCGTGCAAAATTGGCATTTTGCATTTTAATGCTGGAAAAATCAAACGTAATGCTGCTGGATGAGCCGACCAATCATTTGGATTTGAGTTCAAAAGAAATTTTGGAACGGGCATTGTCGGAATATCCTGGGACGCTGCTGTTTGTATCGCATGATCGTTATCTTTTGAATAAGATACCAGATAAGATTTTAGAAATGACAGCGAATGGAATGCAGGTTTATGAAGGGAAATATGATGATTATGTTATGCGTAAACAAATGCAGGAGGCAGCAAAGGTTGAAGAAAACAGTGCGGTTTCTCATCCTAAAACGCCGGCGGGCGGATATCGTACGAAAGAACAGCGCAGGCAGGAGGTTCAGCGAAAGACGAGAATTCGGGAGCTTGAGGAATTAATTACCTGGCTGGAAAAGGAAATTGCTTTACTGCAGGAAGAAATGACCCAGGAAGAGGTATATACGGATTACCGTCTTGCTGAAGAAAAAACCATAGAAATTGAGAAGAAACATGCACAGTTAGATGAGTGCTATGAAGAGTGGGAAACATTGCAGGAAGAAAACGGATAAGTAATTATTAATAAATGATAAGGAGGGAGTACCATGGCTGGAAAGAAAAATTGCGATACTTGTAAGAATTATGTTTATGACGAGAATTACCACGGCTATGTATGTTTGGCGAATATGGACGAGGATGATGTATACCGTACCCGTTCTTTCCGTGATTGCCCTTATTATCAATCCGATGATGATTACCGGATCGTTCGGAAACAAATGTAAAAAAGAATAAGGCAGGCGCCTTGCCGCGCCTGCCTCTTCGTTTGTATTAGGTAAAAATATGTAATATTATTGTTGAAAAAAGGTCGGCCACAAACAGAACGGATAAAATTCCAAATAAAAAAGTCAGTATTTTAGGGGGTAGAGCTGTTGTCAGCTTTTCAAAAAGAGGCTGAAGAAGATATAAAAAGACAACCCCGCCTATTCCAAAGCGAATGGATGGAGAAAGTGCGATCCGTGCCTGAAAATTTATGGCATATTGACTGTATGTCTGCCAAGGCCAGGAACCTAAAACGGCCTCGCAAAGATATGAGGTGATGAGTTCGAGTAAAGTGGCGCTCAGAGCGCAGAGCAGAAAGACAACAGGCAGCAGAAGAAGACGGGTTTGAAGTTTTTTTCTTTTAATCATGGGGTATACAAGAAAGAGAAACAGGAGTGCTCCAAAGCCATATACAGGACAGTACGGCCCAAATAAAATGCCGCGGTCCGAATAGCCCCAGCGGTATACAACTACTTCCAGAAAGACTTCGTAAAGCCAGCCAATAATTGAATACATAAAAAAGTATAAGAAATATTTTTTAATTTGTTCAAAAATAGGTGTCCGCATAATACACTTCCTTGTGGTTTTAAATATTGGGCGCAAACATTTTTGTTTTAGGTATTTTACCACATTTTTTTCTTGGAGGCAATCTTTTTTATTGAAATATATTAATTGAGAAATGAATACTTGCTATTTTATAAAAAATATGGTAAACTAAAAAGAATCTGGAAATTGAAAAAGAAAAGTATACTAGCTGTGTAAGAAAAAAATTACAAGGGAGGGACATTGCATTGAAATCAAATGCAAAAGTATTAGGTTTAGTTCAACTGGCGTTTTTCAGCGCTATTATCATTGTGATGGCATTGGTACCGTCTTTGGGATACATCCCGTTGGGAGTGACAAGGGCTACAATCATACATATTCCAGTAATTATTGGATCAGTGATGCTGGGGCCCAAAAAAGGCGCATTTTTGGGGGCTTTATTTGGGCTTACAAGCTTACTTGCCAATACCTTTAGCCCCACCGTTACTTCATTTGTTTTTTCACCGTTTTATTCGATAGGGGATGCGCATGGCAACGGCTGGAGTTTGGTGATTTGCTTTTTGCCCCGGATTTTAACAGGTATCGTTCCTTTTTATGTGTTCCGAGGTATTAGAGCATTGATGAAAGGGCATGAAAACGCAGAGACCCTTCCTTTGATTGCAGCTGGACTGGCAGGATCTTTGATAAATACAATTTTAGTCATGAATATGATTTTCTTGTTTTTCCGTGACAGTTATGCAGGTGCAAGAGGAGTGACAGCGGAAGCTTTGTACGGTGTTATTTTAGGAGTGATTGGGGTTAACGGAGTTCCAGAGGCGATTGTGGCTGCGATACTTACTTTGGCTGTAGGCAAAGCTTTACTTCGATTTACAAGAAAAAAAGAGAATTAAATGAAAAACGGGGAAGAATAGATAATACATTCTTCCCCGCAGCCTGTAGAAAAACCCCTGTTTTCGCTCAGAAAGCAGGGGCTGCTTTTGTTAATGAGAATAAATTTCTAAAAATTTGCGTAAAGGCGAAAAGATATGTTGATTTATCAGTTCTGTTCCACCTATG
>NZ_JADCKB010000019.1 GCF_014982785.1 Ructibacterium gallinarum
AATGCTCCAATGGAAAGATATTTCAATACTTTGAAGAATGATTTGATATATCAACATTATTACCATACTGAGCAGGAGCTTTACGCAGCTATAGAAGAATTTGCGTATGTGCATTACAATCATGTACGTCCGCATTCTTATAATAATTACAAAACACCTTTCGAGGCACGCTATGAAGCTGTATAAGTTCTGTGGCAAAATTAGGTTGTTGTGTTACAAAAATGCTTGACCACAACATCCAGATGATTATTTTGATAAAGATCAATTATGTATTTATAATATTGTTTTTTTTTCTAAAGTACATCAAAAATATAATTGTTTCGATAATCCAAGAAAAAAGGAAGCGATAGAAATTCTGCTACCCATTGGATTGATATTCCACAAATAAAATTTAGCAATATATAATGTCATATTCGCTGATACAAAACTGTAAATAATAGAAATAACCGTCATTGCATTAAGCAGTGACGGTTTATTAATACATATTATAGTTATCTCAATTAAATTTGAAAAGTGGTAAAAAAGTGGTAAAATCAGTAATACAATTACCAAAAAGCACGTATTTACACCATTTATTTATCCAATGTTTGCCTTTATCCATGCAAGATCACTGCATTTTCGTGCAGCGACATACACCTCAGCCCCCAATCCTTTCAATGTCTGTGCCAGCAGTTTTCCAATCCGCCCGTATCCAAGCACCAGGCAACGGCTTCCATGAATGGTATGTGCAGTTTCTGCCATAGCAATTTCGATTGCCCCTTCTACAGTAGGAATACCATTTAAAACCGACATTTCCTCCCGCTTCATATAATCCGTCAAAGAAATTCCCCTGCTCTCCGCCTGCGCTTGGATATACGCATCCACTTTACCCGCCAGCAGAATTTGATTGGAATGCATGGCGTCCATAATTTCATTTAAGTATATTTTCCCGGACGAAAACGGTGCATTCAGCGTTTCTTCCCCATTGTGATACGGAACAGGAAGCACCACCACATCTGCACCAGATATACAATCCGGCACATCTTTGCTTTTGTAAATTTCAATGTCATGTGGAAAAGAAATACCTTCTAATCCAAACACGCGTGCTTTGTGCCCTTGGTGCACCAAACCAGAAATTGCACGCACTTGTCTTAAGTCTCCGCCTATAAAAGCAAACGTCAAGATTTGATTCACTTCAAACACCTCGCAATATAGTGTATGAAAAACCAATCCTTTTGGTGCAATAAAACCTTGCTTTCTTTATTCCAGCTTTCGCCATGCGAGGAATATTAACGAATATTTTTATTTTGTGTATGTGACGGTAATTCGCCGTTAATTTTTTTATATATCTTTGTAAAATAGGATAAATTATCAAATCCACACAGAGCCGCGGTTTCACTGACATTGCAACCCTTGGCGGATAAATACTCCTTAGCTTTCCGGCATCGAATATAGTTAATATATTCAACCGGCGTCATGCCTGTAAATTCCTTAAAAATATGGCAAAAATAGTATTTATTAAACCCCACATGTTCTGCTAGCCGAAGAAGCGTCAAGTCTTCTGCATAATGCTGTTCAATAAACCGAAAAACCTTTTTTATCTTTTCCAACTGCACACATTGTCTGTCGCTCAGCAAAAACGCCGATTCTGCCGAATGTTTTCTCGCTATAAGAACCATAATATCAAGTGTCTGAGATAAAATTCGGGTCTTATAATACTCCTGCTTCTGTTCAAACTCCAAAGCCAAATCCGCAATTTTTTTACAAAGTAATACATCTGTTATCCTGCGCTTAAAACATAAATAATCCATGGGGAGCCCCATAGCTTCACAAAATTCCCACCCAACAATCAGGCAATAATAAACCGCCCTGGAACTGGTACAGGAGATCTTATGCAGTGCGTTGGGCGGTACCACAACCACATCTTCTGCTTCTACCTTAATTTCCTCTGTATCTGCCATAACAACTGCATTTCCTTCTAAAAAATACAGTATTTCTATACTTTGATGCCAATGAGGCACAAAGACTTCTTTCTGAACAATGGTATCCCTGTGAAAAATAATTGGGAATTTTGGATCTTCATAATAATGCTGTTCATAACTGCTAGCATTCATCCTCTTTTCATCTCTCTTTACGAAAAGCAATATTGTGTTAAAAGCCCGCAACATACTTTCTTTACTTTTTTCTTTCTGCATTATACAATACTTTTAAGAAAAGAGCAAGTATATTAAAATACAAGGAGGAAACCATATGTATCAATTTCCCATTGGAGTATTAATGGATTCTTTTCGGCTGGATACTCGTGAGGCAATCGAAAAAGCAGCACAACTTGGAGTGCAAGGCATGCAGATGTACGCTACCCGTGGCGAACATGCCCCAGAAAATATGACGAAGCAGCAGCGGCGGGAACTGCTTGATATGATGAAATCCAACGGGTTGGTTTTTTCAGCTCTGTGCGGCGATTTGGGAATGGGCTTTGGCAATGCAGAAAAGAATCCGGAGTTGATCGAAAAATCAAAGCGAATTTTAGATTTAGCAAAAGATTTGGAAACAGATGTTGTGACAACGCATATCGGCGTTGTACCGCAAGACAGCAATCATCCCAGATATCAGATTATGCAGGATGCCTGCGCAGAACTATCCCGGTACGCGGATTCACTCAACGCGCATTTTGCTATAGAAACTGGACCGGAAACTTCCCTGACATTAAAAAAATTTTTGGATTCCTTAGGTTCGCGTGGTGTAGCTGTAAATCTAGATCCGGCCAATTTAGTCATGGTAACCGGCGACGACCCCGTACAGGCTGTTTATAATCTAAAAGACTATATTGTACACACCCATGCAAAAGATGGAGTTAAGTTGTTAGACAGAGATCCGGAAATTATTTATGGGATTATCGAAGATGTAATACAAGAGGGTCAGGCTTTCCAAGAAGTTCCTCTTGGACAAGGCAAGGTTCCCTTCCCCGAATATTTAAATGCACTTACTGATATAGGATATCAAGGGTTTTTGACCATTGAACGCGAGGTAGGAGAAAATCCCGCAGCGGATATCGCTTTAGCAGTAGAATATTTGAGAAAACAAATGAAATAAAGGAGATGCTTATCATGACTGAAAAATTAAAAGTCGGAATCATCGGAACCGGAAACATTGCAGGCAATCATATTGCGGCCTATCAAAAAAATCCCAATGTAGAGTTGTACGCTTTCTGTGATATTGACGAAGAACGATTAAAAAACACGGGCAAAAAATACGGTGTAACCCGTCTTTTTACGGATAAAGACGAAATGCTCAAACTAAAAGAACTGGATGCAGTCAGTGTATGTACCTGGAACAGTGCACATGCCCCCTGTACCATAGCCGCATTAAATGCAGGAAAACATGTTTTATGCGAAAAGCCCATGGCACTGAATGCTAAAGAAGCAGAAGAAATGAATGCCGCCGCCAAAAAAAACGGAAAACTTTTGATGATCGGCTTTGTACGCCGTTATGGGAACGACTGCAAAGTTTTACAAGACTTTATTAATCATGACGCATTAGGTGAAATCTATTACGCTAAAGCCACCTATCTACGCCGAAATGGGAATCCCGGCGGATGGTTTGGCGATAAATCAAGAAGCGGCGGCGGTCCTTTGATCGATTTGGGCGTACATGTCATTGACCTGGTACGTTATCTTTCGGGGAATCCTCTTCCCGTTTCAGTATATGGAGCCACCTTCCAGAAGCTATTTGACCGTAAAGGCGCCATTGGGGCTCCCAAATATACTGCCAGCAGCGCGACTGACCATGATATTTGCGATGTGGAAGATCTAGCCAGCGCTATGATTCGGTTTGACAATGGAGAAGTTCTTTCTATTGAGGCTTCTTTCAGTCTAAACATAAAAAACGATATGGGGCAAATTGAATTATTTGGTACCAAGGCTGGAGCCAAGCTCAGTCCAGAACTTGAAATTTACGGAGAAGATCATCATTATCTAACGAATATCAGTTTTGCGGCTCCAACCGAGTTGGATTTTTGCGGATTGTTCGAAAATGAAATTGATCACTTCGTTGACTGTATTACAGAAGCGGCAAGTGTCTGCAAATCTCCAGCAGAGGATGGTATTACACTGATGAAAATTTTAGACGCCGTTTATGAATCTGCCCGCACAGGCCACGAGATTATAATCGGTTGAAAGGAGCGGGAAATATTTTGAAATTTGCAGTTAGTACATACAGCTTTTCACAATTGATGAACAATGGTGAAATAACACAGCTCGGCTGTATAAAAAAAGCGAAAGAACTTGGATTTGACGGTGTGGAATTGGTGGATATTGCAGCTTATGCTGGCGACGATTTGAATGGATATGCCAAACAACTTGCCCAAGAGGCAGAAAAAAATGATATAATTTTATCAAATTTGGCGTTCGGCGCCGATTTGATCAACGAAAGCAATGCAGATTTTCAAGCAGAAATCGAGAGAATGAAAAAAATGATTGACGCTGCTGCCATATTAAAAGTTCCCTCCATCCGGCATGATGTTTTGTACCAGCTTGGAAACTACAGATCCTTTTACCATGCACTGCCACGCTTAGCGGAAGGCTGTCGCATTATTGCAGAATATGCCGCAGGCAAAGGCATACGCACCATGTCCGAAAACCACGGATTTATCTGTCAGGACAGCATCCGTATGGAACAACTTTTCCATGCCGTAGATCATCCAAACTTTTCCCTACTGGCCGATATAGGAAACTTTCTCTGTGTAGATGAAGATCCGGTAACCGCAGTCAGCCGTATCGCTCCTTATGCCGCTTATGTACACGCCAAAGACTTCCTGTTAAAATCCGGCAGGGAAGGCCATCCAGGCGATGGATTTTTCCAAACACGCGGCGGCAATTATCTGCGCGGAACCATTATAGGGCACGGCGTTGTTCCTGTCCGTCAATGTCTCAATGCTCTGCGCCGTGCAGGCTATAATGGATTTATTACTGTAGAATTTGAGGGAATGGAACCGGCCCTTACTGGTATTGCGATTGGACTGAAAAATTTAAAAACACTCTTGAAGGATGAAATTTAAAACGCCAACAAATTTTATTCACTTATAAAAAAAGTAATCTACGATAAAACCACCTCAGCTGTCGGCCATGCCGGCAGCTCAGACTGTCGAAAAAGTCGTTATACCGCAAGCGAGATGATAAAAGCAAAATGCGCTTCCTTTTCATAAACTTTATGTTGTCGTATAAAATGACGCCGGATTCATCGAGAAACCGGCGTCATTGCTTGCTTTTCCCGCAATCACTCTCTACCGTACCTTTGTACGCCGACGAAAGCGATTGCGGAAAATCTAACTTTCCTTTTTCGGCATCTGCCAGCGTGTCGATACTTTATCGACACGCTGAGCTGTCGGCCATGCCGGCAGCTTATTTTTATCTAACTCTTGATTCTTTTTGAAAACTTGAGTATAATAATGGAAAGTAATGATATTTACAAATTGACGGAGGCAGTTATGGATACACAAAAGCAGGAAATCGAACAACTCCAACAGCGTTTGACGCAGTATAATTATGAATACCATGTTTTGGACAGTCCCACTATCAGTGATTTTGAATATGATGCTTTGATGCGCCGGCTGATTGAACTAGAAGAAGCACACCCAGAATTCAAAACGGCTGATTCTCCCACCCAGCGCGTAGGCGGACAACTTTTAGAAGGTTTTACAGAGGTTGCGCATACGGTACAAATGCAAAGCCTGACCGACGTTTTCTCTAAAGAAGAACTCCTTGCCTTTGATGAACGGGTACGTTCCTCTTTAGGTACCGATACGGTACCATATGCAGTAGAAATGAAAATTGATGGTTTGTCCGTTTCACTAGAATATGAAAATGGAAGATTTGTCCGCGGTTCCACCCGCGGCAATGGATACGTGGGAGAAGATATTACCGCAAATCTGCGAACGGTAAAAAGTATTCCTCTGCGGCTGAAAGAAAACCTGCCTTATTTGGAAGTACGTGGCGAGGTATTTATGCCACGGCAAAGTTTTATCCGTCTGAACGAACAGCGGGAAAGCATTGGCGAAGCTCTTTTTGCCAATCCCAGAAATGCAGCTGCAGGTTCTCTTCGCCAGCTTGACAGCCGCATAACCGCACAGAGAAATCTGGATATTTATGTCTTTAATGTTCAGCAAATCGAAGGGAAGGATTTATCGGAGCATATAGAATCCATAGAGTATCTTGCTTCCCTTGGATTTAAAACTATCCCTGAAAAGAAAATTTTTATTGGCATGGAAAATGTATGGAATGAAATTCAGCGAATTAGTGAACTGCGAGGTGAGTTGCCCTTTGATATAGACGGGGCAGTAATCAAAGTTAACCGTTTTGACCAGCGTCAAGTACTAGGGGTTACCATCAAAACACCGCGCTGGGCTACAGCATTTAAATTTCCGGCAGAACGCCGCGAAAGTAAACTTCTTGATATTGCACTGCAAGTTGGACGCACCGGAGTGATTACGCCCAACGCCATACTTGAACCAGTTCATATTGCCGGTTCTACTGTCAGCCGTGCTACACTACACAACATTGACTATATCCGTGACAAGGATATTCGGATCGGTGATACCGTTTTGATTCAAAAAGCCGGTGACATTATTCCCGAAGTGGTAGAAGTGCTCACCGAAAAACGGAACGGAACGGAAAAAATGTTCTCTATGCCGCAGGTTTGTCCTGCCTGTGGAGAGCCGTTATTCCGCGAAGAAGGCGAAGCCGCTGTCCGCTGTCTGAGCTCCAATTGTCCTGCCCAGCAGCTGCGAAGCCTAATCCATTTTGCTTCCCGTCCTGCTATGGACATCGACGGCATGGGGCCTGCTGTTTTACAGCAGCTTCTTGAAAAAGGTCTGGTTCATGACTGCGGTGATATATATACGTTGACTTATGAAGATCTCGTTGCGTTAGATCGTTTCGGCGAAAAATCCGCACAAAATCTGATCTCGGCCATCCATGCCTCAAAGGAACGCGGCTTAGACCGGGTACTGTTCGGACTTGGAATCCGTTTGATTGGAGCACGCGCCGCGCAAATACTCGCCAACGAATTTGAAAACATTGACAATCTGATGCAAGCAGACGAAAAAACGATTGCTGAAATTACAGATATTGGTGAAAAAATGGCCGCAAGCGTAACACATTATTTCTCAGAACCTCAATCGATAGAACGGATTCAAAAATTAAAAGATGCAGGCGTAAAGATGGAGTATACACAAAAAAATAATGGGCATCTACTCAGCGGCAAAACCTTTGTCCTGACTGGCACTCTTCCTACTCTCAAACGCAGCCAAGCACAGGAACGGATCGAAGCTCAGGGAGGGAAAGTCAGCGGAAGCGTTTCTAAAAAAACCGATTTTGTTGTTGCAGGCAAAGAAGCCGGAAGCAAGCTGGAAAAAGCCCAGGCTCTGCAAATTCCCATACTTTCAGAAGCAGATCTGCTTTCCATGCTGGAAGGAAAAAATTAATTTTCCGACAGGATTATAGCTTGACAACCGCTTTGAAATGTGCTATGATGAACAGCGGACATTAAAGAGATTCCTCTTTAATGTAAAACCTATGGCTTAGATATGGGGCTGAGGATTCACCGCCCATTTCCAAGCGATACGGGGATATTGTAATATATGGAGGTGAAATCACATGGATAAGGATATCAAACAGGAAATTATCAACAAATACGCAACACACGAAGGAGATACTGGTTCTCCTGAAGTTCAAATTGCACTTTTGTCTTACCGCATTGATCATCTGAATGAACACCTGAAAGTTCATAAAAAAGACCATCATTCAAGACGTGGTCTTCTGAAAATGGTCGGTATTCGCAGAAGCTTTTTGAATTACCTGGCTAAAAAAGATATCAATCGTTACCGCGCCATCGTGGAAAAACTGGGATTGAGACACTAAAAACAAAGGGCGGTCTATGCTTAGACTGCCCTTTTGGCATTTTATTTGCAAAAATTGCTTGAGACGGCTTGTATTTAGCAGTTAAAAATATATGCTTTTATTTTTTATTAGCGAAGCCTATATTTTTAAGTGCTAAAGTCCGGCCTCTCAGGTGTAAAATAAAAAGGAGGCTATATTATGAGCAAAATTTATGAAACAGAAGTGGCAGGCAGAAAATTGTCACTGGAATTCGGAAAAGTTGCCGGTCTTGCCAACGGTTCTGTATTGGTACGCTACGGCGACACCGTTGTAATTACCGCTGCCACCGCATCGGACAAGCCGCGGGACGGTATTGACTTCTTCCCGCTCAGCATCGATTATGAAGAAAAAATGTATGCCGTAGGCAAGATTCCCGGAGGTTTTACTCGCCGAGAGGGCAGACCTTCTGAGAACGCCATTTTGACCGCGCGGGTCATTGATCGTCCTATGCGCCCACTTTTTCCGAAAGATTTGCGCAATGATGTTTCCATTGTATCCACGGTTCTTTCTGTAGAACAGGATAACGCACCGGAATTCTGCGCAATGATCGGATCCTCCGCTGCCGTCTGTGTATCCGATATTCCTTTTAACGGGCCGATTGCAGCAGTATATGTGGGTTTGGTAGACGGTGAATTTGTAATTAATCCTACAGAAGCACAGCGCGAAGTCAGCGAGATGAATCTTACTGTTGCAGGCAGCGCTAAAAAGGTGGTAATGATTGAGGCCGGTGCAAACGAAGTGCCGGAGGATAAAATGTTTGCCGCTATTATGTTTGCACACGAAGAAATTAAAAAACTGTGTGCCTTTATTCAAAAAATTCAGGATGAAATTGGCAAACCCAAATTTGAATACGAGCACATGGTAGTAGACGAACAGCTATTTAATGACATCCGTGCTTACGCAGAAGATATGGTAAAAGAGGCCATGGATACCGATGATAAAACAATCCGTGATGCCCGTTTAGCCGTAGTTTATGACAATGTTTATGAATATTTTAATGAGCAATATCCGGTAGAAGAATATCAGCTTCAAATTGACGAAGCGCTGTATAAATTACAAAAAACGGTGGTGCGCAACTGGCTGATGTATGATAAAAAGCGTGTAGACGGCAGAGGTATTTTGGAACTCCGTCCTCTATCTGCCGAAGTTGGCCTGCTTCCCAGAGCACACGGGAGCGGTTTATTCAGCCGTGGTCAAACCCAGGTTCTGACTGTGGCTACGTTAGGGCCTTTAGGAGAAGCCAAAATTATTGACGGCCTTGACAACGAGGAATACCGCCGTTATCTGCACCATTATAATTTCCCCTCCTACAGTGTAGGTGAAACCCGTCCTTCCCGCGGTCCGGGTCGTCGGGAAATTGGTCATGGAGCATTGGCAGAACGCGCCCTGGTTCCGGTCATTCCTTCCGAATCTGAATTTCCCTATGCGATCCGTTTGGTTTCTGAAGTGCTTAGTTCCAACGGCTCTACCTCACAAGGAAGCGTTTGCGGAAGCACCCTGGCTTTGATGGATGCTGGTGTTCCCATAAAAGCCCCTGTTGCAGGTATTTCGGTCGGTTTGATTACTGATCCCGATGATGAAGACAACTTCCTCACCATGGTAGATATTCAAGGCGTAGAAGACTTTTTTGGAGACATGGACTTCAAGGTTGCAGGAACGAAAAAGGGCATTACTGCCATTCAAATGGATTTAAAAATAGATGGTCTTACACCAGCAATTATTCGGACTGCCTTGGAACAAACCAAAAACGCGCGTTGCTATATTTTGGATGAAGTTATGCTGAAAGCCATCGCAAAACCACGAGAAGAACTCTCTCCTTATGCTCCAAAAATTATTAATATGACTGTCCCGGTTGATAAAATCCGCGAAGTAATTGGCAGCGGTGGAAAAGTCATTCAAGGGATTATAGCCGAAACCGGTGCAAAAATTGATATTGAAGACGATGGTAGTGTTTATATTGCCGCTGTGGATACAGAAATGGGTGAAAAAGCCCGCAGAATGATTGAAGCCATTGTAAAAGAGCCGGAAGTGGGCGAAATTTATGAAGGGAAAGTTGTCCGTATCATGGATTTTGGTGCATTTGTTGAATTACTTCCTGGAAAAGACGGCCTGATTCATATTTCTAAGCTGGCAAAAGGACGGGTAGAGAAAGTAACCGATGTGGTCAAAGAAGGAGACATCGTGAAAGTAGAAGTCATTGAAATCGATGACAAAGGTCGCATAAATTTACGTCGGCTAGAAAATTAAATTGCCCTTCTGTTTTATATTCTGACGTTTAAAGCCGGTGCAAATTGCACCGGCTTTTATAGCGCATAACCACTTATTTCAAACTTCCCTATCTGATTCTGCAAAATTATAGAAGAAAGAACCGCATGAAAAATTTTTGTATGCTTGCCTTGAAAGAAAATCCCTTTCTATCTTCCTCGTCTTTAAATGCTTGTTTATATGCCATTTCCATCAAAAACTTCTGACTGTCTACCGGCGCCTGATTTTTCTCCTTAACAACATAATTCCCGTCTGCCATCAGTTCACGGCGTTTTACCGTATCATACATTTCAGCCTCAATAATTTTATGGATTTTCTCCCGAATCTTAGCATCATAAATTGGGCACGCCACTTCCGCACGCCTTTCCGTATTCCGCGTCATAAAATCCGCTGAAGAAATATACATTCTTTCCTCTTCATCCCGTCCAAAGCAATATATTCTTGAATGTTCCAAATACCGTCCTACAATACTGTAAATATGAATATTTTCTGTTTTCCCTGGGATTCCCGGAAGGATGCAGCAGATCCCGCGAATGATCATATCAATATGTACACCGGCGCAGGAAGCCTGTGACAACTTGTCAATAATATCTGCATCTGTCAGAGAATTAATTTTAATAAAAATATATCCATCAGACCCTTTTTTCATTTCCTGACCGATTTGTTCGATCACACTGGATTTTAAGGAGACCGGCGCAACCAGTAAATGCTGATAGCTTCCCTCTAAATTGGCGATTGCCATATTCTTAAAAAATTCTACCGCATCATGTGCTATCTGCCGATTCGCAGTCAATAAGGAGAGATCTGTGTACAATTTTGCCGTTTTTTCGTTATAGTTACCTGTTCCGATCTGCGTAATATATTGAATTCCATTTCTGCCTTTTTTGGTAATCAAACAAATTTTTGAATGTACCTTATAAAATTCAAAACCGTATAAAATGGTGCATCCAGCTTCTTCCAAACGTTCTGACCAATCAATATTATTCTGTTCATCAAATCGCGCCCGCAGTTCAATTAAAACGGTTACATTTTTACCATTCTCGGCAGCTTCGCAAAGATATTCTACCAACTTTGCATTGCTGGCAAGCCGATAGATGGTAATCTTAATAGAAATCACCATGGAGTCATTGGCCGCCTCTTTGATCATCTTTAAAAAAGGCTCCATGCTCTCAAAAGGATAGGAAAGAAGGATATCCTTCTTTTCCACCTGCCGTAGAATGCTTTCATCACTGCGCACAGTTCCCGGCCAAACAGGAGTAAAATCCGGATAACTTAACGTCTTCTGCAAACTATTTGAAAGCTTTCCCGGCAAGCTATATGCATATTCCATCTTCAAAGGAGCACTGGTAACATAAATCTGAGAAGGAGAAATATGAAGTTTTTCGATCAAATACGCGGAAAACATTTCACTTACCGGATTGGATAATTCCAACCGCACCGGCGCTAATCTCCTTCGCTGTACCAAAACCTTTTTCATGCGCTTTCTAAAATCCGGCTCATCCGCAAAAACCTCATCATCTGGATTTACATCCGCATTCCGTGTGACAGCAAAAATGACTTGCTCCCTGACCGTATAAGGCGCAAATATGTTATCCGTGTATTCTGCAATCATATTTTCAATCCGAATATACCGCACTGCACTGCCCGGCAGCTGAAAAATATCTGGTAAGGTAGCGGAAACTGGAATCACGCCAAATACCTCTTTTCCTTTATGCCGAAGAATTACGCCAATATGGATCACCTTATTGGCCAAATGAGGAAATGGATGATGCGTATCAATGATCTGCGGCGATAAAATGGGCGCGATGGAGGTTTTAAAATACTTTTTCACACTTTTACGCTCGTTTTGTTCCAGTTCATGATATTCTAAATGATAAATTCCCTGCTCCCGAAGCAAAGCTTCCACTTCTTGAAATATCTGCTCTTTCTTTTGATAGAGAGGTCTTACTGCCTCAAAGATTTTTTTCAGCTGTTCCTCTGGCGTCATACCGGATTTGCTATCAATACTTTCTTCATTGACATGCATCATATCAAACAGACTGCCTACCCTTATCATGAAAAATTCATCTAAATTGCTGGTAAAAATAGAGATAAATTTTAAACGCTCCAACAGCGGTACCGTTTCATCCATGGCTTCGCATAAGACTCTTTCGTTAAATTTCAGCCAGGACAGTTCTCGATTTTGCGTAAATCCTTTTTTATATAATTCGCGCACCCGAATTACTCCTTTCCTCCATTTTTCCAAGCCGCTTCTTTAGCTGTCCTTTTGCTTTTTTATAAAAATAAATTACTTCAAAATATATCATATTGCATTTATGTAAAATTAAAATAAAACCCAGGTAAATCTCATGTAAAATTTTTCATAAACAGAGAATAAGAGGAAGCCAAACAACAATGGTTGAAGGGGCAGAATAATCCAATTATAAACTTTTTATGTCTGCCGCATTGCCCGATGCGCAAGTCTGAGAACGGACTGCAAAATTCTTGTATATGGCAGTGTATTGGGTACGCACAAAGGTATATGGCTGCATTTTGGCTGAAATAAAAAAACAGAGGCGGTTAAGCCTCTGATTCGTCAAGATACGCGTCGATATAACGTGTGATTATACTGTAAATGCTATCTCCATTTGCTGAAGCTGCATGTTTTAAACGCTCATATTTATCCGTGTCAGCCCATACACGAAGCTGCTTTTTTTGGGATAGATATTTCTTTTGTGCGGTATACTTATCTTTTTGTTCATCCATGCTATTTCCTCCTTTTCCAACGGCAAACAGCATTCAGCAGAATGATGCTTGTAGCCATTGATATCATGCTTGGAATAGAATTGAATCCCTGCATTTTGTCTTAGATTGAGGGATGATAATATTATCCCCAAAAAGGGGCGGGGGAATTAATTCCTCTTTTTATCTGATTTGATTAAAAGGATGATCGCCCCGCCCATAAATGCGATTTCTTTTATCCTTTCAGTTATTTTTGTGATTGTCTCTGATTTTTCCTACCTTATAAAAACATAAAAAAAGCCTTGCTGCTGCGGAAAATGCAAATCCCCTTTCCTCTACGTCCGAAACGGCCAGCAGTACAGCTTTTAATAATATTATACCACAGAATCATGATATTATCAATAATGATATACGAAGTGAAAAAAGCTATCTTATCGGCTTTTAATATCAGTGTAACACATCTATTGCAATCCTACACGCTTTCAACAACATCCCTCGCAGTGGTAGTGACATTATCTGATTCGTGTGCTATATTACCATCAGAAGTTTCAATATCAACAGAAGCGTTTTGGACGTTTGAGGAAAAGGCTTGTACATTCTCCGTCTGCTGTATTGGAGCTTTATTTATGTACGCACTTACTGACGCAAGGTTCTATGCGTTAATATCAGTCACACCCTCTATAACATAATAGTTCTGTCTATCTTTTTTGAAAGTTTTACCATTGCGGCAGGTCATTTGTTTTACTACCCTATAAAATTACACTGCTCTCAAACCGAAGGAATAGGAAGGACAAGGGGCGCTAAGTTTTACTACCCTATAAAATTACACTGCTCTCAAACAATAACTTTTCCGTATTCCTCCGCAAGGAAGTTTTACTACCCTATAAAATTACACTGCTCTCAAACCGCCGCGTGCGGCGCTGGACGGGCGCGCGCGTTTTACTACCCTATAAAATTACACTGCTCTCAAACCAACAATCGGTGTTTTGTGCAATGTGCCGCGTTTTACTACCCTATAAAATTACACTGCTCTCAAACTGTTTGTCCAGCCGCCACAATGTGGCGGGTGTTTTACTACCCTATAAAATTACACTGCTCTCAAACAAGAATGTGTTCTACCACCATACTGGCCACGTTTTACTACCCTATAAAATTACACTGCTCTCAAACAGTCAGATGGATTAAGCAGACATGTAGAAGTTTTACTACCCTATAAAATTACACTGCTCTCAAACTCGGGACTTGAACTGATTAGACAATACAGAGGTTTTACTACCCTATAAAATTACACTGCTCTCAAACCTGCGACAACTCTCTGATACCATAGTCAAGGTTTTACTACCCTATAAAATTACACTGCTCTCAAACCTCAAATTTTGAGAAAACGCCACTACACGCCGTGTCATTTTATAGGGCAGGCAGCCACAAAATCATATCACACACAGGGTATGGTCAATAATTGTCTTGGTTTCATACCCTGACAGAGGATAATCCTTTGCGCTGACCACCAAAACCTTTAATTTTTTATATAATACGGTTTGGTAAAAAGCATCCATCTCACGGTCGCTGATATAGTCCCGCAGATTGACCAATACAAAGCATTTTTCTCCCTCCAGCATGGTGACCGATTCCATATAATCCACCACCTGTTCCCCGAGGGAGGCATATGCCGTATCAAACCGGAGATCGACTGCTTTCATAAGATATGATACCTCAAAGGTATCGGAAAAGTCAAGAGGAAAAGGTAAATTCTGCGCAATTTTTGTGATATAGTCAAGATGATCCTGCATCAGCTTTTGGGTCGATACAAAGAACTCCTCGCCCATCATTACCTTTTCCGCATACTGATACAGCTTTGTGACAAGGTTTTTTCTGTTTGTTTCAAACGGTACAAAGGTTTGCAGTATCTCCAGCTTTTTTGCCATATCCAGCGGGACATGTTGAGAGGAAAATACGATTTCGCTGGTTTCTTTTTGGGATGCCTTCCAGATTTCATTTAAGAAATGCACAAAATAAGATGGATTTTCGATCACCAAAACATTTACCTTGTCTTCCCGTCCCAAATCCAGCTGTTCCTGCAGCAAAGGGAAAATGAGCTTCATAAAAAAACCAGCCTTTCATCGTTATTCAATATTTCACTTTGATATTCTCCTACCAAAATCTCTGACTTTTCAAACTGTTTTTCTGTTACCGCCAAGATCTGCACCATGCCTGCGGGCGGTTTGTTCCGGCGCAGACTGCCATAGACCGCCTGCGCCGCCGTTTGATTCAAAACAATTTTAGAATACACCGATTCCTGCAGCATTACAAATCCGCTCTTAATTAAAAACTTGCGGAATTTTGTATAACTGCGCCTCTCTTCTGCCGTTACTGTGGGCAGATCAAAAAATACTATAATTCTCATAAATCTATAACTCATAACTATAAAATTTTATCAACGAAACGTCGTTTTCGCTCAGCGCATCCAATACACTTTTGCAATAGATTTTAATGGCTTGGTTGACATACTGGACAGTGCCGTCAATTTTCACCTGGTCATTTAAAATATTGACCAATTTCTTTCTTGCCTCTTGATCAAAAATACGAAAATCCTCCGTCTTTACCACACGGTCCACCAAGATCCGAAAAGGCTCTACCAGATCACAGCTCAAATTAAACGCATTAAACATATTATGATGAAAAATGCCAAGCTGGGTCAAATAGCCATTTGCCACAATCTCCCGGCTGCAGGCAGACAAAAGAATGCTGTAGCCATAGTTCAAAGCGGCATTGACCGCATTGTCCTCGGCTCTGGTAAAGTCTTTGCCGAACAGTGCGTTAAAATACACCTTTGCGGCATGTCCTTCCCGGTTGCTGGCATCTGCCGGCTCTATTTCCATCAGATACCGTTCCAGCAGAGCCGCCTCCTCCTGCCTGTCTCTCTCCCGCAAATGGATTGCCTGCTTACGAATTTTTTCCGCCACAATTTCACTCCAGATCATATCCTTCACAGCGGATTTCCAGCCAATCTGCTGTTCCAGCTTTCTGCTGCAGTCATGACTGCCATAGCAGGGCACCAGCTCTGCACATGGATTCCGTTTTCCATCGCAAAAAATCACCTTGATTTTTTTTGCGGCCAGTTCTGCCAGCAGGCATCCGGTGATTGACACCGCAGTATTTTCAATCAAAAGCGTCCCGATCTCGTCCAGAAAAACACGGCTGACGCCCTCCTCTGCCCGCACCACCAAATAATTCATCTTCAAATCCAGCTTGCACCGCCGGGTAATCACCACCGTTCTCCAGCTCATAGTGTCAGAAGATTTTCGGATTTTTTCTCCAATAATCCGGTGGGGCTTTGGTCTATAATACGGATATTCTTATTTATCTTAGAACTTATGGTAATAATTCCTGTGTTTTTACTGCCATCAATGGAAGTAATATCGCACCCTGTGGTTCGCCCTGTCTTAAACAGGGAAAGCAGCGAATAGATCAGCTGGCACTGCTCCTCCAATTCCATGTTCGCAAAAGCTTCTGCTTTTTCTTCCATCAGTTTGCCGACATTGGAAAAGGCAGAAACAGCGGCAAAAACATGGGATTTTGTCTTGCGGACAAAGGTCTGGTACAGCGCCGCATTTTCCTCTTTGGTAATATGGTCAAACTGTGGATAAATCGCCAGCGGAATCCGCTTTTCCTTTGCCTTGGTGATTTTGCTGCAAATTTTTCTCGCATACTGCTCCTGCTCCGGACTGAACAGCAAAGGCACCGCTGAAGCCAACACCATTTTGGCACCACCACTTGATTTTGACGCAATGTTTGCCCGGAAACCGTTTTCAAATTCAATCATGGTGTTGATTTTCAAAATTTTCCGGCCGAACACAAACTGCGGATTTTCCAGTTTGTATCTTTTGGCAAGATACCGGAGGGCAAAATCATCGTCCTGCCGGAATTGGTCCGCAATGATCAGTTCCACCGGCAGAATGGACAACACCTCTTTTTTCTTGACTGTATGCTTCACCATGGCAAAGAAAGCCGCAGCCGTATTGTTATATCCGCCGTATTTTGCGGGATCCAACTCTTTTTTGATGGGCACCAGCTCATTTTCACCTCTGGGCGCCTTTTGCAGTGTCAGATTGAACAGCTGTCCCTTGCGGCAGAACGCATAGCGTACATAGTTGATGTCGTTCCGTACCATGGTCTTTTTGACCAATGCCAAAAAGCTTCCGTCGCCTTTCCATGCAATTTCGCCGTTGCGCTCAATATCCCGGGCAAGCAGTCCCTGCCCTTCCTTATCGGTCAGCTTAATCGTATAATTGCGGTTTTTCTCCTTTTCTTTGATAAAATGAATTGGGTTTTGCGTAAACTGCACATGATAGATATTGCCCATAACAATATTCAAATACGCATCCTTGGCATGGTGCAGATCATTGAGCTCCCGGCATTTGTCAAAATCAAAAACATGGCGGAAATCCGACGCCAGCCTGGCCTTGACATAGACGATTTCCGAATCCGGACACAGCTCGCTCAGCACAGTGGCCACCGCCTTGATCGCCTGGCTGGTTTCCACCAGCTGCCGATTGATAAAACCGGAAAGTTCTTCATCCTTAAACGAAGTGGAGCGGGCAAGCCGGTTCAGTTTTTCTTTGGTGATCATGCCTTTGTCGCAAAGCATTTTCCAGAACCCATACATTTTGGTGCGTATCTCCCCGGCTATGGGATATGTATCTGATTTTCTCCCGTTTTGTTCCTTTTTCACCAGAACCATGTTATCCACGCTGTCATCCTTGACCCTTGCCTGCGGATAAATATGGTCAATGTCATAGGCGCTGTGATCCCGCATCAGCAGTTCCAGCCGGATCGGCTCGCCTGTATACATACATCTGCCCAGCTGGGTATAATACAGATATAGTTTTTTGCTCTTTAACCTTGTTTCTTCCTCCTTTTCCAGCAGTTCACGAACCTCCTGATATTCGGGTTCCGTGATAGCCCGATATTTTTTCATCAGCTGGTCTTTGCGTGAAACGGTTCTCTCTTTGACGCCTTCTTTCCGTGTCACTTCAATAAAAATTTTCTTGGGATCCCCTTTTTGTATATGCTTGATTTCTTTGACAACATCTAGTGTTCTGAAAATAGGGCGTTTTACCGCATTGGAGACATACATCTCATCCAATCTTTCTGACAGTGTCAAACTATGGCCGCTGTAATATTCCCGATTCGCTTTTTCTATCAGCGCACTGTAGCCTACCTCTGCCGCCATCAATTCCATCAGATTCAAATTGGTTTCCCACATGGCGCCAATGACGGTCAACAGCTCTCCTGTTTCTTTATGCACCGCCTCGATACCATCCAGCAATTTTTTTGAAAGCCTGCCGTAGTCTGAAAATTTTTGCCCGGCAATATATGCGATATCGCTGTCTGAAAGCTGTTTATACTCCGTTTTCAGCCATTTTTTCAGACGTTTTTTATCCGTAGTAATGGTCATTCTGGCTATGATATCCTCTGCGTCCTTTTCTGATAATATTTTGGCTGCAAACATTCTTTGAAACACATGATAGGATTTCAAGGTGGTTTTTACCGTATCATCTATCCCGGAAATTGCCTCTGCCGCTATGCCCTGTGCCGCCAGCCACTGTAAAATGGCTTTTTTGCTGACCTTTCTTTTGCTGTCTACAAATAGATCCTGATACAATTTCTGCTTCATTGCAACCGAGATTGGTTTTTCATCATACTTGATTTTGTTGATCTCATTCAGCACCATGAACTTGGTATACAGCAAGGAATTTTTTGCAAGAACGTCTTCACCCGCCAAATAACTGCATTGGTTGGTCATTTTCCGAATAAACGCTTCTTCACTCTTGTCCAGGTCTACCATATCACTAAAATTCCATGGCAAAATTCTGCCTTCTTGCTTGCGGATCATCCACGCATTTTTGTTTCTATATTTCCCAAGAGGCCCAACATAATAAGGGATCCGGAATTCAAAAACACTTAATATTTTTTCGGCTGCAGAAATTCCGTCCTCTTCCTGGCTGTTTAAAAAATCCAGATAAGTTTTTGCATTGTCTAAAATAGATTTTAATTCATACCAAAACAGCTGATGCGGTATCAGCCGATTATCCGTATTCTTTTGCTTGGGCATAAAGGTATATTCACTCAATTCCTTCATCATCTGCTCATACTGTTCTTTATCACATTCCTCCGGGGTCACCCCTTTGAGCAATTTCCGAAGATAATCTGAAAACTCCTCCACCGTGGCAGATTGATAACCCGGCTTGAGGATTTTCGATGACTTGATGTTTTTTGAATATGCCGTATAATTGTGCGTCTTGTCATCTGCAATTTTAAATATTTCATTATACTTTTCCGGAAGATACTTTTTTATAAACTTTTTCAAAAAGGCCAAATCTTTTTTGTGCTTTTCATATTGCTGTATTTTTATGCGCGAAATATATTTTTCCTGTCCGCCATTCATCATTCTTGCAAGTGCCGCCCAATCATGAATCCCTTTTAACGCCAGCAATATATCAGCATCCTCACCGATTTCTGACAAAACCATTTCGATGTTATCATCTACATCTGATTTCTTGAATGAAATTTTGTTCTTTTCCAACTGAGCATACTCTTCTTTTTCAAACAAAACCGAAAGCTTGAATTCCGCTCCGGACATTGCTTTGATGATTTCCGCTTCATATTTTTCAGGCTTTTCGTTTCCAAAAACAACCTGGGTCAACGCATTTTTTGTATTGTTAATACCCCTGGTTTGAATCAAAACCTCTGCCATTTTTTCACAATCCACAGCACGCCAGATGGATTCCTCCATGCAGCAGGATGCAAAAGACTGGTACACGTCATCAAAAGATAAAAGCCGGTCAATTTCCTCTTTATCGACATCGTACAAAAAATGTCCTCTGTGTGAAACCAGATATGAAACCGCCAAATAAACCAGCCGCACATCATGCGGGCGAGGATCATCAATCAGATCCATAATCAAATGATGTATGGTCGGATATTTCTTATGATATTCCGCGTCCGTAAATTCTTTATCAGAAAAAAGAGAATTCGTACCGTCTAACGTTTTATCTTCGGCATACAAAAAACTCTCATCCAATCGCTGATAGAACATTTCATCCACTTTTCCAATCCCTGCAGCAAATAATTCCCGAATCAGTTTCACCCTTTGCTTTACCCGTGCCGTTCTCCTTCTGGCACTGCGCTGCATTCTCCGCTCTGCCGCCTGATTTGCCTCCTCAAATACCTGCGCCCCCCACATAGCTTTGCCTTTTGCCCGCTGAATTTGATATTTTTCATCTGTTACAGCATACCCCAGCGAATTGGTCCCGATATCTAATCCCAAAAAATATTGCCCCTTCATCTTGACATTCCTCCTTTGTTATGGTATCCTATATTCATAGGTTTACTACCCTATAAATTACACTACGAGTTCAAATAAAAATTTTTTCAAATCGTTCGGATTTTCCGTTCCTGCACAATGGTGCTTTGAGTCTGCGAAAGCAGACTTTTTTATTTTTTTCGCCGTTATTTTCAATTTTATAAAATTTTTCCAAAAGATTTACTCTTTTATGGTTACATTATATAGGAAGTTTGCAGAATATGCAATATTTTTTCATATAAATTCGTGCAACAAAAAGTTAAACCGTCAAATATCAAAATTAAAAAAACAAAGTCTGACAAACCTGATTCATGCATCAGATTTGTCAGACTTCTTTTCCTTTTATTAACGTTTTTCCGGCACTGTCAAACGGAAATGCAAAAGGTTATTCCATTACCTTCCCGCATAAAATATTTTATCCCACGTTTTTTAAACAGTTTCTTCTGCGCCATAGGGAATACTCTCCCACAACGGTTTCATTTCATTTAAAGAATCCCATATAAATATTTGATAAGAATATTCTTCTGCCGAACCCTCTATCGTCATAGACACCGGAACTGCGTAAGGCGCATCTTCTTCCGTAACAGGGATCTCATTTACATCTGCCTGGGCTGTCTGACACAATATGCCGCTTTCTGCATCATATGCCGCCAGCAACACTGCCGACGCAACAGTATCCTCTCCCCGATTGAAAACGGAAAGATTTGCAGTCACGGTTGTTGTTCCCGGCGTTTCTTCAGTAAACTGAAACTCATGCTCCGCAATTTCAAAATCCGGACCTTTCTTGGGTACAGAAATTAGCAAATTATCAATATACATCTTATTGGCACCGCCGTCGGCGATCTTAATTCCGCCGCTGTTGATTGTCGCACCAGGATCTGTTACAATCAGACAGGGATTTTCTTTGTCATTATAATAAATTTTTATAACATTGCTGACTCGCTCGATCTTCATATAGGCCCATTTGTCATTCATCTCTTTTACATTCATAATACCAGGACCAGGTGCCATTTGCAGCGTATCCCAATCTTCCGCTCCATTTACCACTTTCAGCAGTGTCAAAATTCCTGCGGAAGTATCAAAATAAGATTTGTATTTGCTCTCGGCGGTCGTCCACATTCGGTTCCAGCTAAACTCAGGCCATGCTGCAGCAGGCGCGTCTATTTTTATATTGAATTCCATACAAAAATCAAAGAGTTCCAAATCTTTAGAAATATACTCCCCTTTAAAATTATAAGCGCCATTTTCGCTTCCTGTTCCGTAACCGTCATTTACCACACTTCCGCCAAAACTCCAAATTTCATTCCAAATATCCAGCTTATAGCATCCGCCTAAGTCCTCTGGCTCCATTTGATAATCTTCAAAATCCTGCCAGTACAGCACCTTTCTGTCATCCGGGATTTCCGGCACCGGAGCATTGGTATAATCCTTCTTTACCACAAGGAAATTGTCCATATAAAGATTGGCATTTCCATTTTCAAATCCCAGCGCACCTGCAATACCATTGGGATTATAATAATTGCAAACCATCAATGGCGTTTCTGTGTCATTTAAATACACCACAATTTTATCCTCATACATGACAAACTGCCAATAGTTCCATTGATTGCGAAAAACCTCGTCAAAATTCTCGATGGTTACTGTTGTCCAGTTAGAACTCTGCGTTTGGCCGTTTGCTTTATAGATCTGCTCATAAATCACTTCCCCGCTCGTATTCTGCGGATCATGATATAGCATGATTTTTGCATAATCATCTCCCCAGCGCATCCGAAGCTTTGCGATTTGAATCCATCCCGCTCCCTCTGTCTGATCATAATCCACCCGCATGTTAAATTTTAAGACCGAGTTATCCAAAAACCAACTGCCCCATCCCAAACTTGGCCAGCCATTCGGATCGGCCAGTTTGGCAATATGATTGCCTCCCTCAGCGCCAATAACGTCCACTTTTTCGCCTTCACCCGCACTCCATCCAACGGTAGCTTCCTGCCCGTCTATTGTATATGTCAAATCGGGATTTCCTTCAAAATCATCCTGCATGATCATCGTTTCTCCTTCTTCTACCACAGGACGCAGGACATCGACAGGTATATCCCACAATTCACTTTCCGCCCAAGAGCATTCCGGGAACAGTCCTCCCAAACATAATACGCTTACTATAACAGCACATATTTTTTTCATTTTTCTACTCCTTTCATTCAATCTCTTTCCTATGATCCCATCGCAGTTATGAGGGTCTTTTTTCCCTCTGCACACCTGTCAATTCATATAATAAAATCCCGATAAAGCCGGAAGGAAATTTTGATTTTGTTCCAGCCTGCCCTTTTCGGTCAATTCCTCTATCTGCGAAATTTCTTCATTCAAATAAGCCAAAACGCTCTCTCCCACAGAGGCAAGCCGGGCGTGCATTGCCCCGTATTTCCCGTCCAGGATTTCCCATCCATATGTCATACAATTTTTCCTCCACAGCTGTTTATGCACATGATGCAGTTCTTCATAATCGCTTTGCAGTCTGGGGATCAAATCTTCAGCCACAAGCCATAAATAATTCCGGTCTCCAATATAATAGGCAGGAAAAAGATTTTGACATAATTCACATTTCTCCTTTGCCACTTTGAAAAGCAATGCCGCATACTCATTGCGTTCTGCTTCCGTCCTGCTGCTAAAATATTGATATGCTTGCTGAAACATTTCTTTTGTTTTTTTCAGTTCCTCTTCATTGTGAAACAAACGAACAAAAGGATCGCACCATATGAGTTCTGTTCCTTTTCTTTTTTGAAAAAAAGAAAAATATTCTATTTCTTTTTTCTCCCGCTTTAAAAAAAATCTGGACATTTCATATATTTTTTCTTCGGCAGTACCAATGCCTGCATAACAATATTCACTATAGGCCATTAAGTATGGCAAAAAATACATGAAATCAGCAGTACATTCTCCGGTCATCCGTATTACGGCAAATACCGTGTTTATCCCTTTTCTGACAGAAAAATCCAACGCAGGAATTGCCTCCTGAATCATTTGCTTGCAGTCAGGCAAAAAACTTCTGCATATTTTTTCTCCGCTCGCAAGAGAAACGAAAACATTTTGTTTAGAATATGCCAAAATCTTTTTTGAAAAATCTTTTTGAACGGCACAAGAACCATTTGCGCATATCATAGCCGCATCCAGCTTATATTCCCGTGCCGCCCTTATAAAATCATCGTAGAGAAACATTTGTTTTTCTGAAGGGACCATGGGATCCGCCCATAGTACAGGTGACAATCCATGATAAATACTTTTTTGATACAGCTTCCAAAGCAAAGCCTGCATTGCCTCTATTTGTTTACCGTCATCCAATTCTAAGTATTCCTCCGCCGCATTTTTTTCCGGCGGAACGACTTTGATATAGATCCGCTCAGAGCGAAAGCACCGCCGTATCAAACACAGCAGCTGCTGCAAAAATATCTCATCATTCCAATCACTGGATATATACCCTGATTCTTTTTCATTTTTCCAGCCAAGCTGTATATTGTCTGCTGGTTGAACAGAAATGCACGGAACCATTTCTATCCCCAAAGAAGCCGCATAATGCGCAAGATCTATCAGTTCTTCTTCGATATATTTCCCGACCGTCCAAGCCCGCCCCCAGGCAAATGAAAACAAAAAGAAGTTCATTCCCAGCATAGCCATATGATTGATATAAATTTTGATTGCCGCAGGACGCAAAGCGGTGTTGAGAGAGGTTTCTATCATGACACCGCACTCCCGAAAAGACGGCTTTTGAAAAATTTCACATTTTTTTATCCCTTCCGATACATATTGGGCATATAAAGCAAATGCACGTCCATATTCCGAAATACAGCTGCCGCCAATCCATGCGGCACCGTTTTCTATTTTGACATATGCTCCTTGCCGCTGCACAAATTTTATCGGTGTTTGGTCCTTAAAGTCCAAAAGATCCCAGACCGTTTTTTGTATGTTCACGATTGCATTTAGTGTGACCGGCATAACTATTCCCCTCTTTCAAAATACAGCAACGTATTTAGTGGCGCGTCCATCGTTATTTCCCGGCCTCCTCGCATGACTGCGTTATCGTTTCTTCGCCATATGCCTTCGGGAAGGTATACCGATCGGCTTCTTTCTCCCTTTTTTAATATCGGAGCCACCAATATCTTACTGCCCAACATAAACTGATCCTGAATCGTTTCACAGCCGGCATCAGGAAATTCATAAGCCATATGCCGCATAATGGGTTCACAGGTCCTTGCGCTGTGCTGTGCTAATCCGACGATATATTCTCCCATTTTCTGATGGAGAGATACCATTTTCTGAACCATTTCAAAATGTTTCTCATCCAATACACGCCACGGCGCTGCCGAAAACTGCATCATGGGGCAAAGTGCACTCGCCTGCGCATAACGCACCACCAATTCCTGATCCAGGCAATGACGGTTTTGATGAAAACTATGAATTTCTCCGCCGCCAATCATATCGGGGCAATGGTATGTATATCCCAGCAGCCCCTGTACCAAGGAATTGGGAAGCAAAGTATTGATGCCATTTTCTGTCCAGCTGTGCTGTTTATCGCTCAGCCGCATGACCAGCGGCTTTCCGCCCAGATTCCATGCGGCACGATATTCATTGAACGCAAACACTTCCCCCAGCAAACCATATTTTTCTGTATAGTGCCATGGTTTTTCCGGGGCTTCTGCTGATGCATAAAACTCCATATCTCCGCCGTCAAATTTAAAACCGTCTATACCATATTCCTGCATCATTTTTTTCAGTTTCCCTGTAAACCATCCCACAGCTTCTTCTGAAAACAAATCAATCCCCGCACTGATACCATTCCACCAGCATCCTGCCGCAGGTTTTCCATCCTGCCTCAAAATAAGGTAGTCCTGCGCCTGCAATTCCCGAAACACTGGGGAATCCGGCGAAACATAAGGGCACACCCAAAGCATGACCCAAAATCCCATCTCATGCAATGTTTCTACCATCTTCTTCGGATTAGAAAATTTTCCGGGGTGGAAAGTAAATTCGCCATAATCAAGCGCCCATCCATCGTCGATCATCAATATTCCGGGCGGCATACCATGGGCGATGATATTCCGGGCATATGCTATAATTGCCTCTTGATTTTGATCGTGCATAAGCTCAATCCATGTGTTATACTGAGGCGCTGAAAAAAACATTGCATCAGGAATATTGGATGCAAAAGGGAAGCAATGTGAAGCTCCGTATAAATACGCCTCTCGAAGACAGTTCCCAACTGTTTCCAATTGTGCGATCCCATCAACAAATACCTTTCCTTTGTCAAAAGTTGCTGAAAAAGGCTTCTGACTCCAAAGGATCCTGCCCCTGCTTGACAGAAAAAATGGGGAAACCTGATTATAGTGATCTGTCCGCCTCAAATCCAAACAAACCTTACTCTGCTGATGAAACGGCATCTCTATGCCTTTTTCTACCATACCGCCCCACCAGTATTCATTTGCAAGAAGCGAAAATTCCATCGTCATTCCTCCCAACAAACAGTGCATTCATCTCCCTGCAAGCCCTCTGCGGACACCTTGATGCCAACTTCTCCTGCATGAGGCAACGCCTTGATCATAGCTGAAGCAATACCGCCCGCCGCTTCTGACAAAGCGCCTACAACACATCCATTTTCTACTGTAAAGTGAATAGGATTGTCAGCTTCCGGTACAACGGTGCCTTCCTGATCACAAACAAGAGCATGCACAAACACAAAATCACTGCCGTCGTTGAAAAGCTTGATTCCGGCATCATCTATACAAAGCTTGAGCATTGCCGGTTCTCCCGGCGTTTTTCTAACAAAACAAGCTTTTTCCTCTCCTGCGATCCAGCCGACCGCCTCAACCGTCCCCGGTTCGAACGGAACATTTTCAAAAGTAAACGGCGGATGTTCTAAATGCAGACAATTTCCTCCGTCAAACATCTTTCCTTCAGCAAAAGATTTCGGCGCATCCTGCAAATCCTCTTTTCGATTCTGCGCCTGCTGAATTTCTGTCTGATGCTGCCAATAATTGGGGTCAGCATATACATGATTCACCTGATAGGACGTATCCGGTCCATGATCCGGCTTCTGCCGCACAATGCTTTTACCGTTTATGCGCAGTTCTACTTCATCACAGTTGGAGTAAACCACCAGTTTGGAGGCCGATGCAGCATCTAACCAATAATTTGCAATATAAACCATTGGAGTCTGACTTTGCTGACTCCGGTAGAAGAAATAGGAAAACTTGGGCAGACGGAACAAATCCATAACACCGCAGGTACAAATAGGATATTCCGGAAAATATCCGCGGTTATAATCCGCACCAACCCACACTGCATCTCCCAGGCACCAATCACAGCCCCGATTGCGGTTATGCGACCACTGAAAATTCCAAGCGGACAAAAGCATGGCAAATTGGCCGTCTTTTCGGCTTTGGCGCGTAGTGGAATAGTTTCCCCCAAACTCAAAATCACCGTATTCTCTTACCATGCCCGGCCGATTTGGCACAGGAAGTGTTCCGCTCATTTTTGCAGCATCAAAAACCGAATAAGGTATGTCATATCCTACTTTTACCGGATTCCTTCTTCCTAACGTATCACCGCTGGTCAATATTCCAAACGGGAACTCTTTCTTTGCCGTTTCTTTGATTTCGCAATAAAAGTCATCCGTAGCACCGCTCCATTTATCAAAAATCGTCCCTTCGGTATCCCCGGTTTCATTTAAGCTGAGCTCCCAAATAACCACACAAGGGTGGTTCCGATCTCTCCGGATCATGTCCCGCACGTTTTCCTTCACACGGTCCTTGAAAACGCCTTCCTGACACCACTGCCAGCCAGGAGTCGGCTCCATAACCAAAATGCCCAAACGGTCACAGGCCTCCAAAAAAGCAGGCGATTGCGGATAATGCGCAAATCGGATAAAATTGAACCCGCCTTCCTTATATTTTACCGCATCTCTATACTGTGCCTGATCGGACGCTGCATATCCAAGGTATGGATATTGCTGATGCCGATTTGCACCCCGAAGTACAATCGGCTTTCCGTTCAGCACAAAGCCTTCTTCTCTGCTGCATCGAACAGATCGTATCCCTATGTTGAAAGAACGGCTATCTGTTATACCACCATCGGTTTCAGTCTCTGCCTGCAGAGTATAAAGCTGCGGATCGTCGGGCGACCATAACTGCGGCGTCTTGATATCCAGAACAAATTCTGCCGTTTTTTGACTTCCCGGCATGACTGTCAACTTGGTTTTTTCAGCCGCAGCACACCAATTATCCTTTTGCAATTTTGCTGTCACCCACACCTCTTTTTCCTGGTGTGTCAAATTCTGTACTTCTGCAAATACTTTGATCCTGGCGCTTTCTTCTGACACCGCATCACTGACCGCAAAAATTCCGCCGCCGGCACAAGTTGAAGAAAGAATTTCATGGGTAAAAGAGATCGGCTCCTGAACCATCAGCCAGGCATTGCGATAAATGCCTCCAAAATATCCGTAATCCAGCCGTGCAAGCGGTTTGCCCGGCGGAATATCAGGATCATCCCTATTGTCCGCTTCTACTTCAACCCAATTATCGCCCTCAAAAGAAACCCACTTTGTCACGTCACAAACGACCGGCAGATATCCTCCTTTGTGTTCGGCAATGCATTGGCCGTTGATAAAAACCCGTGCGGCCTGCATCACAGCCTCAAGTTCTAAAATAATCTGTTTTCCCACCCAGGTATCACAAACCTCTAATTTTTTTCGATACCGAACGACACCCTGAAAATGCATTCCAACATCCAAAGGTTCTATCTGAGGCGTGTGCGGAAGAATTATTTCTTCCCATTCTTCATTTTTATAAAACTGCCAGTTTTCATTCCATTTTTGTTTCATCACAGTACCTCATTCCTCTTCCTGCTCTTGCTGTATGATCCATCTTTTTTTATAATTGACCGGCGTATCTCCAAACGCCTCTTTAAATTTTTTGATCAAGTATGTTGAACTGTTAAATCCAACCTTTTGCGTAATTTCATTGACCGAAGCATTGGTATGCAAAACCAGTTCTCTGGCCATTTCCAACCGCTTCTTGGTCACATAGTTATTGAAATTAATGCCCACCTCTTCTTTGAAAAGCTTGCTCAGGTACGGCGCAGTAATATATAATTTTTCTGCCACAGAAGAAAGCGATATATCCTTGTCAAGGTTTTCTTCGATATATTGCCGTGCACGTTCAATCAAAGCAGAATTCTCTATCTTGCTGTTTTGGATTAAATACTGTAAAAAAATCCTGATTTGCTCTATAAGCCAATCCTGAAACGCATAGATATCCCCAATTTGCTCCTGAATTACATAAAAATTCTGGTCATTAAACTGCCGGGGATCTATATTTTTTTCCAAAATATACCCCTGCAGAAAGGAAATCATTTCGTTCAGGATGCGTTCACATAAATGATAAGAATAATCCCCTTGTTTCAATTCCGAAGTCACTCTATGTACTGTGCCGATTACTTCATCCATGTTTCCGCTTCGAATCGCAGTATAATATTTTTTTAAGAGACCGGACGGAATCGCTTCCATGCTGTGTTCCCGCCGGGACAGCTCTGCTACTGAAAGCCACTGCTTTTCCGGCATAAGAAAAGCGTATTTCAAACAATCTGCGGCATGCAAATAGGAAACGCTGATCTCTTCCATTCCAATAACCCATTTACCCATCGCAAAAATTGGTTTAATTTTGTGCTGCTCACAGGCATACTCTATCGCCTTTCGAATCAATTTGATTGCTGCTTCATCGTTTTTCTGCATTGCATTCACAATGATTCCCATATTGCGGTCACGGATGGTAGTTCCATAAACGCAAAACTCCGTTTGCGTTTCCTGGAAACAGCGGATCAAATCAAAACGAAAATATTCTAAGTAACTTGCGTCCAGTTCCTGTGCAGTACGCAAGGGAATGGTTATGGCAATCGCCATGAAGTTCTGCCCGGAAAACTGGATATCACAAACTTCCAGCCGCTTTTTTAACCCCATGCGGTTTTGCTCTTGCATGGTCAGCAATTCTTCCACAACGCCGCTGCGAATAACAGGCATATTTTCTTTTAATGTCCCTTCTAACGTCACAACTTTTTTGGACAGCGAAGTCAAGGTACGGTTGATCAGGCTGTACTCGTTTTTTTCGTTTTGTTCATATGGCTTATCAATAAAATGATGCAGGTTGTTCACAATGTTTTTCAGCGGATCATAAATATCCCGAATAAACAAGAGAGATATTCCAATGCCTGCAGCGCCCAGAACAAGACATATGAGCGCAATGAGCCATCGCAGCGTATTTATTTTTTCATAAAAAGCAGTGAAAGATAATTTGCGAATCAGACGAAGACCGCCGGAACCCAAATCTACCGAAGTCACAATGGCTTTCTGTCCGTCAGCATCCACCGATTCCAAATGATACGGCTGGCTTTCATGGATGATATCCTGAATGTAAGGTTCCTGGCTGATATCTGTAAATAACAGATCTGCGTTGCTGTGACTCATCAAAGTCCCTGACTGATCAACTATCATCATTTCACACTTCTGGTTTTGGATGGCTGAACAAATAATATTATATACAGCCTCTTCCCGGACTTTGATGGCCAAATATCCCTTAAATGGAATGTTTTCACTGCGGATATAGGGGATTGTCCGAAGAAAGGTAATATAACTTCTGCCCTGCTCAGAAGAATCCCGACTTTCCGTTTCAAGAATCAATCTGGGTGCGATCCATTTGCTTGTCACAACACCTTTTTCCACAATATCTCTAAACTCTTCTGCCGGGCCAAGCTCCCCCTCCCGCAAATACTTGATCCCCTGGGAGGAGGAAATGACCATACCGGATTCTTTTACATAGATATCCATAGAATAAAGAAATGTACTGTTATTCCGAACCGTTCTCTGCAGCTGCTGACAAATATTGTAATAATCTACTGCTGTCATTAATTCGGGTGTTTCGAAAAAACGTGACACCTGTTCGTCTGAAACCGCCGTTTCCATCCACAAGCTTTCTACCTGATCAAAAATCTGCTGCTTCAAACTATTTGCCGTACGTTGTATCATTTCATCATTATTATCCGTGATTTCCTCTTCTAAAATATTAGAAAAGAACGCATAAGAAACCGCTCCTATGGATAATGAAAGTAAAATAACAACAGCCGCATAGGAAGCTACCAATTTAATAAATACAGTTTGAAAACGCTTTAACAAAACGCCACCTTCTTTTACAAAGAATTTAAAATGCTTTATGATGATATGTTATTTCTCATCAAGACCCTTTCAGTTTAACACAAGGGCTTGCATTTTACTATCTTTTAGGAGCTATTTTTTATAAATCCGGATACAAAACAATATCCCGAAGCGTATTCCAGGAAAATTCTAGCAGGATATGAGTGCCTGGCTGGATATCTGCTAACGAACCCGTAAAAATACGGTCTGCGTTTTTATCATAAAGCATAATCGCAGGTGCTCCAGAAAGCATATATGCCTTGTTGACATCATTCCCTTCTCCGTCTTTCCCAATGCAAAGCAAAATCCGTCCTTCTCCTGCGCTGTATTTCAGCACATCTCCTTCTACCACGATACGATCCGCAGCCATAGAAACCACAGGATTGTTGCTGTACTGCCGTCCTTTCGAACGATCAAGCAAATAGGTATATCCAACGATATTTCCATTCAAATCCCGCCGCATTAAGATGACATCACCTTTTTCCAGGTCTTTCACCGCATCCTCTTCGAAAGTATTTTCCTGCCGCAGCGCACCTTCCTGATATCCGCTGATCTGCCATACCTCTTCATCGCCGTCCAGCGCCTTTGCAATACTGTCAACCACAAAGGGCCGAGCCAGTTTCTCGGACACCGCACCGGTTTTTCCTTCAAAAACCAAAACCGCTTCTGCCACTTCGAACTCATTTTCATTGTAGCACTGTACCGCATACACCCTGTCATCCTGGAAATATGCCTGTTTGGCAGCAGTATACTGTTTTCTGTCCCATTCCTCTGCGGGGACAGCAAAGACTTGTGTATTTCCATCGATATAGGACTGGCTGTCAAAAGACCCCGTAGCTGCTGTATACCGGATACCGCTGGCATACTGGCTTCCGATGCGCAGTACGGCATTCTGATCCTGCTGTGCTGTATCCAGAGAAAGAATTTCATCGTGACTGTTTTTCTTCAAATACACCAGCTGTTTTACAAATTCGCCCTCTTGGTAAAATTCTGCCGGCATCCCATTTTCTTCTACCGAATAGGCAACACCATTGAATTGAATTTCCCGGGGGAAATCCAAAATGGTCCAGGTTCCATCCGGTTCCAGCACCTCTGCCTGCCACAATCCGGAAAACCCTTCTCCCGGAGCAACTGCATTCAGCAAAACAATATGATCGTTGCCCTTGGCTTCTATAACGGCCACATTGCCCATTGCGTCAAAATAAAACATAGCCAATGCTCCGCCTGTCACTTCCTTGATCAGCTTATCCTCACATAAACTGCGGTAATACGGGGAAGTACGATATTTTGTTTCTCTGGACTGTATGGTTTGCGTACCGTCTTCTTCCTTGCGGATTGCCTCTATATTCCCCTGGAACTTTGCGGAAGAAGCTCGAATCTCATAATCCGCACTATCGGCTCTTTCGGTTTTTTTCACCAGCAAAACATCTCTCACATTCAGATCTTCCATGGTCGCCTCTATGCCATCTTTTGTAATTTGAATAGAGTTTTCCGGGTTTTCCGGCTCCAAAGACAAAGTTCGATCCCGGTAAAAATCACGGATCATGCCGGTATCACGGGAGATGTTCCCAATTACCCATGTTTCCCAGCTTTCTGTCAGTGCAAGATCATAAGAACTACTTCCGCCTGTTTTCAGCAGGGTGACGCTTCCAATTTCCGGGCACAGATTTTCCGCCTTATATTCTGCCGCAGCCCCATTTAAAAGAATGGTCAGATTCTTGGATAAAGGAACACTGCGCAGCCGTCCGTTTTCGTCATAATAAGAGAATGTTTCAAGCTGATCAGACAAAGCGATATTCTCAGCATCCACTTTCAGGGGCGTTTCGCTTCCAAACGGTTCAGCGTACAGCAAAACCGGTATCTGTGCATTTTTATTATCCTGATAGTAATAAGATACCTGATATCCTAAGTATTCCTGGGCGTCGCTGCTTCCGACCTGATATATCGTTTCGTCGATCCGAATCATACCATCAGCAAGCTCTGACGTTCCTGTCAGAGACCCGGAATCTGTTTCTGATACTAACCCACGGTCTTTATAAATATTATGATATTCTGAAAGCACGGTTTTGCCGCGTTCTTCTCCATATACTGTTTCTGAAGCAGAATAACTTTGCAGATATAGAATATCTTCGTCGATAGCATTGGAAAGCATTTTGGCCGCTTCTTCACGGGTAAGCGTCTGATCTCCGAAACTTTCTATACCCTGTAAAATATTTTTTCTTGATGCAATTTTACGGTATCCCGCCGGATAACCGCCTTCTTCTTCCGCCAAAGCTTCGTATCCCAAAAGACATACCAATGCTTTTGCCGCTTCATCAACCGATACCTCTTCATCCGGGCGGAATAAATGATCTACATAGCCATTCATCAATCCGCAGGAAGAAACCGCACCAATGACGCCGTTTGCCCAATGACTTTCCGGAACATCAGAATATTCAGATGCTGCAATCGGCGTCAAATTCCGTGCCCGGAATAACACCTGTGCAAATTCTGCTCTGGTCAAATCCGCAGACGGAGAAATGTTTCCGTTTTCATCACCCTGTATCAAATTCAACCCAATCAGCCGCTGGATTTCTTTTACATATGCGCTGTTTGCATAGTCCGTTTGATTTTCCTGTGCATTAAAATCGGGAAGAATCACTTCCATTGGCAAATCCCTTACCTCAATGTTATCCACAAAGACTTGAGCACCGCCGTCACCAAACCCAATACCTCCGATTTCAATGGGTGTTTCATCGGTCACATCTACCACCGGCGTCTGCATATCTTCATAATAAATTTTAATGTTGCCGCCTTTGCAAACAGCCTTCATATGTACCCATTCTCCGTCATTGGCAAGGAAAGGAGTGTTTCCTGCTCCGACCCATCGCTTTTGTCCGCCCTGTACATATTCCACACAAATAGCCTGCCCATTGCTGTCAAAATAAACATCATATCTGGCGCCGCTGGCCGCCCATTTCAAATAGATTGCAGGCCATGTTGTTCCCTGTGCGCCATATTCAATCTTGATATCAAATTCCGCAGAAAAATCTCCCCAGCCCAGGGACTTTTCTTCATAATCATAACTTTGTACATGGTATATATGGTTATCACCATCTGATTCTACCGTACTTTTGTTTCCGAAGCTGTTCCAGCTTCCTTTTCCATTCTCAAAATCCCATTCATAAATAATTTCCCCGGGAATTTCCTCCTGCGTTTGCTGCACTTCCTCTTGTTCGTCCGAAATATCCACGCTTCCGGAAAGAGACGTGATCACCAAACTGCTCAGGAAAAAGTCAGTCCCGCCGGATGTGAAGCCCACTCCGCCGCTTGCCAGAGGCAATGCGTCCTCCACTTCCAGAACCTGTTCTCCAGCAAAAGAAACTTTGATTTCCTTGTTTTTGATACTGATCTCCAGGTCCGTCCATTTTTGACTGTTTTCCTGCAATGCAACCGCACTGCGGCTCAGCGGTATCGAAATGCCATTTGTCTGCCGCTCTAGTTCCAGCGTGCCGGCTGCGGCATCAAAATAAATCCGATATCTTCCGTTTTCCGAGCTGCGAATGTAAATCCCCGGATAGCTTCCGTTTTGGAAATCAATTTTTGCTTTCAATGCAACGGTGTAATTGACCCAATCCTCCATTTCCGGACAAAAATCACCATCTCCGACACGGAGAACATTTTCTCCATTATCTTGCACGATCTCTCCCGCCTGACCTTCACTGCTCCATCCGCTCAGCTCATCTTGAAATTTGATCTCTATTTTCTCCTGACCCATCACAATACTTCCCGGCATAAACGAAAACAGGAAAATCAGGCAAACTGCTGCAGCTATCCATTTCATTTTCTTTAATTTTCTCATTGTTTCCTCCCGTCTGCTTGTAAAATACGATAAAGCATCTGTGCTGTCTCGCTTCTTAAAGCGGAATCCTTAGGATAAAACCGATTCTCGCTGCCGCATATGATACCGGCATCCGCCATGAATTTTACCGCTTCCAAAGCATAGGTGCTGATTTCATCTCCATCAGAAAACACGGTATCTGAAATCGCAGGCAGTGCAATTTGAGTATTTTGTACCGCACGGTAAAGAATAACCGCCATATCTTCCCGGGTAATACTGCTGTCCGGTTCAAACTGATTCTGGCTTACCCCATAAACCAGCCCTTGCTTAGCTGCACTTATGATATACGGTGCATACCATTCCTCAGAAGCAACATCTTCAAAAGGAGATTCTCCATCCGTAACGTCCATGTCCAAGGCAAGAATAAGCATTTTAACAAATTCCGCACGGGAAACCGTAGCATCAGGCTGAAACGTTCCGTCTTCAAATCCCTGAATAATTCCTTTTTTCCCTAATTCTGTAATTGCTGTATATGCCCAGTGCTGAGCTGTTACATCAGAAAATTTAGCCTCTTTCAAAGGCAGTAAATTCTCAGAAGTCCCTTCCCCATTCTCTTTGGAAACCACTGCACCGCCGCCAGAAAGTCTGCTTCCTCCAAAGCTTCCGCCGCCTCCGCCGCCGGAGGTCCCGGTTCCGCCCGTAACTATGGCACCTGACTGTGACAGGAGCTGTTGATATAATTTGGCAAAAGTTTCGGCATCAAAACATCTCTGCTGATTCAATCCGGTATATACTTTGTTCTTTTGAGAAGAGGAACCTAATTTTAAAACTTTTTGGGAATCAACGCCCAGCAGTTCCTCATTTTCTTCCAGAAGCTTCTGTATTTCTGTATAATTTGCCAGAAAAATTTTTGCCAAGGCAATTTGTACTGTAAAATCGGCGGCTATATCTTCCGGAGTCTGGTAGTATCCCTTATTGTGATATATACCGTCACAGATTTCCTCCTGCAGAGTGCCAGCCGCCTGCGCATAGGCCTCCCAATCTGCTGACGAAAAAGTATAAAAATCTTTTCTGTCACCAAAAACGCTTTTTACATCTTGCTTGGAAACACAATCTTTCACCATGCCGACTGCGAGAGCACGCACTGCCAGCCCAGATAGATTTGACTCAGAAAATCCCGCTTCCGGCTTTTCGTCCAGCATCAGTGTTCCGGCCGCATTTTTCCCTGCCGTTTGCAGTTTGGCAAACAAATCAGGATATAAATTCAATTTAACGGCTGCCGCCGTATATTTCTCAGACGTCAATGCGGCCAAAAGCGCTTTGGGTTCTGATGCCAAATTGATTTTTTGCAGGAATTCATCCATTTTCTTTGTACTGATGAAATCAAACTCCGTTTTTTCTTCGGTAATCGGATACTCATTCCCCGCTAAAACGACATACCGTCCTTCCGCTTCAGTCTCGTTCATCATAAAATCAAAATGAAAACTATCGTCCTCGTCTACCGGGATCTGCCGCAGTTCTGCTACGTTCTGCAAATTCATCTGTGATACTTTTAAATTTTCAGGATTGATCCCCGGCTTTAACACCAGCACTGAAATTTCCCTTTCCTGTCCTGATGTCAGCGTTCCGCTGATGGAAACCTCCTCCTGCAGACACTCCGCCTGTACCGTCAAACCGTGTTCGCTTATGGGTTCAGGCACCGGACTGCGGTTCTGCCGCTCCTTCGGCGGACACAACACCTGCAAGGTATCTAAATTTTTCCACAAATACAACTGTACCTGCTCATAATCCGTCAGATTACCTGTTAAAGCAAGGGTAACCTCATCCGGTTCCGGCGTGCTCCCGTTCGGCGCATTGCTTTTCAGATTCACTTCCTGCGCTGTCAATCCTGCCAGCCTTCCGCCACGATAAGCCGCCAAAACCGCAATAGCATCCATCGGTTCTTCGTTTAGATTCACGATCTGCGCCATACAGGAAATCTGTCCTTCCTTTTGCTGCAGCTGCATATCTTCTATGTTTGCTAAATAACTTGGCAGGAACGTATTGATGCAAAAATTATCAACATAAAAACTGCGGACATTTTCACCATCAAAACCCACCTTGCCTCCTGGGCAGGGGGTTCCATGGTCTACTGCCTGGATGATCGGTGTTTCCATGTCTTTATAATATACTAAAATTTCATTCCCCTTCTTTTGAATCCGCATATGGACCCAGGAACAATTATCATCCATCACCCAAACCACCGGCCAGGCCAGCCATTCATCACCTTCTGCGGTTTTTTTGATCAGCGCAAGTTCATTGCCGCCGTTTGACAAACGTGTATTCATCTGCAGATAATATGCTTCCGAATCATTTGCACAAAAAGAAATCTTTGGACATGCCGCCGCAAAATTTCCTGCGCTGTCTCGATAATCAACCCATAGATTGAAATCCATGCGAAAATCATCCGCATACTCTTTTTCCGTATAAACGGGCTGGTCAATAGCAAATACATGATTCCCGCCAATGATTTGTACGTTTCCTCCCGCTGTCCAGCCGAGTGCTTCCCCATTTTCATAATCTTGGAAAAGCAGCAGTTCTTTTTCCGGATCAGGCTGTACAGGATCTGAAACGGCAGGGTCTGCTTTTTTTGAAGTGATCAATAGATTATCCAGATAATACATGGAGGCGCCGCCGTAATTAAAAATCAGTTCTCCTCCCACTGGCGCCTCTGGATCGGTATCCGTAAAAATCAGCGCTGGGTTCTCTTTATCCATATAATAGATTTTAATTTCATTTCCGTAAGCTTCTATTTTAAAATAAGCCCAATAACCGCTCTCATCTGTAAATCCGGTTGCATCCGCATTGCCCATCCATCCGGTACTTTGACCGTTTTTATTTCGCTCTACCGTAATGGACTCCGCTCCAGGAATCGTACAAAAATACAGATTGTACCGTTTGGCATCTGCACTTCGGAAATAAAGCCCCGGCCAGGTATTTCCCCAGGCTCCCTCTGCATCACGATATTCAATTTTCATATTGAATTCTATGGTATAATTGCGCAGATTCTGAAGCAGCTGTGACTGACAGCTATCATATGCAGTAACCGCATATACATGATTGTCCTCGTTGTGATCTACCCCCGGTTCTGTGATGATCGGCGCACTGGATCCTCCGCTCCAGCCTTCTGTATTCCCATCTTCAAAATCGTTGCTGTAAATCAATTCTGAGACAGCAGAATCAAAAACCGGCACCGGCACTTCACGTAGCGGTTTTGAAACCAATAAATTATCAATGCGAACACCTGCTCCGGAAGAAACAAAACCAAAATACCCGCTGCCATTGAACGTTTCATCCTCAATATCCAGCAAAGGCTTGGTTTTATTATTGTAAAAGATCTTGACCCGATTCCCATAGTGTTCCAGTCGGAAATAAACCCACTCTCCTTCGTCATCCGTAAAATCCTCGGAGGCGTCATACACTCTTCCGTCTCTGGTTTCCAGCACCAGTGCCTGGCCGTCCGAAAAATATAAATTATTTTTCTTCCCATTCTCTATCTGAAAATAAATTCCCGGCCATTTTGCCGAATAACTTTCCACATACCAATTAAATTCCAGAGTATAGTCTTTCCAGCTGGTTCCTTCCTGATAATACACATAATCGGCATTGGGAAACAGTACCTGGCTGCCGTTTGAGCCTTCTTGAATTTCCGGTACTCTTCCCGCCGCATCCCAGCAGGTCCACGTAGAGAGGTCTCCGTTTTCAAAGTCCTCATATGCCAAAACACGCACAGAATCATCCGGCTGCGGTGTGATTTCTGTTGACGCTGCCAGTCCTATATCAGAAACAACGGCAATTTGAATACTACATAAAAATGCCAGTAACAACGCAATCTTTTTTTTCATATTTCATCCTTTCTTCATTTCATAGCCTGCCGCAGTTTTTTTGCGGCAGGCCATGCCGCCGAAAATCAATAACTTTATCTCAACGATAGCGTGTATTTACCATCTTACTGAATGCTTGCATACCATTCATTTGCTTCTTTTTCCAGCTGTTCTCCGCCTGCCTTCTTCCATTTTTCTACAAACTCGTCAAAATATTCGATTGGCTCATCTCCGGTAATAATGGCGATGTAGGTTTCTGAGACAATTTTATCCAAATCTGCCCCGTAACGGCTCTGAGATGGCAGAATGGTCTTTAATTCATTGCGCAGCCCGTATTCCATGGCTTTATTATCCTCTTCCCATTGGAGAAATGCTTCATCACCGATCTTATCCCATTCCAAAGACTTAACCAGCTGGAATACAGTATGCCCCCCGATTTTTGCACGTTCAGTATATTGCTCATATTTGGGATCAAGATATTCAATACGTCCTTCATCGTCAAATTTCCAATGCACGCCCTCAATACCATTATTGGCTTCTAAAGAATTCTGACGGCTGGTAAATCCAAGCTGATTGATGATGTCCAGAATTTTGGCCAGTTTGTCAGGCTGATCTTTCAACTGCGCACCAAACCCTATTGTTGTATTGGTCGTGCCTACGATATTCCCCTGATCGATCACTTTGCTTCCATTAGGGCCGGTCAGCGGCACACCCAGCCGCAGGCTGTCAGCCGCCGTAGGATTTAATTTCCGAAGTTCCTTCCGATTATCTCCTTCCCAGTCATTCTTTTCTTTGCCGTTTTCAAACTTGGGTTTATAATGCCAATCTTCTCCGCTGGCAGTAAAACCAACTCTTCCCTCTACAAAAGGTTTTGACATATTACTGCCGCTGACTTGCCGCTCATCCATAATAAATTCGGGATCCAGCACGCCATCTTGATACCACTTTCTCAGCAGAGCAAGTGCCTCTTTCATTTCTGGCTGAATATTGCAATACACCAGTTTACCGTCCCGCTCGATCCAATAACCATCTGCCATGCCGTATGCCCCATAAACTGCATGCAATCCGCTGTTGGACATACCATAGGTATCATCTTTTCCGTTGCCGTCCGGGTCCTCTTTGGCAAATCGGTACATCAAATCTTCAAATTCTTCCAGCGTATCGGGCAGATTTTCTACACCCATTTTTTCCAGCCAGTCCCCCCGATAAACCAGCGGCCGACGGGCAGGGTCTGCCAAGCTGGGGATTCCGTATAAAACGCCGTCTACAGAACGATACTTAAAAGCATTGGGCTCCATACTCATATAATAATCATACATCTCCGGCGCACAAGTTTTTAAAATCTCATCGGTCAGCGGCGTTAAAATACCATCTTTGCCATATTTATAAAAAGCTGACAAATCCGGCGTCCAAAGCACATCCGGCACATCCCCGCCGGCAATCTTCAGCCCCAGTGTTTCTCCATAATTAGAAGGATCAATATTCCAGACATCAAATTTTACATTAAATTTCTCGTTCCAATAATTGACCATATCCGCATTTTCTTCTACCGGAGAACCAATCCACGCTGTCCAGGAAATGGTATACTCCTTATCGTCCTGCGCCTGATATTCAGAAATATCTTTTGCAGCTTCCGTATCATCACTGCTGCCGCCGCAGCCTGCAAGACACGTCCCTGCCAAAAGCACTGCACACGCTATCGCTGTTCCCTGCTTTAAAAATTTCATCATTATAAAAACTCCTTCCTTTTGTTATCCGGCAGATCATATCCTTCCTGCCGGAAAATATATCAATGATTTTATTTACATACAGTTTTTCTATGGGCTCTTATCCTTTCAAAGAACCAACCAAAATTCCTTTCACAAAATACTTCTGCAAAAACGGATATACCATAATGATTGGAATGGTGGTGACCATGATCGTGGCCGCTTTGATATTTTCCGGATTCACAATCTGATGGAAATTGTTTGAAGATGCATTGGGATTCAGCATCTGAGCTGTTCCCTCCAGCACAATTCGCCGCATTACCACCTGCAATACCTGGAGGCTAGGCTCTGTATTATAAATCAGAGCATCAAACCAGGCATTCCAATGTCCCACCATAGACCACAATGCAATGGTTGCCAAAATCGGCTTTGACATGGGGATCACTATTCTAAATAGGACCAGCATTTCATTTGCTCCATCGATCAGAGCAGCTTCTTCCAAAGATTCCGGCAGGGACATAAAAAAGTTTCTCATAATGATCATGTTATATGTACTGATCGCTCCCGGTATAATAAGGACCCAAAGCGTATTCAATAGATGCAGTTTTTTTATCAGCAAATAAGATGGGATCAATCCCCCGCTGAAAAACATGGTGAATATCACCAAGCCCATCCAGAAAGTTCTGTGCGGAAAATATCGCTTGGACAAAGGATATGCTGCAAAAACTGTCATGATCAGATTGACAGCGGTTCCCAACAGCGTCCGCAGAAGAGCGTTTTTAAAACCAACTGCAATATCTTCATTTCCCAAAACTTTACCGAAATTTTCAAGCGTCGTTCCTTGAGGAATAATACTGAAAGACAAACTGGAGATCTCCGGTGAACTCAAGGAACGTGCCAGCAAATACAAAAACGGATAAACCATGCTGGCACAGATCAGCAGCATAATTATAACATTAAAAATCTGAAAAATTTTCTCAGCTTTTGTTCTGTGATACATTGTTTCACCTCCTGTTTAAATTACCAGATTCCATATTCACTGAATCGTTTGGTTATATAGTTGGCTGCCGCCAGCAAAACAATAGCAATGATATTCTTAAATAAGCCTACTGCGGTCGAATATCCATATTCATTACTGATAAGTCCCACGCGGTAATTATATGTACTGATAACATCACCCACAGAATAAACAGCTTCATTATATAAATTAAAAATCTGATCAAAATCATCATTGATGACGCCGCCGACTGCAAAGATGAACATAATGGTCATGACTGGTATCAAAGAAGGAATGGTAATATGGAGCACCTGTTTCCATTTTCCTGCGCCATCCATGATAGCCGCTTCATATAATTCCGGATCAATGCCGGTCAAGGCCGCCAAGTAAATAATGCTTCCCCAGCCGACACCTTTCCACAAGGAAGTAACAACCAAAACGGAACGGAACCATTTTACATCTGCCAGGAAAAAGATTGGCTGGATTCCCATACTTTTTAGCACCGCATTGATCGGACCAGAGGATGGGGAAAGCAACTGCATAAACATTCCCCCCAGTACGACCCAGGACAAGAAGTATGGCAGATAACTGATGGTCTGTACCACCTTTTTAAATTTCCGATTCCAAAGCTCATTCAACAGAAGAGCAAAAATAATTGGCGCCGGAAAGCCTGTGATCAATTTATAGAGACTGATCAAAAGTGTATTGGTGAACACCTGTACAAAACTTTCACTGTGGAACATCCGCTCAAAGTTCTCAAATCCGATCCAGGAACTTCCGATGATCCCCTTTGCAAAATTATAATCCTTAAATGCAATGATGACTCCATACATGGGTACATAACAGAATATAATGTAAAAGACCACGACTGGGATAAACATCAAAGAAAGATATTTATATTTCCAATACCCATACAGTCCGGATTTCTTCCAAAAACTCACTTTATTCCCGCAGGATGTTCCGGAACCGCATTTGGATTTCTTTCTCACTTATCTCATCCTTTCTTAAATTGATTTTGGTAGCGCTGTCTGGTTTTGCTTTAATTTTATTTTAAGGGATACTGCTGTAATTTTGCAATAGCAATCTTTTCATATGGTAGAATTTTTTTAGACAATTCCCGGTTTTTTTGGTATATTTGCAATAATTTGTGATGTTTTTAATAAGTTTCTATTGCAAATTTTACTACTTCATATTATGCTAAAGATAGTAGCGGAACGCGACAGCGTTCACTGTGTCTTTGGTTGCTTTAAGAACGAAAAATTGGAGGGAAAGAAATGAACCTATGCAAACAAGCCAAGGCGACCTGTTATAACCGCCTGACCCGGCTCCCGCTGGGATCTGTTACTGCCAGCGGATGGCTGAAAGATCAACTTCTGCGTTCCAAAGAAGGAATGGGCGGACACCTTGGTGAATTGGAACCACATCTTATTGGAAAGCCATTGACCACAGGGCAGTTAGAAGAAAAAATGAATCCCCGGCTCCGTGCCGGGTGGTGCGGAGAAATTTCCTCTACCTATTGGAATGGTTTGATTGAACTGGCGTTTACATTGCGAGACAACGACTTGATTACCATGGCAGGAGAATGGGTCGACGGTGTTTTGAACAGGCAGAGAGAGGATGGCTATATCGGCACCTATCGGGAAAAAGAACACGACATCTATGACGATTATAACGCCTGGTCCACGGCACTTCTTCTGAGGGCTCTGTTATGTTATTATGAAGCAACAGAACGGGAAGATGTACTGCACGCTGTTCATCGCGCCTTGCTTTGGTTTGTAGAAAACTGGACAAAATTCAGTTTTTATGCCGGCCCAGGATTGATCGAACCAACACTGGCAGTTTATATTCTGACCGGAGATAATCGGCTTTTGGAATATGCCCTTGCATTTGAAGAATGGTTAAATCAAAATACTTTATGGCCCAACAGTACAAAAATCTTTCAAAAAGGACATGCAGATTTTAACTCAATGCACGCAGTCGCCTACGGTATCGATGTCATACTGCCGGCTCTGCTCCACAGTGCTGTCAATGCCCCTGAGAAACTGAACGCTTCCCGCATAGGCCTGGAATCCCTGATCCAAAACTGTATGATGCCTCACGGTGGCATATCCAGCAATTTTGAATACCTTTCACCCAAGGTAACCAACCACGAGACCGAATACTGTAATTTTACCGTTTATGCTTATACCTTTTCTTCTATGGCCATGGTCACCGGGAAGGCTCATTACGGTGACTTGGTGGAACGAATTGTGTTTAATGGAGCACAAGGCGCCAGAAAAAAAGATGAAAAAGCCATTGCCTATATGTCAGCAGGCAATCAGCTGTTTGCAACAAAGCGTTCTTCTTCCTTTGGTCCTGAAGAAGATATGATGGTGTATGCTCCCAACTATCCCATTGCCTGCTGTCCGGCTCATTCGGTTCGGATTATGCCGGAATTTGTACGCCATATGTGCATGACCGATGAACAGAACAATCTATATTTTATTACTTACGGTCCCTGTCATATCTCATATGAAGGAATTTCTCTGCATGTTACAACCGAATATCCCTTTCGGGACACCATCCATTTTCAGTTTGAAAATACGTCCGGCAAATCCTTTACCCTGTTTTTACGGGTTCCAGACTGGTGCAGCGAACCTTCTCTACTTGTAAACGGCTGTAAACACAGCGCAGAAGTCAATGCAGATGGCTTTTTGGAAATTGACGGCATTTGGGAACCATCAGATTCGATTACCCTGCAGCTTCCTATGAAAGTTCATACATCAGTGCTTTCAGACAACAACCATAAACATCCTGTTTTTATAGAACGCGGGCCTCTTGTATTTTCTAAAAAAATAGACTTTATGTGGTATGAAACCCAAGAACGAGGCTATACCCCGCTGCCGGAAGGATGGCATTGGTATGAAGCTTCTGCAAACGTGAATTTTCTGCACCATGAAGCACAAAAAGCATTTGATTTCAACTATGCCCTGACGGGAAAAAAATTGGATCAAATAACAGTAACAGAAACTGCCTATACCTATCCATGGGAGGAAGCTCCCATTGTTTTGCAAATAACAGCTGAGAAAGCAAAGCATATGTTTCCCCCATATCCAATCAAAACACATGATCTATATCAAAATCCAACGGACACCGACGGAATAGAAACGCAAATCGAACTGGTACCATACGGATGCACCAATCTGCGCATCACCTATTTCCCGACTGCCGTTTCAAAGGAGGATGTTTCATTATGAAATCACTATTTCGTTTCTTTGCCCTTTTCCTGAGCATGGTATTCATTGTTACGGCAACCCTCCTGTCTGCTTCCGTTTACGCAGACGACCTGATTATACCCACCCCCGATTCAGACCGAACCGTATTTTATCAAACAGATTTTGAAGACGGTCATGTTTTGGATTGGACATCTTCTGCCGGTGACCCTGTATTAGTTGATGACACGATGGGCAAAGCCTACTGCGTACAGGGCTATGATTATCTGGAAGTAGAAAATGTTAATTTACTCAAAGAATTCAGCGTAGAGTTTAATGCAAAATTTAATACCGAACCGATTGGTCAGGCCTGGCCGGGAGTATATCTAAAATCCATGGGACAGCCAACAAGGTATGAATTTTTCTTTGAAAGTGCCCCGGGTCAAGAATCGGTAAATCTGAAAAAAAATCTCCTGGGGACCGTTGCTTCCTCACCGTTGAATTTTCTTCCTGATACCGATCAATGGGTGTATCTTAAGCTGGATATTACCGGTGACACAGTTTCAGTTTATTACAACGACACCACCACACCGGTCCTGACGTATCAGGATCCGTCTCCTCTGGACTCTGGCCCTTTAGGCTTTTTCCTGGGCGGCTGCAAATATTATTACATTGACAATCTTTTAATCACCACACCAGAGCCCTTTGAGCCAGAAGTCATCCCGCCACATACCGACAATCAGTCCGGGGGAATATACATGGACTTGAATTTTGAAAACAACAACATGGCACCGTTTATTGATGAAAACGGCGGGGCCAGTACCATTGAAGAATATGACGGGAACCTCGCCCTTTCGGTAGGCCAAACCGTTACGGCCGGTGACAGAAGCTGGACCAACTGCTCTTATCAGTTTGATTTTACTCTGCTGAACCGAACGCTGACCCCAGATTCGTTTGTCCCCATAAAATTTGCTGTAAAAGATGACAAAAACTATTATTCCCTGCTCTTCAGCAATATAGGGAACAGTATTGATGTTTATCAATGTGTCAATGGCGCTGAAACCTGGATTGGCCAATGCGGCATCTTTCTTGGCACGAACGAAACCAAACATTTTCGGATCGATACTGCTGAAAATCAGATTATTATTTATATAGGCACACTTAGCTATCCGCTGGACCTAAGCTGGCCTTCCATGCAGTTAGAGGTTTTAGATACCTTCTCCGGCGGTCTGTCCTTTACCCGGCCGGCGGCGGCAGAAAAAATGCTGGTAGACAATGTCAAGGTGTCCAATATCCAAAAACTCGGTGAAATCGGGCCGCGTCCTGATCCTGTCCCTCTTCTTGAACCAGTAGAAAACCCTGCGGACTCATGGACAGACATTGACGGCCACTGGGCAGCTGACGATATCTCCTATCTGGCCAGCCAAAACATGCTGTCCGGATATCCTGACAGCCTTTTCCGGCCGGAAGATTCGGTGGCGGTCAATGAATTTATCAAAATGGTTTTGTCTGTTTTGCAAATCAGTGTGCAAGCATCAGAAGAAACATCATGGGATGCTCCCTATATTCAGGCAGCAGAAAAAAACGGGTTGATTGGACAAAATGACTTTTCTGATTTTGACCGTCCAATCACCCGTTATGAAATGGCCCGTATCATCGCAAAAGCGCTAACCTACCGCGGAGAAACGCCAGATGCTTCTGTCCCCTCTGCCGATGATGACCCGGCATTTCAAAACGATGTTGCCGCCGTGCGCAGTGCCGGGATCGTGACGGGATATGAGGACGGCCTGTTCCACGGGGAACAAAACGCCACCCGGGCAGAAGCCTCTGTCATGATGAATCGACTGCAAATCCCCGGCCGGCGCATCAAACCAGGAACGGTCAATGTTCATCCCGAAGAATATCCCAACGCATTCCGCAATCCATTAAAAGGGTTCCGGGGCACCGTGGGCGACAAATATACTGCTGTTACAACAGGAAGCTTTAACTGGGATCAATTAGAAGACAACGTCAATGATGGTGTGGACAAATTCATAGCCGCCTCTGATGAAGCATGGAAGGACTATCCCGCCTTAAATGTTAAGGTCATTCCCAGTGTAGTGCTGGAATGGCCCGGCGATCCCCATTGGCCCTCTGACCTGACAGACGGAGATTATACCAGTTTGGAATTCCAGCAAAGGCTGGACAATTTCATTCGCAAGATGGGAGAGGCTTGGGATAACGATCCCCGTGTCGCCTATGTCCGTGTAGGCTTGATCGGACTATGGGGAGAAATGCAAAGCCCCTATCCCTCATTTGAAGTGCAAAAGGTATTGGGGAATGCTTTTGACAAATATTTTCAAAATAAAAAGGTACAAACCAATATCATGGTACGTTTTGGATATATGATAGAAAACAAGGTCGGCATTGGCTGGGATTCTTATGGACATTGGGGCAATCAACATGTATTTGACTTTTTCGCATCAGATGAAAACAAAGATATCTGGAAAAAATACCCCATTGGCGGCGAAACTGCCTTTGACTGGGGCGAACCAGTCGGGAAAAACCCCAATGACGCTGTAGCAAATTATCTGGACCGTTATATTGAAATTTTCCGCTTTACACATTGTACATATATTGGCTGGATTTCAGAGTATAACAAGACAGACCCTACCACAACCGCTAACGCGGCTGAAATACAAAAAATTCTGGGATATCGCTTTGTGCTTGACCAAGTCAACTATCCCAAAACCGTTAATCCCGGCGAAACCATGGAAATCAGCTTCAGTGTCAAAAATACGGGGTCCGCTCCCATCTACTATAACTGGCCGGTGGAAGTCAGTCTTTTAGATCCGCAGACCCGTCAGCCTGTTTGGTCAGATACCTTTAAGGATCTTGATATCACCACATGGCTTCCCGACGATGATTATAGCTATACACCGCTTTACAGTGCAAAAGGGAGTTTTGTCATACCAGAAGATCTGCCCGCACAGGAATACATTCTTTCCCTTTCTATTTTAGACCCGGAAGGCGGTATGGTTCCATCCGTAAGATTCGCCAATAAAAATTATTTTAACGGCGGCAGACATCCTATCGGACAAATCGGAATCGGAACCGCAAATACCAATCCTATTCTGAGCAATGACAGCTTTGATGACATTGACAGCGATACGTCATTATACTATGTTTATAAATCACCTTTATCTTCCAGCGTTTCTTAAAAATCGCAGATAAAGGAACGGGGCTGCCGCTTGTGAGATCTTACTCACAAGCGGCAGCCCCATTTTTTTCATTTTATTTTCCATAATATGCTTTTTTGTAGAGCTCTTCCAATTCAGATACCAATGGCATTCTGGGATTTGCTGTGGTACACTGATCACCAAATGCTTTATCTGCCAAATCCGGGATAATTGCCATGTATTCTTTTTCGTCAAGTCCGCATTCTTTCAGACTCATCGGCTCGTTTAATTCCTTCATCAAATCACGAATGGCTTTCACCAAAGATTTCACACCTTCAGCCGTTGTCTTTGCCGGCAAGCCCAAAGTCCGCGCAACCTCTGCATATTTCTGATCTGCTATAAACGTTTCATATTTCGGGAAAGACATAAACTTTGTGGGCTTCTGGGCATTATATTCTACGACAAACGGAAGCAAAACTGCATTGGCACGTCCGTGCGGAATATGGAACTCACCGCCCAGTTTGTGGGCAAGAGAATGGTTAATTCCAAGAAATGCATTTGTAAATGCCATACCAGCCATACAGCTTGCGTTGTGCATCTTCTCACGCGCCAGTTTATCACCTTTATAGGATTTGGGCAGGTATTCAAATACCAGCTGAATAGCCTTCATTGCCAAAGCATCGGTATAATCAGATGCAAATACCGATACATAGGCTTCCAGAGCATGAGTCAAAACATCCATACCGGTATCCGCTGTAATGCCCGCAGGAACGGTGTATACATATTCCGGATCGATAATCGCAATATCCGGCGTCAATTCATAGTCAGCCAGCGGATATTTCATATTAATTTCTTTATCAGAAATAACCGCAAAAGAAGTTACCTCGGAACCCGTACCACTGGTGGTAGGAATACAAACCATCTTTGCCTTTTTGCCAAGTTTCGGGAACTTATAGGAACGTTTCCGAATATCCATAAATTTAATTGCCATACTCTGGAAATCAGAATCAGGATATTCATAGAACAGCCACATACCCTTTGCAGCATCCATAGCACTTCCGCCACCCAGTGCGATAATCACATCTGGCTGGAACGCATCCATTGCCTCTTTTCCCTTCATAATGGTATTCAAAGACGGATCTGGCTCAACCTCAGAGAAAATTTCGCAGTGTACATAATCTTCCCGTTTTCTCAGATAGTACAAGATTTTATTAACATAACCCAATTTTACCATAGAAGGATCGGTAACAATAAACGCCTTATGGATATTTGGCATTTTCTCAAGGTATTGGGTAGAATCTGCTTCAAAATAGATTTTCTCCGGAATTTTAAACCACTGCATATTAACCCTCCTCTTAGCAACTCTCTTTACGTTAATCAGATTAGACGTGGAAACGTTTTGGGTTGTGGAATTGTTTCCGTAACTTCCGCAGCCAAGAGTCAAAGAAGGCATATTTGTGTTATAAATATCACCGATAGCACCATGAGAAGACGGCGCGTTTACCAAAATACGGCTGGCTCTCATCTGAGTTTCAAATTTCTTAACAACCGCGTCATCGTTGGTATGCACAACCGCAGAGTGACCTAAGCCACCGAATTCCAGCATCTGTTCCGCGCGCTCAATTCCTTCGTCTACGCTATTGACAACATAGTATGCCAAAACAGGACTAAGTTTTTCGTGAGACAACGGATAGTCAAGCCCTACCCCTTTAAGAGGAACCATCAAAATTCTGGTATCATCCGGCACCTTAATTCCAGCAATTTTCGCAATTTTTACCGCAGACTGACCTACAATTGCCGGTTTAATTGCAACCTTAACCGGATCGTACATCGCCTCTTCCAATTTTTTAGCTTCTTCTTCGTTTACATAATAGCAGCCATTGGCTTTTGTAAATTCTTCAAATTCTTTTGCGATTTCTTTATCTACAATTGCTGCCTGCTCAGAAGCACAAATCATACCATTATCAAAGGTCTTGGACAGCATCAGATCCGTTGCTGCACGCTTAACATTAGCAGTTTTTTCAATATAGCAAGGAACGTTACCAGCACCCACTCCCAAAGCCGGTTTACCAGCGCTATATGCAGCCTTTACCATTCCAGGGCCGCCTGTTGCCAGAATCGTAGCTACACCCGGATGATTCATCAGCGCATTGGTTGCTTCAATCGACGGATATTCAATCCACTGAATACAATATTCCGGTGCGCCTGCTTTGATGGCAGCATCTCTTACCACTTTAGCTGCTTCTACGCTACACTTCTGGGCATTGGGGTGAAATCCGAAGATAATCGGGTTTCTTGCTTTGGTACAAATAATGGACTTAAACAAGGTGGTAGACGTGGGGTTGGTCACCGGAGTAACACCGCAAACAACACCAATTGGTTCTGCAACCATTTCATACCCTTCATAGTCGTTCTCAGAAATCACGCCTACTGTCTTTTCATTTTTAATACTATGGTAAATATACTCTGTAGCAAAGATATTCTTCGTCATTTTATCTTCATAAATACCTCTGCCGGTTTCTTCTACTGCCAGTTTTGCAAGCCGCATATGATCAGCCTGCCCTGCCAGTGCCATTGCCTTGACAATTTCATCAATTTGCTCCTGATTCATGCTCATATAAGCATGCAATGCTTTATGGGCATTTTGTACCAGTTCGTCCACCATAGCCTGAACATCAATTTTTTTCGTTTCAGCCATTTTACCATACCTCCGCAAATTATTTTTATATGGATTTATTTTATCCTGTTTCTTGTCCGGCTAAACCTCTTTCATTTCTGCTGCCGGAAATCCTTTCAGAGAATTGTTAATTTTTTAACACATCCTCTGTTTATCATTATACTATTGTGTTAAAAAAATGTCAATCTCTTTTTTTAAAAAAAACAAAAATATTTATACAAAAAATCAGAGCTTCCTTTTAACACTCTTGTATAATTTGAAAAGACGTCTTGCTATTTCCCTGAAATTAGGATATAATAATGATGCTTAGTTAAAATAAACGTGACGGCGGGAGTTTTCATTATGAACAAAAAAATTTTTTGGCGGTTTAATATCATTGATTTGATTCTTATTGCAGTCATAGTGCTTAGCCTAATTGCCTTGCTTTACAAAGTCACACAGGACGCAGGCGAAGAAGAACTGCATTTTTACCGTCTTACCTATATTTGTCAGGAAGCACCGAAAGAAATTTTTGAAGGAATTAGTCCAGGTATTCCCTGTGCTGACGGAGATTACGGCACACCTCTGGGAAATATAGAGTCAGTGGATACGGATAACACTGCGCCAACAGAGGGATTTCAAAAAGCGATCTTTATTTCTGTGGCAGAAGGACGAAAAGCCGACCACGGAATCATGATTGGAGATGTGTTGTATTTGAAAGGAAAATATTTTAACCTGATGGCAGGGGACTCGATTTTTTCGGTTTATTTATCCGCTATAGAACCTGTCCCAGATCCTGATGAAGAATAAAAATAGAATAGGAGCGAAAAATGAAAGACGACATTATATATGGTAGAAATCCAGTCATTGAAGCGCTGGAAGCCGGAAAAACCGTCATAGACAAACTGCTAATACAAGATGGCCTGCGACATTCCCAGCTGGGATATATCCACCACCTTGCAAAGGAGAAAGGACTGCGCTGCCAGACCGTGGATAAGCGCAAACTAGATCAGCTTTGCGGCGGTCAAAACCATCAGGGCGTAATTGCCCTGACAGCAATACATACTTATGCCGAGATTAGTGACATATTGGCGCTGGCTAAACAACGTAAAGAACCACCATTTTTGGTCATCACAGAAGGAATTACAGACCCGCATAATCTGGGGAGTATCATTCGTACTGCCAATGCTGCGGGTGCACACGGTGTGATTATACCCAAAAACCGTAGTGTGGGTCTCAACGCAACCGTTGCTAAAGTTTCAGCCGGTGCAGTGGAATATACATTGGTAGCACGGGTAACCAATATTGCCCAAACACTGAATAAACTAAAAGATGACGGCTTATGGATCGTAGGAACTGATCTTTCCGGAACGCAACGGCACGATGCCTGCGATTTGACCGGGCCTATTGGTATTGTGATTGGTAGTGAAGGCGCGGGGATGAGCCGACTGGTTCGCCAAGCCTGTGACTTTTTAGTAAAAATCCCCATGGTGGGAGAAATAGAATCGCTCAACGCCTCTGTAGCAGCCGGGATTTTACTTTACGAAGCGGTGCGGCAAAGAAGACAGGAGGAAAAATAATATGCGTATTTTGGCGATTGGAGATATTGTTGCCGAAGACGGCAGAGAATATGTTTACAATCATTTGAATCAAATCCGAAAAAAATATCATATCGATTTTTGCATAGCCAATGGCGAAAATGCAGCCAATACCAACGGCATTACAGCAGATATTGCAAACACTTTGATTGAACGTGGGGTAGATGTCATCACCATGGGCAATCACACCTTTGCAAATAAGGAAGCTTCGATTGTCCTGGATGAAAATCCCAATATTATTCGCCCGCTGAATTTCCCGTCCGAATTAGAAGGAACTGGCTATGTCATCAAGGACACCGGAACAACACGTATTGCAGTGATTAATCTCATTGGCCGGGTAAATATGAGTCCTGCCAACTGCCCTTTTCATGCTGTTGAAAAAGCACTAAAGGAAATTGAAGCAGATATTTGTATTGTTGACATGCATGCTGAGACAACCAGCGAACGTATCGCTATGGGACATTTTTTAGACGGCAAAGTCAGCGCGGTATTTGGCACCCATACCCATGTACAAACGGCAGATGAGCGTATTCTGCCAGGCGGGACCGGCTTTATCAGCGATCTTGGTATGACCGGAGTAGAGGATTCTGTATTAGGGGTTCGCAAAGAAATTATTCTTGATTTCTATTATTACAGTGGCAAACGTTTTCGGTTCGAAAAAGCAGAAGGCATTGTTTGGTTTCACGGATGTATTTTTGATGTGGATCCTAAAACCGGAAAAACCACCGCTGTACAGCGGCTTCGTTTTTCCTCTGAGGAAAAATTTTAGGATAAGGAGCAAACAATGATTGAATATCACAATCAAAATCGAATTTATCTGCAATCAGAACCATTGCTGCGCACCAACTTGGTCGCACATGGATTTACCGGTCGGCTGGGCGGCGTCAGCACAGGAAAAATTACCGGACTGAATTTAGGCTTTCGCGTCCAAGACAATCCGGAATCCGTCAAGGCAAATTACCGGCTTGTAGCTGAAGATCTTCAGCTTAATTTTCACAATATGGTGCTAGCCAAACAAACACACTCCGATCATATCCGCATTGTAACAAAAGACGATGCCGGCAAAGGCCTAACTCGTCAAAGTGATATTGAGGATACGGATGGACTGATCACAAATCTGCCAGAGATTCCGTTAGTTGTGTTTTCCGCTGATTGCGTACCCCTGCTTTTTTTAGATCCAAAACAAAAGGTTATTGCGGCCGTTCATGCAGGCTGGCGTGGAACTTTAAAAATGATTGCAGGAAAAGCAATACAAAAAATGCATCAGTTTTTTAACTGCGATCCTTCAAATATTCTTGCGGCCATAGGCCCAAGCATTGGGCCATGTTGCTGCGAATTCGATACAACAGATGCATCGTTATTTCCCTCTCAATATCTTTCGCAGCAAGAAAACAACAAGGTTTTGGTCGACTTATGGGCTATGAACCGGGATCAATTAATAGAACACGGCGTTCCATCTCAAAACATTGATACCAGCAGAATTTGTACCATCTGTCATGCCAATCAATATTATTCCTACCGCACTCACAAAGAACGCACTGGCCGGCAAGGTGCTGTCATTATGCTGCGCCCTTAGCGCCGCAGGAGGTATATATATGAGCCGCAGGATTATTCACCTGGATATGGATGCTTTTTATGCATCCATTGAAGAACGCGACCATCCCGAGCTTCGCGGGAAGCCTGTTATCGTAGGAGCCCCCCCGGGAAGCCGGGGGGTTGTTTCTACCTGTAACTATGAAGCCCGAAAATATGGTGTACACTCTGCCATGAGTTCTGCCGAAGCATATCGGCGCTGTCCTCAAGCAGTTTTTGTTCCATGCCATTTTGCAAGGTACAAAGAAGCATCTGAACAAGTACATGAAATTATGCAGCACTATACTGATCAAATCGAATTTCTATCTCTGGATGAAGGCTATATGGATGTTACTGGCAGCGAACGCTTTTTTGGTTCTGCGGAAGATATTGCCCATAATATTCAACGACAGGTTTATGAAACCGTGCATACCACTTGCTCCGTAGGAATTGGGTATAATATGCTGACGGCCAAATTAGCCAGTGAAGAAAAAAAGCCCCGTGGCTTTTTTGTGATTCATACGCCAGAGGAATTCTCTCTGCTTATGGACAGTCGTCCGGTCAGCGTTTTATACGGCATTGGAAAAAAGACCCAGGAACGATTATATCGTATGGGCATCCATACGATAGGGCAGCTGGCACATACGCCAGTTTCCCGGCTGCAAGTCTTCGGCCATTTAGGACAAGAACTTTTGAATTACGCCCACGGTATTGATGAGCGCAAAGTCACCCCCAATGCTCCGCCAAAATCAATAGGAAAAGAAACCACTTTTTCCCGTGATATCACCGATCAAAGTATTTTATCTGATACTCTTCTTCTCCTATGCCGACAGGTCAGCGACCGCTTAAAAGCGAAAAAATTGATGGGCCGCACAGTTACATTAAAATTAAAATATGCAGACATGCACAGCATAACCCGATCGTATTCTGATAAACCAATCAGTCAAGCTAATGACATCAATCGTACAGCACAATATTTACTTAATGAACTTCATCTCAATCACACTCCGGTAAGGCTGATTGGCGTCACAGTGGGCAATTTAACCGACACTAGCTATGAACAACTATCCTTTCAGGATATGAATATCTCCCGGAAAGAAAGAGAAGAAAAACTGGATTCTGCTTTTATGGAGCTGCGTAACACTTACGGACTGGATAAATTAAAAACCGCACGGGAAATGCTGGCAGAACAACATCTTTCCGCCGAACAGCAAAAAATGATAGGAGACAAAAAAGCAAAGTCTTCTCCAAAATAATATTATTGATACTTTATTATTGAATAAAAGGATCAAGCGCTTAGAAAGGAATAAAAATATGTTTTGCGCAAAATGTGGAAAAAAAATAAATGATAATGCATTTTTTTGTAATTTTTGTGGTACACAAGTGCAACGAAATACGAAAACAAACGTCTCCCAACACCAAACACCTTTCATAGGCCCTTTCCGGAGCCATAGATACAAACGAGAATTAGAAATTGCCCAAAAAAAGATTGATGAACTCAACGCCATGCTGACTCCTGAAATGCGAGATGTATATCATTTAAATAATTTAAAACTGACATTAGAAAGTGAAATAAGAGTCTTACAAAATAAATTAGAAACGGATACAGCAGTACTTGATGCCAAACTTTCTAACCTCCACAACCTTTTTAGTCCAGCAGCCAAAAACTCAATAAGTTTTTGGCTGCTGGACTCATTTAGTGAAACGAAAAAGACTACAGACAACACATTACACTCCGTAAAGGGAGAAAAATATCCGGTTTGCAGTGAAATACAATAGATTTTGAAAATAATCGATATATTTAATTTTTACTTTTTACAACCCAATTTTTCTGCCGCTTTAACAAACCGAAGAACATCTTCAGGGGCATCAAGACTATAAAGCAAACCATAAGGAATACTGTAATCCCAATTAACCGGAATAGAGATTAAACCGGGATGCACATCCTGCCAGCATTCAATGGTAAGCAAAACATTACCCGTTTCCGCACAACGATTAAACACCGATAAATCATAAAACTGCGGTGTATCTTCAATATGAATTTGAGGATGATTTTTTTCTAAATCATTACGGATAAAATCATTAACGCCGGAATCTCCACGGCTGACCATCATCAAAGTTTCGCCATATAAATCTTCAATATCAATACATTTTTTAGATACAAGATGATGTTCCCTTGATACTGCTATCATTTTTTTATACCTTCCAAGAGGTAAAAACTGGCACAATGACAGCCATGCTTTAGAGTCACAAACACCGATTAAAAAATCAAATTTTTCTCCCAATTTTTCAATTTCTGATAATATCCCTTCATGATTGTCTTCAAATGGTACAAGATGCAGCTTGTAATCAGGGAAACTTTGGTTGACACGATACCACAGATCCATAAACGGTTTGGCTGGATTCAGCAAAGAGGTCCCAACACAGAAGGTAGTATCATAAGTATGCGCTGCGGCATGGGCAGTGTCAATTGATTTTTGGGAGTAATCAATCATATATTTTGCAGACTGATAAATTACTTTGCCAGCAGGGGTTAGACTCACGCCTGCTGGTGTTCGCTTAGTCAGCTTCAGGTTCAAATGATTTTCCAGCACATTCATCTGTTTCATAACCGCTGTCGGGGATATATAAAGATGCTCTGCTGCTTTGGTAAAACTGCCAAAGTCCGCAACGGCTACCAACGTATTCAACATGGGATTGTACATACTCCACCTCCACGGATCGGTATAAACCATAAGTTAATACCATAATAACATATTGGAAATTCCATGTCAAGATGATTTGTGCTACACTGTAAGCAGAAAGCAAGATGGAGGTATAGAAAATGGCAAAGGCACTCATTGCATTTTATTCCAGAGCAGATGAAAATTATGTAAATGGTATGATTAAAACATTGCCGATAGGCAACACAGAGATTGCGGCAGGTATTATCCAAGCGTTGACAGATGCAGATTTATTTAAAATTGAGCAATTAAAACCATATTCCAAGGATTACAACGAATGTATTGCACAAGCACAGGCTGATCAGCAAAGAAATGCCCGTCCCGAATTAAAAAAATATCCAAAAAACCTTGATGGATATGAAGTAATTTACCTCGGTTATCCCAATTACTGGAGTACAATGCCTATGGCTGTGTTTACCTTTTTGGAACATTTTGATTTCAGCGGCAAAATTATTAAACCTTTCTGCACACACGAAGGCAGTGGTTTAGGCAGCAGTATGAACGATATTAAAAAACTATGTCCTACTGCTAAAGTAAAAAATGGCTTTGCCATTCGCGGTGGCAATGCAGAACAAGTAAAAAAAGATATTGAAAAATGGATTTAGGAGGAAGAGACGATGCGTATAAAAGAAATGAGCGTATTCCCAACAGGGAATAAAAATGAAGCTTTTGCCCAGTACTTTATTGGACAAAGTTATCTAAACATGCTTTCCACAAAGCAGGTTTCTATTGGGAACGTAACCTTTGAGCCAAAATGCCGAAATAACTGGCATATACATCATGCGGACAAGGGCGGCGGACAAATACTTCTCGTGACAGCGGGAGAGGGCTGGTACCAGGAATGGGGCAAAACAGCAAAAAAACTGAAGGCAGGAGATGTTGTTCATATTCCAGCAAATGTCAAGCACTGGCACGGCGCATCAGCCGATTCATGGTTTCAGCATTTAGCCATCGAAGTACCGGGCGAGAACTGCGAGACAGAATGGTGTGATCCCGTCTCTGATAATGAATATGAAAAATTATAAAAACGGAGGAATGAAAAAATGGCAAAAGTAACAGCAGGTAGAGATGAACTCGGCCAGTTTGCTCCAAAGTTTGCCGAGTTAAATGATGACATACTTTTTGGCGAGGTTTGGTCAAGAGAGGAGAAGTTATCCGCAAGGGACCGGTGCATAATTACTGTCACTGCCTTAATGTCAAGTGGTATTTTGGACAGCTCATTAAAATTTCATCTGGCTAACGCAAAAAAGCACGGTGTAACAAAAGAAGAAATTGCAGAAATACTTACACACACCGCTTTTTATGCAGGGTGGCCAAAGGCTTGGGCAGCGTTTCGCATGGCCAAGGAAGTTTGGGAGTGATTAAAAAAGAAAAATATATTGATTATTTCGGCAAGGCCCGAGAAAAAACGGCATCTCTGTTATATTGTGTGACAGATTTGCACAGGGAGCAGCAGATGTGATTGTATTTGCAACACCGATATACTTTTGCACAATAGATGGACAGATGAAAACATCGATTGACCGTACCGTCCCACGGTATACGGAGGAGATCACAAATCAAGATATTTATTTTATCATGACTGCCGCAGACAGTGAAAAAACAAGCCTGACACGTACTTTGGAAGCGTTCCGCGGCTTTACAGAGGATTGCCTGTCCGGCACAAAAAAAGCAGGTGTTATATACGAGTTGGGGCATGGAAAGCTGGAGAAATAAAAGACACGCCCGCTTATGCTGAAGCTTATGAAATGGAAAAAAGCTTATAAACCCCTATAACAGTATGTTAGATATAAGAAATCAACCCAAAAAATAACGGAGGTAACAATAATGATGGAATTAAATTTAATATCAGACTGGGATAAAACCTTTCCTAAAAGCAACAAGGTAGACCACTGTAAAATAACATTCCATAATCGTTATGGAATCACACTTGCAGCGGATGAATATATACCAAAAAACGCAAAGGGAAAACTTCCTGCAATTGCGGTTTGTGGACCGTTTGGCGCCGTTAAGGAACAAGCTTCCGGATTATATGCGCAAACCATGGCCGAGAAAGGCTTTCTTACGATTGCCTTTGATCCATCTTTCACAGGAGAAAGCAGTGGTGAGCCGCGGTATATGGCTTCTCCTGACATTAACACGGAGGATTTTCAGGCAGCCGTTGATTTTTTATCTACACAGGAAAACGTAGATCCTGAACGCATTGGTATTATTGGAATCTGCGGTTGGGGCGGCCTTGCTCTGAATACAGCGGTACTGGATACCAGAATTAAGGCTACAGTGGCCTCGACCATGTATGACATGAGTCGGGTCAATGCAAATGGTTACTTTGATGCGGAAGACAGCGAAACTGCCCGGTATGAAAAACGAAAAATGTTAAACGCACAGCGGACTCAAGATTATCAATCAGGGATTTATGTACGCGGCGGAGGTGTAGTAGATCCACTGCCTGAAAATGCCCCTTTCTTTGTAAAAGACTATTATGATTATTACAAAACAAGCCGCGGTTACCACAAACGTTCTCTCAATTCCAATGAAGGCTGGAATATTACAGGGTGCATGTCCTTTTTAAATATGCCGATTTTGCAATACAGCAATGAAATCCGCAGTGCAGTGCTAATAATTCACGGAGAAAAAGCACACTCCTGTTACTTTAGCAAAGACGCCTTTTCCAATATGATAAAAAATAATGATTATACAGATAATAAAGAATTGCTAATCATTAAAGATGCAGTACACACTGACCTATACGACGGCGGTTTAAACCATGTAATTCCCTTTGACAAGATGGCGCAATTTTTTAACCAATATTTAAAATAAAAAACTACCATAGGAGATTGATTATGAAAAAATTTTTTTCATTCCCACCCTATTGCTTTTGTGTGCATTAACATCCAAAAAGCAGAAACCGATCATAAAACGAAAGATATAAGATGTCTTTCTAATTTTATAAAAAACTTTGCATAAACAGCATCATAACAATGCCTGGTATACCCAAAACCCCGCTTGTTATTGCCGTCAAAGGATTTACTGCCACATGCCATCCAGCAGAGCCTACTACAAGATTGAACAATAGAATTCCGCCTATTCCCAGCAGACAATGAAGGAATAACAGAAGCAGCCATTTAATTGGTTTTATAAACAAACGGCAGCATAAATACAACAAAAACAGTCCCAATAAGTACATGAAAACAGAACCCATATCAAAAACCATGGTATCCCTCCTCTGCTTCGCTCTTCATTCTGTCTTGATTCATATTTATGTCAGCAAAGGGACAAATATTACCCTTTGTCCCTTTTTTAAAAATATTTTCATAGTAAAGAGGGCTGCAATGCATTTGATATACGCTCTAAAACCGTTTTCTACACATTTTGACACAGATTACGCTTTGGCTAAAAGCCGTTTCAGGTCTGATACATAATTTTTCTGCATTCGCTTTAACGCACCTGTCACTCCTGCCGCTATGGCAATCCACAAACTACGAAACTGTACCGTTTCAGTTAATGTCAACCTAGTACCTCCGGATACGGTGCGCTCAAACTGTCCGCAGAAATGACCTTTGAGATTTTTATTATGAAAATCCATTTCATATACTTTGCATGTAATTTTATTAGTGATATAAAATTCCGTTTTTATGCCGTTTTTGGCCTTTTCTATAAACGATCTTCCGATATCAATCCACTCCACCTCAGAAATATCACTTCGCCACTGGTAATTGCGGTTATCGGTTACCGCATTCCATACCTGTTCTATTTCCGACCCAAGCTCTGCTGTCAAAACCGATGTTTTCATCTGTAATCCATCCTTTCCGGTCTGTTTTATTTATCATATAACAAATTGGAGTTTTTAGCAAGAAGTTCCATTCATTTTATAAGAAAAACTGTTTTATGTATGCAATGTCTCTTCTTTGCATATATTAAAACGGAACAGACTGGAGGAAAATCATGAAAAACAAATTTATTTTAATATATTTCGCAATTTTTTTCTGTCTGACATGGAACAGTATGCAAGTATGGGCCGCACCCAACATTTCAGCTCAGTCGGCCGTTGTTATTGAAAAAGAATCAGGCAGAATTCTATATGAAAAAAATGCAGAAAAAGAAATGCCCATGGCAAGCACCACTAAAATCATGACCGCTCTTTTAGCACTGGAAGAAGGAAATTTAGAAGATAAAATCACCATTTCCGCTACTGCGGCCGGCGTAGAAGGCTCCAGTATGTATTTGCAGGAAGGTGAGACCTTTACCCTAAAAGAATTGCTCTACGGGCTAATGCTTTCTTCGGGAAATGATGCAGCAGTAGCCATAGCAGAACATTTTGGCGGCACAGAAGCCTTTGTCAAAAAAATGAACGAAAAAGCATCGCAATTAAAGGCAAAACACACACATTTTGCAAATCCCAACGGATTACCAGATGACACCCACTATTCTACCGCGCTTGATATGGCAAACATTACCGCACAGGCATTAAACAATCCTGCTTTTTCGGAAATTACTTCCACACAAACCTACAAAATTTCCGGAGACGGAAAAGCAGTGTCTCGAACACTTATCAACCACAATAAACTTCTCAAACTTTGCGAAGGATGTCTCGGTGTTAAAACAGGTTTTACGAAAGCGGCGGGCCGCTGTCTGGTTTCTGCCGTATGCAGAAATAATATGACCTTGATTTGTGTAACCCTGAACGCACCAGATGACTGGAACGACCACTGCTCTCTATATGATTTCCTGTTTGAAACATACCATATGGAAACCGTAGTGCAATCCGGTCGTTCTCTTGGAACTATCCCCATTCTCGATTCTGATACTACTGAACTTACAGCCACTTCTGCATCTGATTTTTGCTATCCTCTACGCAGCGGAGAACAGTGCGTTACCAGTCTTACGCTAACGCCTGATTTAATTGCGCCCGTCTCAGATGGCACCGAATGCGGAAAAATTTCAGTCCTGCTCAATGGCAAGGAACTGGCTTCACTTCCATTAAAAATCGAAGGCAGTGCCGAGGCACGTCCGACTCTTAAAAAAATTCAATATAATTTATATGAAACCCTGAGCCGTTTCTATCAAAAGTGGCTAACGCTTTTGGGAACGTAAGTTTTCTCTTCCGTTTCTGTATGTTTTAGATAAAATGCACAAATTTTTGTTCCAGAACGGGGGCGCGGACTGGTGATGTATCTTTGAAATTTCTGTTGCAATCATTGAAATAATAGGATATAATAAAACCGTATGGCGTAAAATTCCATACGGCTTTTTCTATGCCAAACAATAAAGAGAGGAGCTGATTTCCCGTGATGCGGTTGCAAAAATTTTTAGCAGGTTGTGGAGTCGCTTCCCGCCGCGGGGCAGAGGTTCTGATTAAGGAAGGGCGTATCAAAGTCAACGGCAATACGGTTACCGCAATGGGAGTGCAAATCGATGAAAATAAAGACCAAGTAGAATTTGATGGCCGTCTTGTACAGCCGGAAAAGAAAATGGTCTATATTATGTTAAACAAGCCCGCTGGTTACGTAACCACAGTATCAGATGACAAAGGACGTGACACCGTTATGTCTCTTGTTCAGGATATTCCAGTACGGATTTATCCGGTTGGGCGCTTGGATTACGATACAGAAGGACTTCTGTTAATGACCAATGACGGAGATATTACCTATCGTATTACACATCCCAAAAACCAAGTTGAAAAAACATATGTTGCTGAAGTAACTGGCAATATTACCATGGATACTCTGCTGCGTCTGCGCAGCGGTATCTACCTTGACGGCGTTAAGACCCGTCCAGCCAAGGTAGAAGTAATTGGAGCTACACAATATGGAACAAAGCTGGAAATTACGATTCATGAGGGAAAAAACCGACAGGTGCGGCGTATGTTTGAAGAGGTCGGATGCATTGTAAAACGACTGAAACGCACCAGAGAAGCCGGCTTGATTTTAGGTCACGTTCCTCTTGGCCGCTGGCGTCGTCTGACAGAGTCAGAGGTCAACATGCTTAAAAAAATTGGAACTGGCAAAAAATCTTCTGCTGTATACCGGCAGAAACAGCAAAAATTAAATTATCGTAAATAGGATTAACATTAATATATCAAGGAGGCAACTTTATGAGTAAGTTAGATGACTTACAGCAGCGGCGCTCTGCAATCGAGCAGGGCGGCGGTGTAGAAAAAATCAAAAAGCAGCACAGCAGCGGCAAGAAAACCGCAAGAGAACGACTGGCAATGCTTTTTGACGAAGGAAGTTTTGTTGAAATTGATGCATTTGTTACTCACAGATGCACGGAATTTGACATGGCAAACACAAAGGCTCCGGGAGAAGGTGTCGTTACCGGATATGGAACGGTAGACGGGCGTCTTGTATATGCATATGCACAGGATTTTACCGTTATCGGCGGCTCCCTAGGCGAAATGCATGCAGCTAAAATCTGTAAAGTAATGGATATGGCTATGAAAATGGGTGCTCCCATCATTGGTATCAATGATTCCGGCGGTGCTCGAATTCAGGAGGGAATAGACGCCTTAAAGGGCTTTGGTGATATCTTTTACCGCAACACCCTCTCTTCTGGTGTGATTCCTCAAATTTCTATTATTTTAGGACCCTGTGCAGGCGGTGCTGTTTATTCCCCTGCAATTTGTGATTTTATTTTTATGGTTGACAAAACCAGTCAAATGTTTATTACCGGTCCTTCCGTAGTGAAATCTGTCACTGGTGAAGATGTATCTTTTGATGAACTGGGCGGGGCACAAACCCACGCTTCCAAGAGCGGCGTTGCCGCCATGGCATGTGCTACCGAAGAAGAATGTTTTGCACAGGTGAAAAACCTGCTTGGCTTACTTCCGGCAAATAATCTTGAAATGGCTCCGGCATATGACTGCGAGGATGATCTGAATCGCTTATCTGAAAAATTGACCACGCTGGTTCCAGAAGACGGAAATAAATCCTACGATATCCGTGATATTATTACTGAAGTGGTTGACAACGGCGAATTTTATGAAATATTTAAAGCTTTTGCCCCCAACATTGTGACCGGTTTTGCCAGAATGAACGGTGCAACCGTTGGTATCATTGCAAACCAGCCAAAGGTAATGGCCGGTTCTCTTGACTGCAATTCTTCTGACAAAGGTGCGCGTTTTGTACGGTTCTGTGACAGCTTTAATATCCCAATTATTACCTTTACCGATGTTCCCGGTTATCTTCCAGGAGTGGAGCAGGAACACAACGGTATTATCCGTCACGGTGCAAAACTGCTTTATGCTTTTTCTGAAGCAACCGTTCCGAAAATCAATGTGATTGTGCGCAAAGCCTATGGCGGTGCTTATATCGCTATGAACAGCAAACACCTTGGGGCAGATATGGTTTTTGCTTGGCCTACTGCTGAAATCGCAGTTATGGGTCCTGCTGGAGCGGCTAATATTATCTTCCGAAAAGATATTGCAAACGCAGCCGATCCTATCACGGCTCGTCAGGAAAAGATTGATGAATATGTAGAGAAATTTGCCAACCCTTATGTAGCAGCAGCCCGTGGATATGTTGATGATGTCATTGAACCGGATTCGACACGTCCCCGTCTGATCAGCGCACTGGAAATGCTGATGAGCAAACGTGAAACCCGCCCCAGCAAAAAGCACGGCAATATCCCTCTGTAATTTGTCATTGAAAGGAGAATGTCCCATGTCATTGTTTGAAGCTTTGGGTGAAGGTTTAATGGTTACTGTAATCGGTCTTATTATCGTGTTTGCTGTGTTGATCATCCTCATGCTGGTCATGATGCTGATGAAGGTAGTTTTCTATAAACCGCAAAACGATTCACACCATGTTCCGTCCCAACAGGTTCCAGCTCCGGCACCTGTGCCGGCAGCCCCTGTAGAAGAAAGCAATATGGATGAAACGGAACTGATTGCTGTACTGACTGCTGCTGTTGCAGCCAGTTTGAACACCTCTACCTATCATTTAAATATTAAATCCTACAGAAGAATCGAAAATACCAGCCCTGCTTGGAATAAAGCCGGACTGAAAGATGTTATTGATGCAAGATTTTAAGGAGGAATAACCATGAGAAAATTTATTATTAATGTAAACGGCAATTCTTACGAAGTTGAAGTTGAAGAAGTCGGCGGCGTACAAACTTCGGCACCGGCTCCCAAAGCAGCTCCGAAGGCTGCAGCTCCCGCGCCGGCTCCCAAAGCTGCGCCGGCTCCCAAAACAGCGCCGCCCGCAGGCGCCACCAATGTTACTGCTCCTATGCCTGGTAACATTGTTTCTGTAAAAGTTCAGGTAGGTGACAGTGTGAAATCCGGCGATGTTTTGTGTATTTTAGAAGCTATGAAAATGGAAAATGAAATTATGGCTCCTAAAGCAGGAAAAATTGTTGCTGTCAGCACCAGTGCAGGCACGAGCGTAACTACCGGTGATGTTCTGGTGTCCATCGGCTGATTTACTCCATTTGGTTAATTCGATGAAAGGGTGATATTGTGTTTCAAAGTTTTATCGACTTTATGGGCAGTACAGGTATTGCGGCCATGATCACCAACGCCAAAGATGCAATTGCGGCGGGGGCTTCTGGTTTTGACCAATTCGTAGCTGTTATCGGCACTCCATTAATGATTGCTATTGCCTGTGTTTTGCTCTATCTGGCTATTGTAAAAAAGTTTGAACCGCTGCTGCTCCTGCCGATTGCCTTTGGTATGCTCCTGTCCAATCTGCCTATGTTTGCTAATTCCGGCGCAATTATGATGCACACCGAATTCTTTACCGATCCGGCATACATGATTGACGGACATTTGGATATGCAGCGTATTTTCTCTGAAGGCGGTCTGCTTGATCTTCTATACTTAGGTGTTAAATTAGGAATCTATCCCCCGCTGATTTTCCTGGGGATAGGTGTTATGACCGACTTTGGCCCGCTGATTGCAAATCCGAAAAGTATTATTTTAGGTGCGGCGGCACAGCTTGGTGTATTCTTAACATTTTTGGGAGCACTGGTGCTTGGCGCCTGCATTCCTGCCATTAATTTTGGTGTCAAAGAAGCTGCATCTATCGGTATTATTGGAGGAGCTGACGGTCCTACAGCAATCTATGTAACCAAAACACTGGCTCCTGCTCTTCTTCCGGCGATTGCAATTGCCGCTTATTCCTACATGGCATTAATCCCGGTAATCCAGCCGCCGATTATGAAACTAATGACGACTAAAAAAGAACGTTGCGTTGTAATGGAGCAACTTCGTCCTGTCAGCAAAACAGAAAAAATCATTTTCCCGATTGTAGTAACGATTGTGGTAGCACTGATTGTACCGGATGCAGTTACCTTGGTCGGTATGCTAATGCTTGGCAATCTTGCAAAAGAATGTGGGGTTGTAGAACGTCTTACCAAGACTGCAGAAAATGGTTTAATGAATACCATTACCATTTTCCTGGGTTTAACCGTAGGCGCTACCGCCAAAGCAAGCACCTTCTTGACTGCAGAAACCCTGGGTATTATTGTTCTGGGTTTGATTGCTTTCTGCTTCAGCACCGCAGGCGGTTTGCTTTTGGGTAAAATCATGTACAAACTTACCGGCGGCAAAGTAAATCCGTTGATTGGTTCTGCAGGTGTATCCGCCGTTCCTATGGCCGCCCGTGTTTCTCAAACCGTAGGACAAAAGGAAAACCCCGCCAACTTCCTGCTGATGCACGCTATGGGTCCAAACGTGGCAGGCGTTATCGGCAGCGCAGTTGCAGCAGGCGTATTCCTTTCCATGTTTTCGTGAGATTGAACTATAACTTAGTGATTGAATAAAGGAGGTTATTTTAGATGGGTAAAGTAGGAATTACTGAAACCATATGCCGCGATGCGCATCAATCCTTAATTGCAACCCGCATGACCACAGAAGAAATGCTCCCGGCTCTTCCCATGATGGACAAGGCCGGTTATCATGCACTGGAGGTATGGGGCGGCGCAACCTTTGACGCATGCCTGCGGTTTTTAAATGAAGATCCTTGGGACAGACTTAGAAAAATCCGTGCTGCGGCCCCGAATTCCAAGCTGCAAATGCTGTTCCGTGGTCAAAACGTATTAGGATATCGCCATTATGCTGATGATGTAGTAGAGTATTTTGTCCAGAAATCCATTGCAAACGGCATTGATATTATCAGAATTTTTGATGCACTCAACGATGTGCGTAATCTGCAAACAGCAATTAATGCTACCAAAAAGGAAGGCGGACATGTACAGGCGGCTATTTCATACACCATTAGCCCAGTGCACAACAATGAGTTTTTTGTTAAACTTGCGAAAGAATACGTAAACTGCGGCGCCGACTCTATCTGTATTAAAGATATGGCCGGTCTGCTCACTCCATATAACGCATACGAGCTTGTAAAACAGTTGAAAAAAGCGGTAAAAGTCCCGCTGGAGCTTCATACCCACTACACCAGCGGTGTAGCTTCTATGACCTATTTAAAAGCCATTGAAGCCGGTGTAGACATTGTTGACTGTGCACTTTCTCCTATGGCGATGGGGACCTCACAACCACCTACCGAACCACTGGTTGCAACTCTGCAGGGTACGGAATATGATACTGGTATGAATCTTGATCAACTGACTGAAATTTCAGACTATTTTAAACCTTTGCGCGAAAAATATCTGGAAAGCGGCTTGATGAGTACAAAAGTATTGGGCGTTGATATCAACACCTTAAAATACCAGGTTCCGGGAGGAATGCTCTCTAATCTCGTATCTCAGTTAAAACAACAGGGCAAAGAAGACAAGCTGGACGATGTTTTAAAAGAAGTTCCCCGTGTCCGTGAAGATTTGGGATACCCCCCGCTAGTTACACCTACTAGCCAAATTGTTGGTACTCAGGCGGTTTTGAATGTTATTATGGGTGAACGGTACAAAATGGTTTCTAAAGAAACCAAGGGTATCTGTAAAGGCGAATACGGCCGCACACCGGTTCCGATTAAAGAAGAATTTCGCAAAAAGATTATTGGTGATGAGAAAGCAATTACCTGTCGTCCCGCCGATTTGTTAGAGCCGGAACTGGATAAGCTGAAAAAAGAATGCGCCCAATGGATTGAACAACCTGAAGATGTTTTATCCTATGCTCTGTTTGATCAAGTTGCTGTTAAGTTTTTTGAACAGCGTCAGGCCGCAAAATACAAAATAGATAAAGATATGGTCAACAGAGAAGAAAAAACACACTATATTTAATATTACTTCTTATAAAAAATCCCCGCTCCTCATGGTAGAAGAGCAGGTCCAGTAAAAACGGACAATAGAAAAAATCGCCCTCCTATGGTATAATAAAAACTATCAAAGGGGGGCATTGTTATGCCAAGAAAATACATAAAAATAAGGCAACACGAAGAAGAATTGCTGAA